>NZ_JBSFGU010000003.1:0-373167 GCF_053596725.1 Kitasatospora sp. NPDC001660 | reverse complement strand
GGTCCCGTGGAGAAGTTGGTTAGCTCGCCACCCTGTCAAGGTGGAGGTCGCGGGTTCAAGTCCCGTCGGGATCGCCGCAGTGCGAGAGGCCCGGAACCGTTCAGGTTCCGGGCCTCTCGCGTTTTGGCCGCACCGCCCCTACCCCCTACCAGGTCCAGACCACAAGCAATGGAGCGCGTGACGGTCGTCACCCGCGTTTCACCGGCATCCGGCGCGTCGCGACCTCGCCATGAAGTCACTAATTTAATATGTAAAATTGTACAGTTATTCACTGTAAATCCCCCCCGCCCCATGAGCATCAAATCGTTATCCGGAGTTCAACATTCCGACAGACCGGCGGCCGCCCGCAGGCATGGCAAAGGGGCCGCTTACCGGACCCGGCGGAGTCCGGTAAGCGGCCCCTTTAAAGAGCCTTTGGCCTATCAGGCCTCGGTTCGCTGGGCGGGAATCCCGGCCAGCAGTGCGCGCACCTCCGCCTCGCGGTAACGGCGGTGACCGCCGAGCGTGCGAATCGACGTCAGCTTGCCGGCCTTGGCCCAGCGGGTGACCGTCTTCGGGTCCACGCGGAACATGGTGGCAACCTCTGCCGGCGTCAGCAGGGGCTCAGCATCAGGGGTACGAGCGGTCATGAGCGGCCTCCTCGGGAGAACCGAACCAGGGCGGTTCTATCCTTCAAATTCTGCACCTTGGCCCGCGATGCCCGAAATGGCATAGACGGGCCGAGTCGGTTATAGGACGAACGGCTTGTCCTGGTGTCTACAACTACACCATCCGTCCAGCCCTATCGACCAAACCGCCAAAATTGACCCCTCACGGGTTCAAGGCCGACGGATGGCGATGGACCACCCCATAGCGGACAGTTACGCGACAGTGACATCCGGTTACGAGGGGACCAGACCCTCCGTTTCCCCGCAAAGCACGCATCGACTCCAGAACCACCCAAAAGTGGGCACGCTCACGTGAAGTTGGGCTGGTTGTCCCATTTTTGCACATAGGGGTAAGTTCGCGTCAACGGTGAGTAGTGTCACGTTCGACGGCTATTGACCCGAACCGGGACCTTCGTCATGTGGAGCGGGCCGCATGACTCTTACAGTCATACACGGGCGGTCGGACGTCAGTTCGCGTACCGCAGCGCCAGCACGCGCCGCCAGCGCACCGTCAGCTCCCCGTACACCCGCAGCGCCTCCGCGGCGTCCCCCGCCCGCAGCGCCCGCAGGCCGTCCTCCAGCTCCCCCGCCGAACGGTCCGCCAACAACCGCTCCGCCCCCAGCAGATGCACCAGTCCCCCGTAGTCCAGCTCCACCAGCGAGCGCGGATGGAACTCCTCCAGCCACCGCCCGACCTGCTCCGCCCCCCGCACCAGTTCCCCCTCCGGAACCGCCTCGCGCAACGCCCGGTAGGCCCGGGCCACCCGCCGGCGCGCCTGCGCCATCGGCGTCAGGTAGAACAGCGCCGCCGCCCTCTCCCCCTCGTCCCCCGCTTCCGCCGGGACGAAGCAGCGGTCCTCCTCGCCGAACGGCAGGAACCACCGCACCGGCACCTCCCACCGGCTGGTCAGGATCCACGGCCGGGCGTCCGGGTGCTCGGCCTGCCAGCGCTCCCGGTCCGCCTCCGCGGCCGCCCGCGCCACCGGCGGCACCGCGGTGTCCAGCAGCGCCACCGGCGCCCCCGCCCGCAGCTCCTCCAGCGCCTGCCAGCTGCGCAGCCTGGTCGCCCACGGGCAGACGTAGAGGACGCCGTCCACCAGCCGCACGTAAGCCCGCTCGCTCTCCCGCTCGGGCAGTGCCCGGGGCGTCCGCCCGACCAGCTCGGCGAGCGCCTCCCGCTGCTCCGTCAGCACCGCCTCGGCCACCGGCCGGGCGGCCTCCGCCGCGTCCGGACCGTGCGCCGCCGCGTACGCCTGCCAGCGCGCCCGCTCGGGCTCCGGGTAGGCGGCCAGCGGCTCGTAGACCCGCAGGTGGGCGGCGTACGGCGGCTGTACGGAAGTACGGACGACGGTCACGTCCTGCATGGTCGCACGCGGCGCCCGGCACCGGGAGGGCGCGCCCTCGAACAGTTCGCGCCCGCACTCCGAGGCCGTCCCGTCTCACCCCTCGGACAACCGGCACAAGCTCGGACAAGAGGGCCGATCGGCGGCGTGCACGCGACTACGCTTCGCCTTAGGCGCCCGCACCACAGCAGCGGGCCTTCGATACTGGAGTCACCACAGTGACCGACGTACAGACATCCGCCACGCACCCCGCACCCGGCGTGCTCAGCAGGATCTTCCGTACCGAGCAGGACGGCGCCCCCGGCGACGGCCACGAGCAGGTCGTCCTCTGCCACGACCGCAGCTCCGGACTCAAGGCGATCATCGCCATCCACTCCACCGCGCTGGGCCCGGCCCTCGGCGGCACCCGCTTCTTCCCGTACGCCTCCGAGGAGGCGGCCCTGGAGGACGCGCTGAACCTGTCCCGCGGGATGTCCTACAAGAACGCGCTGGCCGGGCTCGACCTCGGCGGTGGCAAGGCCGTCATCATCGGCGACCCGAACAAGGACAAGAACGAGGCGATGCTCCGGGCCTACGGCCGCTTCGTCGAGTCCCTGCGCGGCCGCTACATCACGGCCTGCGACGTGGGCACCTACGTGCAGGACATGGACGTCATCGCGCGCGAGACCGAGTTCGTGACCGGCCGTTCGCCCGAGCACGGCGGCGCCGGCGACTCCTCCATCCTGACCGCCTTCGGCGTCTTCCAGGGCATGCGCGCCACCGCCCAGGCCCGCTGGGGCCAGCCGACCCTGCGCGGCAAGCGGGTCGGCGTCGCGGGCGTCGGCAAGGTCGGCCACTACCTGGTCGGCCACCTCGTCGCGGACGGCGCCACCGTCGTCGTCACCGACGTCTCCGAGGCCGCCGTCAACCGCGTCCGCGCCGCCCACCCCGAGGTGGAGGTCGTCGCCGACACCGCCGCCCTGCTCCAGGCGAAGCTGGACGTCTACGCCCCCTGCGCGCTCGGCGGCGCGCTGACCGACGCCACGGTCGCCGCCCTGGGCGGGCTCGGCACCTCGATCGTCTGCGGCGCGGCCAACAACCAGCTGGCCCACCCGGGCGTCGAGAAGGACCTCGCCGACCGCGGCATCCTCTACGCCCCGGACTACCTGGTGAACTCCGGCGGTGTGATCCAGGTCGCCGACGAGATCGAGGGCTTCAACTTCGAGCGGGCCAAGAACAAGGCCACCAAGATCTTCGACACCACCCTGGAGATCTTCACCCGGGCCGCCGCCGACGGCGTCCCGCCGGCGGTCGCCGCCGACCGCCTGGCCGAGAAGCGGATGCGCGAGATCAGCGCGCTGCGCTCGGTCCTGCTGCCGGGCGCCCGCCGCGGCTGATCCGGTCCCGTCCGGAGCCGATCCGGTCACCCGGTGCGCGGGGGACGGCCCAGTCCCCCTCCTTGCCCGGCCGCCGGGCCGGGGGCGAGGGGCCCAGTCCCCCGCGCATCACAATGTGGAACCGGATTCTCACTTCTGCGCCCGAACGGGTGATCCGAGGTCCCCCTTGGGGGGATAATCGAACCCGGAACGACGGACCTCAGACACCTCCGGACAGCGCGCAAACCGCCGCAAAACCTCCCTTGACCTGGGAAGACCTGGTCGCGGGTGCGGTCAGTGCGCGCCACGTCACACCGACGACGTATCGTCCAGCGGCGGAAACAGGTACCGTTAATGCTCCAAGGGACGGTCCTCCCATTCGGGCAGGCCGGTCCTGATCATGAACACGTGTCAGACTCGGGGCCGTGAGCCCCATCGTTGAGGGGGTCGACCCATGGGGCGCGGCCGGGCCAAGGCCAAGCAGACGAAGGTCGCCCGCGAGCTGAAGTACAACAGCGGCGGGTTCGACGCTAACCGTCTGTCCAACGAGCTGGGCGTATCGCCGTCCACCGCTTCGATCGAGCCTGAGCCGATCGAGGAGGAGGAGGACGACGACCCGTACGCGGAGTACGCCGCTCGCTACGCCGACCTCGACGACGAGGACGACGCCGAGCCGGGCTCCGGGCCGTCGCAGGCCTCCCGCCGCTCGTAACCGCAGTTTTGCCGGACCGGCCCGGCGCCCCAGGGCGCCGGGCCGGTCTTCGGCGTTCCCGCGGGCAGGTCCGGTCGGTGGACGCCCGGGGGACGCCCCGGCACGCGAGAGGGTCCCTCCGGCACGCCGGAGGGACCCTCTGCCGTCAAGGTGGCGGCTCAGCCCGCCGTGAAGCCCTCGTAGGCGTTGTAGAGCGCCGCGCCGCCCTCGTGCTCGTCGGTGCGCTCGACGACGTCGCCCAGCAGCCAGGCCTCTACGCCGCGGTCCTCCAGGAGCGACAGCACGACGTCCACCGAGTGCGGCGGGACGACCGCGACCATGCCGATGCCCATGTTGAGCGTCTTCTCGATCTCCAGGGTGGCCACCTTGCCGACCTCGGCGACGGTCCGGAACACCGGCAGCGGGGTCCAGGTGCCGCGGTCCAGGCGGGCGTGCAGGCCGGCCGGGATGACCCGGGCCAGGTTGGCCGCCAGGCCGCCGCCGGTGACGTGCGAGAAGGCGTGGACCTCGGTGGCGCGGGTGAGCGCCAGGCAGTCCAGCGAGTAGATCCGGGTCGGCTCCAGCAGCTCCTCGCCGAGCGTGCGGCCGAACTCCTCGACCTTGCGGTCGAGCTTCCAGCCGGCCTGGTTCAGCAGCACGTGGCGGACCAGCGAGTAGCCGTTGGAGTGCAGGCCCGAGGCGGCCATCGCGATCACCACGTCGCCGGCCCGCACGCGGTCGGCGCCGAGCAGCGCGTCCGCCTCGACGACGCCGGTGCCGGCGCCCGCGACGTCGTACTCGTCCGGGCCGAGCAGGCCCGGGTGCTCGGCGGTCTCGCCGCCGACCAGGGCGCAGCCGGCCAGCGCGCAGCCCTCGGCGATGCCCTTGACGATCGCGGCGACGCGCTCCGGGACGACCTTGCCGACGCAGATGTAGTCGGTCATGAACAGCGGCTCGGCGCCGCACACGACGAGGTCGTCGACGACCATGCCGACGAGGTCGTGGCCGATGGTGTCGTGCTTGTCCATGGCGGCGGCGATGGCCACCTTGGTCCCCACGCCGTCGGTGGCCGAGGCCAGCAGCGGCCGCTCGTAGTTCTTGAAGGCGGACGCGTCGAAGAGCCCGGCGAAGCCGCCGAGGCCGCCGACCACCTCGGGGCGGTTGGCCTTCTTCACCCACTGCTTCATGAGCTCGACGGCGCGGTCGCCCGCCTCGATGTCGACGCCGGCGGCGGCGTAGGTGGCGCCATCAGGGGTGTGACGCGAAGCGTCTCCGTCAGGGGTGTTGGCGGGCGACGGGTGGGAGGAGGTCACTGCGGTGCGGCCCTTTCGGGTCTGGTGGGGCTGGCTGGAACAGCGAAGGGAGGTGGAACGGCGGTGGGGCCCCGCCTGCGGGACCCCACCGTGGACTCGTTACGGGCGGCGCAGCGCGTCGGCCGCGCCCGCTCCGCCGAGCAGGGACTGGACACCGTCCAGGTCGCTGCCGGTCGGCTTGCCGCGGACGGCGGGCGGCTGCTGGCCGCCCTTGATCTCGGCCTCCAGCAGGAGCTTGCCGAGCAGCGCCGGGTCCGGCAGCTCCATCGGGTACTCGCCGTCGAAGCAGGCCCGGCAGAGCCGGTCCTTGGGCTGCTTGGTGGCCTCGATCATGCCGTCGATCGAGATGTAGGCGAGCGAGTCGGCGCCGAGCGTGCGGCCGATCTCCTCCACCGTCATCCCGTTGGCGATCAGCTCCGCGCGGGTGGCGAAGTCGATGCCGAAGAAGCACGGCCACTTCACCGGCGGCGAGGAGATCCGGATGTGGACCTCGGCCGCGCCGGCCTCGCGCAGCATGCGCACCAGCGCGCGCTGGGTGTTGCCGCGCACGATCGAGTCGTCGACGACGACCAGGCGCTTGCCGGCGATGACCTCGCGCAGCGGGTTCAGCTTGAGCCGGATGCCGAGCTGACGGATGGTCTGGCTGGGCTGGATGAAGGTGCGGCCGACGTAGGCGTTCTTCACCAGGCCGGAGCCGTACGGAATGCCGCTGGCCTCGGCGTAGCCGATCGCGGCGGGGGTGCCGGACTCGGGCGTCGCTATCACCAGGTCGGCCTCGACCGGGGCCTCCTCGGCGAGCCGGCGGCCCATCTCCACGCGGGAGAGGTGGACGTTGCGGCCGGCGATGCTGGTGTCGGGGCGGGCCAGGTAGACGTACTCGAACACGCAGCCCTTGGGCTTCGCCTCGGCGAAGCGGGAGGTGCGCAGGCCGTTCTCGTCGACGGCGATGAGCTCGCCGGGTTCGACCTCGCGGATGAAGGAGGCGCCGACGATGTCCAGCGCCGCCGTCTCGGAGGCGACCACCCAGCCGCGCTCCAGCCGGCCGAGCACCAGCGGGCGGATGCCCTGCGGGTCACGGGCGGCGTAGAGGGTGTGCTCGTCCATGAAGACGAGCGAGAAGGCGCCCTTGACCTTGGGCAGCACGACCTTGGCCGTCTCCTCGATGGAGAGGTCCGGGTGACCGGCGAGCAGCGCGGTCACCAGGTCGGTGTCGTTGGTCGCGGCGGTCCGGCCGGAGCGGGAGACGTGCTCCTCGCCCGGGAGTTCGGCGACCATGGCCGCCAGTTCGGCGGTGTTCACCAGGTTTCCGTTGTGCCCGAGGGCCAGCGAACCGTGCACGGTCGCCCGGAAGGTCGGCTGGGCGTTCTCCCAGACCGAGGAACCGGTGGTCGAGTAGCGGGCATGTCCGACGGCGATATGCCCGTGCAACGACCCCAGCGAGGCCTCGTCGAAGACCTGGGAGACGAGTCCCATGTCCTTGAAGACGAGAATCTGGGAGCCGTTGCTCACTGCGATGCCCGCGGATTCCTGACCGCGGTGCTGCAGGGCGTAAAGGCCGAAGAACGTGAGCTTGGCGACCTCCTCGCCGGGAGCCCAGACACCGAAGACGCCACACGCGTCCTGGGGGCCTTTCTCGCCGGGAAGAAGATCGTGGTTGAGTCTTCCGTCACCACGTGGCACGCCTTCGAGTCTAGGGCAGTTGGCACAGGCTTCCGGAACCAGGGATGCCGGGTTTGTCGGGCGATCGTTCGGCAACGCGCGTAGACAAAACCCCTTACCGGGTGGGGATTTCGACTCCGAGGAATTCCCGTGCGCGACGGTTGGCCTTGTGGTTCGCGCCTGTTGACGCATTCCGGGTGCGATGCGCCGGGTGTCGGGGCGGGGGCGAACGTGAGCCTGCTCACCCGGAGTTCACACGGGCTTCACCGCCCGCCCCGCGCGGACGCCGCCACCCGCCGCACGCGTACGCCACCGCCCGCCTCACGCCGCCGGGAGCAGCAGGCCCCACGCGCCCGGGTGCACCGTCCAGGTGCGGGCGCGGACCGGGCCGACCGGGTGGCCGTCGGCCTCGTAGCCGAAGCCGCGGCCGACCACCGAGACGCTCGCGGCGCGGGCGCGCACGAGGGCGCCGGACGCGCGGACGACGACCTCCATGACGCCCGTCCCGTCCGACACTCCGGAGGGGAGCGAGACCTGCACCAGCCGGATCGGCCGGTGGACGTCCGCGAGGAGCCGGCCGTCGGCCTCGACCCGGATCCGGGAGCTCTGCTCGGTGGCCTCGAAGGTGAGTGCGTTCCCCTGCTCAGCCGCAGCCAGTTTCGCCCATAGCGAACGCCAGCCGCCCGGACGGCCGATCAGCCGCCGGCCGCCCGCACCGGAGATCCGCACCCCGCCCAGCGCGACCCCGCCACCGTCGTCCACCAGCAGGTCCAGCTTCCGCGGGGCACCCGACAGCACCGCCCGCGCGGCCGGCACCGGCTCGCCCGGCACCCCGAGCGCGCGGGCCGCCGCCAGTTCCTCCGAGCGGCCGACCGGAACCATGCCCACCGGATCCGCGCCCAGCTCACGCTGCCGGTGCAGGGCTTGGAGCACCCGCTGCAGAGCAAGATCAGAACCGATCACCACCGGTCGCCGCCGCCCCCGGTGCGAAAGCACCCGGTCGAGTTCGGACGTGCTCTCCGGGTACGCCACCTTGACGTCCGCACCCCCGCAGAGCACGTCCTTCGCGATCCGCACCGACTCCCCGTCGGTCTGCCGGGCCACCGGGTCGAGGAGCAGCAGGAGCGGCTCGGGGCCGCCGGTTGCAGGCGTGGACAGGGACGACACGACCGGTCCTTCCTCAGGTAATCTCTCGGTGCAAGAGCCCCTTGCGCTACTGCGCCAGGGGCTTCGTCTATCTCGGGGCAGACTGCGGCCTACGCAGGATGCCCCAACCGGAAGGGGTGTACGCCTGTGCCGGCACTCGTGCTCGTTGGCGCTCAGTGGGGAGACGAGGGCAAGGGGAAGGCGACCGACCTCCTCGGCGGCTCCGTCGACTACGTCGTCCGCTACCAGGGCGGCAACAACGCCGGTCACACGGTGGTCATCGGCGACCAGAAGTATGCCCTGCACCTGCTCCCTTCCGGCATCCTCAGCCCGAACGTGACGCCGGTGATCGGCAACGGCGTCGTCATCGACCCGGCCGTGCTGCTGTCAGAGCTGGGCGGCCTGAACGAGCGCGGCATCGACACCTCCAAGCTGCTGGTCTCGGGCAACGCCCACCTGATCACGCCCTACCACCGCACCCTGGACAAGGTCACCGAGCGCTTCCTCGGCAAGCGCCGGATCGGCACCACCGGCCGCGGCATCGGCCCGACCTACGCGGACAAGATCAACCGCGTCGGCATCCGGGTCCAGGACCTGTTCGACGAGTCGATCCTGCGCCAGAAGGTCGAGGCGGCGCTGCACGACAAGAACCAGATCCTGGTCAAGCTCTACAACCGCCGCGCCGTCCCGGCCGAGCTGGTCGTCGAGGAGTACCTGGGCTACGCGGACAAGATCAGGCCCTTCCTCGCCGACACCACCCTCGTCCTGGACGAGGCCCTCAAGGCGAACAAGGTCGTCCTGCTGGAGGGCGGCCAGGGCACCCTGCTCGACGTCGACCACGGCACGTACCCCTTCGTGACCTCGTCGAACCCGACCGCGGGCGGCGCCTGCACCGGCGCCGGCATCGGCCCCACCAAGATCGACCGGGTCATCGGCATCCTCAAGGCCTACACCACCCGTGTCGGCTCCGGCCCGTTCCCGACCGAGCTGTTCGACGCGGACGGCGAGGCGCTGCGCCGCATCGGCGGCGAGCGCGGCGTGACCACCGGCCGCGACCGCCGCTGCGGCTGGTTCGACGCCGTCATCGCGCGCTACGCGACCCGGGTCAACGGCCTCACCGACTTCTTCCTCACCAAGCTCGACGTCCTCACGGGCTGGGAGCAGATCCCGGTCTGCGTCGCGTACGAGATCGACGGCCGCCGGGTCGAGGAGCTCCCCTACAACCAGTCGGACTTCCACCACGCCAAGCCGATCTACGAGACGCTGCCGGGCTGGAACGAGGACATCAGCAAGGCGAAGACCTTCGCCGAGCTGCCGAAGAACGCGCAGGCCTACGTGAAGGCGCTGGAGGAGATGTCGGGCGCGCCGATCTCCGCCATCGGCGTCGGCCCCGGCCGCGACGAGACGATCCAGATCAACTCGTTCATCTGAGCCGGCTCCGGACCGCCGTCCGGATCGTCCGGCCCGAGGGGCCCTGCGGGAGAGATCCCGCAGGGCCCCTTCCGTTTCCCGGAAGTTTTGCACTATGGCATAAATTCATTGCATCTAGTGCAGATCGCCGCTACGTTCGCACCATGACCGCGAAGCTGCCCGGGCCCGTCACCCTGACCGGCCGCCACGTCCGTCTGGAGCCCCTCGGACGCCACCACGTCCCCGACCTCTGGGCCACCGTCGGCCCCGACCCGGACGTCTGGCGCTGGATCCCCTTCCTCCCGCCGCAGAGCGAGGAGGAGCTGGGCAGGATCGTCGACCACCGCATCGAGGAGGTGGCGGCCGGCACGGCGGTGAAGTTCGCCGTCGTCGACCTGGCGAGCGGCCGGGCCGTCGGCATCACCGGCTTCTACGCCTTCAGCGCGACCCACGAACTGGTCGAGATCGGCGGCACCTGGTACGCGCGCTCGGTGTGGCGCACGGGAATCAACACCGAGTCGAAGCTGCTGCTCCTGCGGTACGCCTTCGGCGAGCTGGGCATGGGCCGGGTCTTCTGGAAGACCGACGCGCTCAACGACCGCTCCCGCAACGCGGTCCTGCGGCTCGGCGCCCGGTACGAGGGCACGTTCCGCCGCGACCGCCTGCGCGCCGACGGCGTCTGGCGGGACACCGCCTACTTCTCGATGCTCGCCGACGAGTGGCCCGCGGCCGAGGCCCGGCTCGTCGAACGGCTCGCCCGCGGCTGACGACGGCGGATGGTGGCAAGCTGGAGCGGAGATCCGAGCCTTCCTCCGAGGAGCCACCATGACCGACTGGCAACGGCCTTCCACGAGCGACCCGTCCGGCGAGTGCCTGGAGGTGCGGTTCGTCGACGGCGTGGTCGAGATCCGCGAGTCGGACGGCAGCGGGGTCGTCGTCCGCACCACCCCGGAGAAGTGGGAGGCCTTCCTCCTCGGCGTCCAGGCCGGGGAGTTCGACCACTTCGTCGCCGACGTCTGACCGGAAGGAGCCGGCCGTCAGTTCTCGTCGGCGGAGCGGGAATGTCGCGCGGCGAACTCCTGCTTCGCCGAACGGGGTTCCCCGGGCTGGACGTTGACCAGCCAGACCAGCCAGCCGACGAACAGCACGGCGAGCAGGAGGAGCGACAGCCCGGCGACGATGAGAGCGTTCACCGGCTTACCGGAACGCATCGGGAACGACGAAGGGGCGACGGAAGCGGCATGGTGGTCTCCGGTCGGTGATGGCGAGCCTGTCGACCATGCATCTGGCGTGCGTCTACGGCTGATTGACGGTCCGTGAGCTACGACCGGTCGGCGGGTGACTCGGCATCGACCATAGGGGGTCGAGGTGCAAGACTTGCTACCGAGAGAGCAGACGTTCACTCCATCGTGGGGTATCCCCCGTTTCGGTAGCTAGGGTCCGGTCTGCGCGGCACACTTCACCGGAAGCATCGACGGACCCCCGCGACCCGGAGAAGAGAGTCATGCCACCCCGCTTGTCGCCGACCGTGCGCCAGCAGCGTCTTGGCATCGAGCTGCGCAAGATGCGCGAACGCGTGGGCGTGACGCCCAAGAACCTGGCCGCCACCCTGGGCACCGACCTGCCCAAGATCTCGCAGATGGAGAACGGGAAGTCCGGCATCAGCGCCGTACGGCTCCGGGTCTGGGCGCGCACCTGCGGCCTCACGGAGGGCCCGTACCTCGACGCGCTGCTCGCGATGACGCAGGACCGCCGCAAGTACTGGTGGGACGGCTACCGCGGGCGCATCCCGAGCGGGATCATCGACATCGCGGAGATGGAGCACCACGCCGAGTCGCTCACCATCCTGCACACCAGTTTCATCCCCGGACTGCTCCAGACCCCGGCCTACGCCAACGCCGTGTTCGCGCGCCTGCGCCCGCCGCTGCCCCGGCACGAGACCGACGTGCGCACGGCGTTCCGGATCCAGCGCCAGCGCGTCCTGGTCGAACGGCCGAAGCCGTACACCGCTTTCGTCCACGAATCCGCGCTGCGCATGCAGTTCGGCGGCCCCGTCGTGCTGCAGGAGCAGTTGCGCAGCCTGCTGGAGGACTCCGAGCGGCCCGGGGTGGAGATCCGGGCGATCCCGTTCAGCGTGGACACCTTTCCGGGTTCCGGCGAGAGCATGTACCTCGCCTGCGGGCCGGTGCCCGAGCTGGACACCGTCCAGATCGACCTCTCCCAGGGCCCGAAGTTCGTGCACGGCGACGCCGATCTGCGCACCTACCGCGGGATCAGGGCGGAGACCGAGGCGGTCGCGCTCGGGCCGGACGAATCCAGGGAGTTCATCCGGACCATAGTGAAGACAGTCCCCGCATGAACGACTGGCAGAAGTCGTCGGCGAGCGCCGAGGCCAACGAGTGCGTCGAGATCCGCACCGCCGACGGGCTGGTGGAGATCCGCGAGTCCGAGAGCGCCGAGGTCGTCGTCCGCACCACGCCGCGCAAGTGGGCGGCCTTCGTGCGCGGCGTGAAGGCCGGGGAGTTCGACCGCTACGGCGACTTCAGCGGGCTTTAATCCACGTCCGGAGCCCACCGGCGACGGTAGGCTTTGGCACCCACAGTGGAACCCTGCGCCTGGCACGGCACCCCGGGCGGGGTGCGCGTGCGGGAGAAATCGGAGCATCCCAGGATGGCTCGGCACCTGATCACCAGCGCCCTTCCCTACATCAACGGGATCAAGCACCTGGGGAACATGGTCGGGTCCATGCTCCCGGCGGACGTCTACTCCCGCTACCTGCGCCAGCGCGGCCACGAGGTGCTGTACATCTGCGCGACGGACGAGCACGGCACGCCCGCCGAGCTCGCCGCGCAGGAGGCCGGGCTGCCGGTCGCCGAGTTCTGCGCGCGGGCGCACGAGGCGCAGCGGGCGGTGTACGACGGCTTCGAGCTCTCGTTCGACCACTTCGGCCGCAGCTCGTCGCCGCAGAACCGGGAGATCACCCAGGAGATCGCCCGCGAGCTCCAGCGCAACGGCTTCATCGAGGAGCGCGCGATCCGCCAGGTGTACTCCAACGCCGACGGGCGCTTCCTGCCGGACCGCTACATCGTCGGCACCTGCCCGCACTGCGGCTACGACAAGGCCCGCGGCGACCAGTGCGAGAACTGCACGCGCGTGCTGGACCCGACCGACCTGCTGGAGCCGCGCTCGGCCATCAGCGGCAGCTCCGACCTGGAGGTGCGGGAGACCAGGCACCTGTTCCTGCTCCAGTCGAAGCTGACCGAGGAGGTCGAGGAGTGGATCTCGACCCACGCCGACGACTGGCCGGTGCTCGCCTCCTCGATCGCCCGCAAGTGGCTCACCGAGGGCCTGCAGGACCGCTCGATCACCCGTGACCTGGAGTGGGGCGTCCCGGTGCCGGCCGACGTGTGGCCGGAGCTGGCCGCCGAGGGCAAGGTGTTCTACGTCTGGTTCGACGCGCCGATCGAGTACATCGGCGCCACCAAGGAGTGGGCGGACGCGGCCCCGGCCGGGCAGCTGCGGGACTGGAAGTCCTGGTGGTACGAGGCCGACGACACCGTCCGCTACACCGAGTTCATGGCCAAGGACAACGTCCCGTTCCACACGGTGATGTTCCCGGCGACGATCCTCGGCTCGCGCCGCCCGTGGAAGAAGGTCGACTACGTCAAGGCCTTCAACTGGCTGACGTACTACGGCGGGAAGTTCTCCACCAGCCAGAAGCGCGGCATCTTCACCGACGTCGCCCTGGAGCTGCTGCCGTCCGACTACTGGCGCTACTTCCTGATGGCTCACGCGCCCGAGTCGGACGACTCCAGCTTCACCTGGGACCTCTTCGCCGCCGTCGTCAACAAGGACCTCGCCGACACCCTCGGCAACTTCGTCAACCGGGTGCTGTCCTTCAGCCGCAAGCGCTTCGGCGACGACGTCCCCGGCGGGCACGCGCCCGGCGAGGCCGAACAGCGGCTCGGGGCGCAGGTCGCCGACCTGCTCGCCGAGTACGAGGCGCAGCTCGACGCGCTCAACTTCCGCAAGGCGGCGCAGGGTCTGCGGGCGCTGTGGAGCGCCGGCAACGCGTACCTGGACGAGAAGGCACCGTGGCTCCAGGTGAAGACCGACCCGGACGCGGCGGCGCTGACGCTGCGCACGGCGATGAACCTGATCCACCTGTACGCGGTGGTGTCGGAGCCGTTCATCCCGACCGCCGCGGCGGCGATGCGCGGCGCGTTCGCGCTGGCGGACGACGCCCCGGCGGCTTCCCGGCGCTGGGTGGCCCCGCAGGAGGCGCGGGCGCTCGACCTGGTGCCGGCCGGGACGGCGTTCACGGTGCCGCCGGTGCTGTTCGCCAAGATCACCGACGAGGACCTGGCGGCCTGGACGGCCCGCTTCGGCGGCGAGCCGGCGTGAACGGCTAGGAGGTGGCCGTCTCGGCGGTGACCCACGCGAGGTAGCCGGGGCTGCCCGCGACCACCGGGACGGCGACCACCTCGGGCGTCTCGTACTCGTGCCGCCCGGTGAGGAACGCGCCCAGCCGGTCGGCGAGTTCGGCCCTGGTCTTGAGGTCGATCCGCCACTCCTCGGCGTCCTGGACCTCGCCCTCCCACCAGTAGACGGACCGGACCGGGTACACCTGCGCGCACGCGGCCAGCCGCTCGCGGACGGCGGCGGACGCCAGGGCCCGGGCCAGGTCCTCGGTCGCGTGGGTGGTCGTCACGACGACGAACCCGTGCTCGTTGGCTGTCATGCGGCGACGGTACCGGCCCGGCCCGGCCCGTGGCGGACCGGCGCCCCCGGGGTACCGCCGACGTCCCACCCCCCCGGGGGCTCCGGGGCCCGTCAGGCGGGGAGCGCGCGGGCGGTGTGGACGGTCATCGCGGACAGGTAGAACGCGTCCGGGCGGTGCAGGATCCCGGTGGGAGCGTCCTCGTCGAGGAGGGCGGCCAGCGTGGCGGCGTCCTGCGGGTCCAGGTGATCGGCGAGCTGGTCGTGCAGGCGGGCGAGCTGGGCGTGGAGGTGCTCGCGGGCGGGGGCGGCGAGCGGGGCCGGGTGGTCGATCAGGAAGGTCCGGGTGCCGGCCGGGGTCAGGCCCGCGCGGGTGAGCATGGCCGGCCAGTCCTCGATCTGCGCGGTGGCGCCCGGGAGTTCGGCGCGCATCGTGCTGAAGCCGTCCTCGTGGGCCGCGTCCAGGCGGGCCTGGAAGCCGGCCCGGCCGAGGCCGAAGTCGCGCGGCAGGTAGCGCAGCGGCAGTCCGCGCTCGGCGACGGCCAACACCCCGCCGGGGCGCAGCAGGCCGGCGAGGGCGGTGAGCGCGGTCTGCTGGTCGCCGAGGTGGTGGATCGCGTTCGCGGACCAGATCAGGTCGGCCTCGCCGAGCTTGCCGAACTCCTCGGGCAGGTCGGCCTGTTGGGTCTTCAGCCGGCCGCCGGAGCGGGTGCGGGCGCGCTCCAGCAGGGCGGCCGACTGGTCGACCGCGACCACCTCGGCGGCCGGGAAGGCGTCGGCGAGCAGCCCGGCGAGCACGCCCGGGCCGCTGCCGACGTCGAGCATCCGGCGGACCTCGCCCCCGCCGGGCAGCTCGCGCAGCCAGTGGGCGGCCGCGGTGACGGCGGGGGCCTTCAGCTCGGCCTCCCGTTCCAGGTGGGCGGCGAGCGCGTCCCAGTCGAAGTCGGCGGCGGGGACGTGGTCGTGGCCCTCGGCGCGGTGGTGATGGTGGTGGCCGGACATGCGGGTTCTCCGATCGTGGTCGTCGGGTCGTTCGGCGGTGCGGGCGTACGGGAGGGAGCCTCCCCGCTCAGGCGGGCGCGGCGGCGGCCTGCGCCCGCGGGTCGGCCACGACCACGTCGTGGCGGTCGCCCTCGGGCCGGGCGGTCGCGTTCACCTCGCTCATGGCGGTCGCCTCCACTGCCAGGCTGCGGCCGGCCCCGCCGGACCGGCAAGCTTTGTTGCCGTTCCTGCAAATCCGGCCCGGTCGCGGACCCGGCCTCAGCCGCCCGTCCGCCGCCAGTACGACCGGGCGGCCACCGCCAGCGTCACCCCGTACACGGCGAACCCGCTCATCCCGACCCAGCCCACCATCAGCGCGTCGTCCGGAGTCGGTTCGTCGCCCGCCCGGATCGTCGTCACGCCGGCCGTGCACAGCGTCAGGTACCCCAGCCCGATCAGCCCGTACGGCGCGAGCGTGCCCGACCCGATCAGCGCGGGGGTGAGCGGCAGCCAGCGCGGCACCCGGCGCCCGCGCAGCGCCAGGGTCCACCGCGGGAAGACCTGCCCCCACGGCCGGACCAGGCCCCACAGCAGGAACACCCCGAGCAGGGCCATCAGCGCGGTGGCGTCGAGCCCCCAGTCCTCCAGGGTGAGCCAGAGCCCGGAGGCGCCGTTGCGCTCGTTCACCGCCCGCATCCCGGCGCCGTCGATCCCGGCGAAGCTGCCGCCGAATGACCAGTTCAGCTTCATCACGACGTACGGAACGAACGCCAAGGTGCCTGCCCAGGCGGCGAGTTGGACGGCGGCCGGGGCCTCGGAGGGAGCCGCCTCCCGCGTCGCACCGGACGACCGTACGCGCGCGGCGGCCGCCAGCAGCACGGCGCCGACCGCCGACAGCGTGCGGTGCACCGCCCCCGGCCCGCTGTCCACGCCCTCCCCGGTCAGCAACTGCAGCAGGTCCATGAGCAGCCCCCAGGCCGCCGCCGCCGTGGGCACCGCCAGCGCCCACAGCACCGCCCGCAGCCCGGGCCCCGGCCCGCCCCGGGCCGCCGCCACTCCGGCCGGCACCGCCGCGGCCCCCACTCCGGCGACCACCCAGCCCAGCCAGGAGGCCCCGAACAGCGGCGTTCCGCCCAGCGCACAGCCCGTCCCGTACGCGGCATAGGCGATGCCCCAACCGGCCACTCCCCACCCGTTCCTCGTCATGCCCCAACACTCGCGCGCACACCCCGGCCCCGACCTCCTCCGCCACGACGAGCCCGCTCCCCCCGCCGGGGGATCCGTGGCGCTTGCGTTGGAGCGCACTCCAACTCCTAGCCTCTGACGCAACGAACGGGACACCCAAGACCTTCGGGGGAGAACCACCATGCGCTACCGCGTCCTCGGCGGCACCGGCATCGAAGTCAGCGCCTACTGCCTCGGCACCATGATGTTCGGCGCGATCGGCAATCCCGACCACGACGACTGCATCCGGATCATCCACACCGCCCTCGACCGCGGCATCAACTTCGTCGACACCGCCGACATCTACTCGGCCGGCGAGTCCGAGGAGATCGTCGGCAAGGCACTGGCCGCCCGCGGCGACCGGGACGACATCGTGCTCGCCACCAAGGTGCACTTCCCGATGGGCGAGGGCCGCAACCGGGGCGGCAACTCGCGGCGCTGGATCGTCCGGGAGGTCGAGGAGAGCCTGCGGCGGCTGCGCACCGACCGGATCGACCTGTACCAGGTGCACCGGCCGGACCACACCACCGACATCGAGGAGACCCTCTCCGCCCTCGACGACCTCGTCCGGGCCGGCAAGATCCGCGCCTTCGGCTGCTCGACCTTCCCCGCCGAGCAGATCGTCGACGCGCACCACGTCGCCGAACGCCGCGGCCTCCCGCGCCTGCGCACCGAGCAGCCGCCGTACTCGCTGCTCGCCCGCGGCATCGAGGCGAACGTGCTGCCCACCGTCCAGAAGCTCGGCATGGGCGCACTCACCTGGGGCCCGCTGGCCGGCGGCTTCCTCACCGGCCGCTACCGCAAGGGGCGGGCGATCGACCTCACCCGGGGCCGCGCCGCCATCAACCCGGGCCGCTTCGACCCGGCACTCCCGCTCACCCAGGCCAAGCTGGACGCCGTCGAGGCCTTCACCGCGCTCGCCGACGACCTCGGCCGCACGCTCCCCGAGCTGGCCGTCGCCTTCCCGCTGGCCCACCCGGCCGTCACCTCGGTGATCCTCGGCCCGCGCACGATGGCACAGCTCGAATCGGCCCTCAACGGCGCCGACCTCGTCCTCGACGACGCCACCCTCGACCGCATCGACGCGATCGTCCCGCCCGGCGCCAACCTCTACCAGGCCGACGGCGCCTGGCAGCCGCCCGCGCTCACCACTCCCGCCCTGCGCCGCCGCCCCGCCGCGGACCGCTCCGCGGGCTGACGCGCACCTGCGGGGAGCCGGTGCGACGGGCTCCCCGCGGGGCTGCTCAGGGTTCCCTCGGCGCCGCGAAGCACTGGACGACGACGGTGCGCCCGCCGTCCCACTGCTGGTCGACGCTGCCCAGCCACGTCCAGCCGAGACGCCGGTAGCAGGCCACCGCGCCCGCGTCGGTGGCGAGGACGTCGAGGACCGGGTGCAGGCCGAGGGCACGCGCGTGCGTCACGGCGTTCGCCAGCAGGCGCGCCCCGACACCCCGCCCGCGCGCGGCGGGGGCGACGAACAACCGGTTCACCACGGCGGTGAGTTCGGGCCGGGCGCCGGTGCGGTGGCCCCACAGCACGGGGGCGGCGTCCCCGGGGGCGCTGCGGGAGAGGGCGATGTGCCCGAGGGTGCGCTCGTCCGACTCGGCCACCCAGGCGGCGAGGAGCCCCTCGGGGGTGAGCCAGGCGGAGGGCCGCTCGGGCCAGTCGGTCGGGTAGCCGTCGGCGGCGCGGACATCGCCCAGCAGCCGGACGCAGTCGGCGAGGTCCGTGCCGCGGCGCCGGCGGACCGGCACCCCTGCCCCGGCCTGCCGAGAACCGGACGCGACGACGTTGGCGCGTTCTTCAAGGTCAGCCATGCCGGTACGGTACCGGCCGGGCCTCAGCGCCGCAGCAGGCCGACCACGCCGGCCAGGCCCTCGTCACCGCCGCCGAGCGCCGGCCTGCGCTCCATCAACCGGAAGGCGCCACGACGTGCTCGGCGGGACGACCCCACAACCGAAAGGCCCGAACGGACCCGTGCACCCCGACACCACCGCCACCCTGCGCGGCGAACGCCTCGACCTCGTCCCGCTGCGGCCCGAGCACGCCGAGGAGATGGCCGCCGCCCTCGCCGACCCGGCCCTGCACACCTTCACCGGCGGCACCCCGGCCACCGCCGACGCCCTGCGCGCCCGCTACGCCCGGCTCGCCGCCGGCTCCCCCGACCCGGCCGAGACCTGGGGCAACTGGGCGCTGCGGCTGCACGCCGACGGCCGCCTCGCCGGCTACGTCCAGGCGACGGTCCGCCGGGACACCGCCGAGCTGGCCTGGGTGCTCGGAACGCCCTGGCAGGGCCGCGGCCTCGCCGCCGAGGCCGCCCGCACCCTGCTCGCCCACCTCATCGCCGCCGGCATCACCACCGTGACGGCCCACATCCACCCCGACCACCACGCCTCCGCAACCGCGGCCCGCACCCTCGGCCTCACCCCGACCACCGAGCACCAGGACGGCGAAACCCGCTGGCAGGCCTGCTTCGGCCCGTCCTCCTGAACACCCTGCCCGCCCCCACCCCCGACAGCCCCGCAGGCGCCGCCCCGGAATGCCACCCCCACCCATGAGGTTGGATACAGCCATGGCATCTCGTGCACGAGTACGCGCCCCCGAGCTGGTCGGCGCAGGCGGTTGGCTGAACACCGGCGGCAAGGAACTCTCCCTGGCGGACTTCCGAGGTCGCATTTTGGTACTGGACTTCTGGACCTTCTGCTGCATCAACTGCCTCCACGTCCTCGACGAACTGCGCGAGCTGGAGGAGAAGCACCGCGACACCGTGGTGATCGTCGGCGTGCACTCGCCCAAGTTCGTGCACGAGGCCGACCACCAGGCCGTCGTCGATGCCGTCGCACGGTACGAGGTGCACCACCCGGTCCTGGACGACCCGGCGCTCGCCACGTGGAAGCAGTACGCCGTGCGCGCCTGGCCGACGCTCGTGGTGATCGACCCCGAGGGGTACGTCGTCGCCCAGCACGCCGGCGAGGGCCACGCGCACGCGATCGCGCGGCTGGTCGAGGAACTGGAGGAGGAGCACGCCGCCAAGGGCACGCTGCGCCGCGGCGACGGCCCGTACGTGGCGCCGGAGCCGACCGCCGGGGACCTCAAGTTCCCCGGCAAGGCGGTGCGCCTCGGCAACGGCCACTTCCTGGTCGCCGACTCCGGCCACCACTCGCTGGTCGAGCTGGCCGAGGACGGCGAGACGGTGGTCCGCCGGATCGGCGACGGCCAGCGCGGCCTGGTGGACGGCACCAGCCCCCGGTTCAGCGAGCCGCAGGGCCTCGCGCTGCTGCCCGAGGGCCACCCGTACGACTACGACGTGGTCGTCGCCGACACCGTCAACCACGCGCTGCGCGGCGTCCGGCTGGCCGACGGCAGCGTCACCACCCTGGCCGGCACCGGCCGCCAGTGGTGGCAGGGCTCGGCCACCGAGGGCCCGGCCCGCGAGGTGGACCTCTCCTCGCCGTGGGACGTCGCCTGGTTCGACGGCGAGGTGTGGATCGCCATGGCCGGCGTGCACCAGCTGTGGGCGTACGACCCGGCGGGCGGCACGGTCCGCGTCGCGGCCGGAACCACCAACGAGGGCCTGGTGGACGGGCCCGCCGGTGAGGCCTGGTTCGCCCAGCCCTCCGGGCTCGCGGTCAGCGCGGACGGCGAGAAGCTCTGGGTCGCCGACTCCGAGACCTCCGCCCTGCGATGGGTTTCACGTGAAACCAGGACGGTCGAAACGGCCGTCGGCACCGGCCTGTTCGACTTCGGCCACCGCGACGGCGCCGCCGGGCAGGCCCTGTTCCAGCACCCGCTCGGCGTCACCGTGCTGCCGGACGGCTCGGTGGCCGTCGCCGACACCTACAACCACGCGCTGCGCCGCTTCGACCCGGCGACCGGCGAGGTCACCACGCTGGCCACCGACCTGCGCGAGCCGTCCGGGGCCGTCCTGGTGGACGAGGACATCGTGGTGGTCGAGTCGGCCCGGCACCGGCTGACCAGGCTGCGGCTGCCCGAGGAGGCGGTGCGGGTCGAGTCGGTCGCGCACCGCACCCAGCGCGCGGCCACCGAGGTCGCGCCGGGCCCGTTCCGGCTGGACGTGGTGTTCTCCGCGCCGAGCGGCCAGAAGCTGGACGAGCGCTACGGCCCCTCCACCCGGCTGCTGGTCAGCTCCACCCCGCCGGAGCTGCTGGTCTCCGGCGCGGGCGCGGACACCGACCTCTCGCGCGAGCTGGTCCTGTCCGACGAGGTCGCCGAGGGGGTGCTGCACGTGTCGGCGATGGCCGCGTCCTGCGACGACGACCCGGAGATCGAGTTCCCGGCCTGCCACGTGCACCAGCAGGACTGGGGCGTGCCGGTGAAGCTGGTCGCCGACGGCGCCCGCCGCCTGCCACTGGTGCTCGCCGGCATGGAGTAGCGACGGCACCCCACGCGGAAGGGCCCGGCGCAGACTCCGCCGGGCCCTTCCGCGTCACGCCGCTCAGCTCTCCAGGAAGGCCTTGATCGCGCTCGCCAGCAGGTACGGGTCGTCCGCACCGCACAGCTCGCGCGCCGAGTGCATGGACAGCGCCGCGATGCCGCAGTCCACCGTCCTGATGCCGAGGCGGGCCGCGGTGATCGGGCCGATCGTCGTGCCGCAGGGCATGGCGTTGTTGGAGACGAAGGTCTGCCACGGCACGCCGGCCCGCTCGCAGGCCGCCGCGAACACGGCCCGGCCGACGCCGTCCGTCGCGTAGCGGTTGTTGACGTTCACCTTGAGGATCGGGCCGCCGTTCGGCATCGGGTGGTGGCCCGGCTCGTGCCGCTCGGTGTAGTTCGGGTGGACGGCGTGGCCCATGTCCGAGGAGAGGCAGACGGTGCCGGCCAGCGCGCGGGCCCGGTCCTCGGGGGTGCCGCCGCGCGCGTGGACGGTGCGGTCCAGGACGTTGCCGAGCAGCGGGCTCTGCGCGCCGGTGTCCGACTCGCTGCCGGTCTCCTCGTGGTCGAAGGCCGCCAGCACCGGGATGTACGGCAGGTCGGCGGCACCCTCGGCGGTGGCGACGGCGGCGAGCGCGGCGGTGGCCGCGTGCACGGACAGCAGGTTGTCCAGGCGCGGGCCGGCCAGCAGCTCGCGGTCCCGGCCGAGGTAGGAGGCGGGCTGGACGTCGTGCGTCATGAGGTCCCAGCCGACCACGTCGGCCGGCTCCAGGCCGGCCCGCTGGGCGACGTAGGAGATCAGGCCGCCCTCGTCGACCGGGCCGAGGCCCCAGATCGGGGTGAGGTGGCGCTGCTTGTCGAGCTTCATGCCGTCGTTGACCTGACGATCCAGGTGGATCGCCAGCTGCGGCACGCGCAGCAGCGGCTCATCCAGCTGCACCAGGCGCCAGCCGCCGTCCTTCAGGGTCAGCCGGCCGGACAGGCCGAGGTCCCGGTCGAGCCAGGTGTTCAGCGGCACGCCGCCGTAGATCTCCACCGCGACCTGCCGCCAGCCCGCGGAGCCGGTGTCCGGCACCGGCTTGACCCGCAGGTTCGGCGAGTCGGTGTGCGTCCCGACCACGCGGAACGGCGTCTCGGGCCCGGCGCTCTCGGGCAGGTACCACGCGATGAGCGCGCCGCCGCGGATGACGTAGCGCCCACCGGCCGCAGCGTCCCACGCGTCCGTCTCGGCGACCTGCCGGAAGCCCGCCTTCTCCAGCCGCTCGGCGGCGCTCGCGACCGCGTGGTACGGGGACGGCGAGGTGCCGAGGAACGCGATCAGATCATCGGTGTGCGTCCGGTCGAAGAACGCCTGTCGGGCGGCGGGCGACATACTGCTCCTGAGTCGATGGAGGGCCGAAGCCGGATGGGGGTCGGCTTCGCACCCTGAGCATATGCCCGTACACGGACAGGGCACTCGCAACGTCACAACGGATGCGAAACACAGACACAACCGTGAAGTGCCTTCGCCCCCACCATCGTTCACCCAGCGATCCCCCCTGGTCGCAGACGGTCATCCGCCGGGGGCTCCGGCTCCCGCGACGACGACCCGGGCACGGCGGGCCGGCTGGCCCGGACCGGCCCGGCGGCCGGTCGACGGTACGTCGGTGCAGTGAAGTCACCGCGGGCATGGGCGTGTTGAGCGGGCCCGGCGGCCGGCGGCGACGTCGAAGGGCCCGGCCGGTCGGCCGGGCCCTTCGACGTGAGGGTTCGTCAGGCGGCTTTCGGTGGGTGGGGCCTTAGAAGGCCTCCTCCGCCAGCTCCATGATCTCGTTGTCGATGCCCTCGGCGATCAGGCGCTGCGGGGCGACGGTCGGCAGGACGTTCTTGGCGAAGAAGCGGGCCGCCGCGACCTTGCCCTGGTAGAACGGGACGTCCTTCTCCGAGGCGCCGGCTTCGAGCTTGGCCAGGGCCACCGCGGCCTGGCGCAGCAGCAGCCAGCCGACCACGACGTCGCCGGAGACCATCAGCAGGCGGGTGGTGTTGAGGCCCACCTTGTACATGTTCTTGACGTCCTGCTCGACCGAGGAGAGGTCGGCCAGCAGCTTGCCGACGATGGCCTCCAGGTCGCCGGCGGCCTTGGCGAGCAGCTCGCGCTCGGCGGCCAGGGCGTCGCCGCCCTCGGCCGAGCCGAGGAACTTCTGGATCTGCTCGGACAGCGCGGTGAGCGCCTGGCCGCCGTCCTTGACGATCTTGCGGAAGAAGAAGTCCTGGCCCTGGATCGCCGTGGTGCCCTCGTAGAGGGTGTCGATCTTGGCGTCGCGGATGTACTGCTCGATCGGGTACTCCTGCAGGTAGCCGGAGCCACCGAAGGTCTGCAGGGACTGGGCGAGCTGCTCGTAGGACTTCTCCGAGCCGTAGCCCTTGACGATCGGCAGGAGCAGGTCGTTGAGGCGCTCGGCGGCCTCGTCGTGCTCGCCGCGCAGCTTGGCGGCCATCATGTCGTCCTGGACCGACGCGGTGAACAGGACCAGCGCGCGCATGCCCTCGGCGTAGGCCTTCTGGGTCAGCAGCGAGCGGCGCACGTCCGGGTGGTGGGTGATGGTGACGCGCGGGGCGGTCTTGTCCAGGAACTGCGAGATGTCGGCGCCCTGCACGCGCTCCTTGGCGTACTCCAGGGCGTTCAGGTAGCCGGTGGAGAGGGTGGCGATGGCCTTCGTGCCGACCATCATGCGGGCGAACTCGATGATCTTGAACATCTGGCGGATGCCGTCGACCTTCTCGCCGAGCAGCCAGCCCTTGGCCGGGTGCTTGGCACCGAAGGTCATCTCGCAGGTGTTCGAGGCCTTGAGGCCCATCTTGTGCTCGACGTTGGTGGCGTAGACGCCGTTGCGCTCGCCGAGCTCGCCGGTCTCCCAGTCGAAGTCGAACTTCGGGACGATGAACAGGCCCAGGCCCTTGGTGCCGGGCTTGCCGCCCTCGGGGCGGGCCAGCACCATGTGGATGATGTTCTCGGACATGTCGTGCTCGCCCGAGGTGATGAAGCGCTTCACACCCTCGATGTGCCAGGAGCCGTCCTCCTGCTTGATCGCCTTGGTGCGGCCGGCGCCCACGTCGGAGCCCGCGTCGGGCTCGGTGAGGACCATGGTGGAGCCCCACAGGCGGTCGGTCATCCGCTTGGCGACCTCCAGCTGCTCCTCGGTGCCCTCCTCGGCGATGACGCCGGCGAAGGCCGGGCCGGAGGAGTACATCCAGATGGCCGGGTTCGAGCCCAGGATCTGCTCGGCGAAGGCCCAGATCAGCGAGTTCGGGGTGACCTGGCCGCCGATCGACTCCGGGATGCCCAGGCGCCACCACTCGGCGTCCATGAAGGTCTGGTAGCTCTTCTTGAACGTGGCCGGGATCGGGGCGGTGTTGGTCTCCGGGTCGAAGACCGGCGGGTTGCGGTCGGCGTCGACGAAGGACGCGGCGAGGTCGTTCTCGGCGAGGCGCGAGATCTCGCTCAGGATGTTCTTCGCGGTCTCGACGTCCATGTCCGCGAACGGTCCGGTGCCGTAGACCTGCTCGCGGCCGAACACCTCGAAGAGGTTGAACTCCACGTCCCGCAGGTTGGACTTGTAGTGACCCATGGCCGTTTTCTCCGGTTCGTCGCTTCCGGGAGTCCGCCGCGTTCGGGCGCCCCGTACCCACCAGTAGGCATCATGATGCTACCCAGCGGTAACTTGGGCAAGCCCCCGGCGGTGAATCCCCTATGAACGTGGTCACGTCCCACAAGCCGGGACGACGACTCCTTGTCAGGATCGACGCCAGCGCGGGCGGGTGCGCTCCCGCTAGCCTGTCCGTGTGTACGGATATGACCAGAACGCATACCCGGGCGACCCCTACCAGCAGCAGGCGGGTCCGCAGCCGGGCATGAACGGCATGCCCGGCCCCGACGCCTACGGCGCGCAGTCGCAGTCGCCCCAGCAGTCGCTCTACCCGGAGCCCTCCCCGCCGTCCCTGGCGGACGCCGTCCGGGCCTTCACCACCGGGTCGATGGCGGTCGAGGACTTCCAGGCGATCTTCATCACCTCCAAGGTGCACTGCCCGCGCGGCGACCGCCCCGGCTTCCTGGCACTGCACAACACGCCCACGCCGGTGATCCCGATGTTCAGCTCGCTGAAGGAGCTGCGCCGCTACGCCGGCAAGGACTCCAAGCACTTCACCGTGACCGGCGCCGAGGTCCTGGACCTGCTGCCGACCGGCTACGGCTTCGCGCTGGACATGGAGGGCGAGCACCGGATGGTCTTCGACGCGAAGGCCGTGGAGCAGATGGTCGACTTCACCATGCGCCGCATGTACGGCTGATCCATCCCGCCGACCCACCCGGCCGATCCACCCGGCCGACCCACCCCGAGAGAGGAGCCCCGCGCTTCTCCGCAGCCACATAGTTCAAATTTCAACTTGCTACTTGTTGAGAATTGAACTACTCTCGTGGGCGTAGGCCAGGAACCCCCCGAAGGAGGCCGACATGCCCGCCGTGACCGTCGAGAACCCGCTGACCCTGCCGCGCGTCGCCACCCCCGACCCCGCCGCCACGAGTGCACGGCCCGTCGTCACCGTGGTCACCGCGCCCGAGGGCTTCGAGGGCGAGGGCTTCCCGGTGCGCCGCGCCTTCGCCAAGATCAACACCAAGTACCTCGACCCGTTCATCATGATGGACCAGATGGGCGAGGTGGAGTACGGCGCCGGCGAGCCCAAGGGCACGCCCTGGCACCCGCACCGCGGCTTCGAGACGGTCACCTATCTGATCGACGGCGAGTTCATCCACAAGGACTCGCACGGCGGCGGCGGCCACCTCGGCGGCGGCGACACCCAGTGGATGACGGCCGGCTCCGGCATCCTCCACATCGAGACCCCGCCGGAGTCGCTGGTGCTGTCCGGCGGCCTGTTCCACGGCATCCAGCTGTGGGTCAACCTCCCGGCGTCCGACAAGATGACCACCCCGCGCTACCAGGACATCCACGGCGGCCACGTCAAGCTGCTGTCCACCCCGGACGGCGGCGCGGTCCTGCGGCTGATCGCGGGCGAGCTGGGCGGGTACCAGGGCCCGGGCGTCACCCACACCCCGATCACCCTGCTGCACGCCACCATCACCCCGGGCGCGCAGGTCACCCTGCCGTGGAAGCCGGACTTCAACGCGCTGGTGTACGTCCTGAACGGCGACGGCACGATCGGCGCCGAGCGCCGGCCGATCCGCACCGGGCAGGCCGCGGTGTTCGGCGAGGGCGACACCATCACCATCGCCGCCGACGCCAGGCAGGAGTCCCGGCACCCCAACCTGGACGTGATCATCCTGGGCGGGCAGCCGATCCGGGAGCCGGTCGCCTGGTACGGGCCGTTCGTGATGAACAGCCACCGCGAACTGGAGCAGGCCATGCGGGACTACCAGTCCGGCCGGTTCGGCCACCCGGTCGACTGACCGTCCCGTCTCGACGACGCCTCGGCCGTCTGCCGCAGCTACAGCAGCGCGTAGACGGCCGAGGCGTCGTCGTGCGCCTTGCCGCGCGGCCACCGCTCACAGGCGGCGTCCGCGCGCTCGACCTCGCGGACCTGGGCGATCAGCTCGCCCGGGCCCGACTCGGCGAGCAGCCGCAGGGCGTCCGCCCAACTGCCCAGGCCGAAGCGCTCGGTGTAGCGCGAGGCGCCGTCGGTCAGGGCCGCCAGCGCGCGCAGGCGCTCCAGCCGGACGAAACCCGTCTCGGCGTGCTCGGCCGCGCGCGGGCTCGCCGCCGCGATCCACGGGCCGTTGCCGGTGTTGCGCGCGGCGCGGACGGCGAGCGCGTACTCCAGGTGCAGCGCGGCCCGTTCGACGGAGCCGGGCACGGTCTGCCATATCTGCCGGCGCAGGCCCTCGCCGCCGGGGAAGCGCTGGTTGTCCCCGATCACCCGCGGCGGGCCGTCCTTGAACTCCAGCACCAGCAGCGAGTCGCCGAGCACCAGGTACTCCAGCGACTCGCCGTGCCGCCGGGCGGCCACGACCATCGCGGCGGGCGTGTTCCGGTGGGCGAGGTCGCACCGGCCACCGTGCAGCGCGGCCGTCTCGACGATGGCGTCGGCCAGGCACTCGGCGATCGAGCGGTCCACCCGGTCGGTGAGCCGGGCGAGCAGGTGCACGCCCAGCCGGCGGACGTACCAGGCGGTCCCGTGCCGACAGCCGGACTCCAGACCGGCCGGTGAGCTCGCACCGTCCAGCAGTACCAGCGCTTCCGGCGAAGCCGCCGCGAAGTCCTCGCTCTCGCGGCCGGGCCGCCGTGCTTCCCCTGCGAGCTGTAGCTGCATCCCGACAGTGTGGCCGCCTCCCCCGGCCCGCGCCCAGCCCCCTGCGCCGGTGTGGCTCGGGCCGGGGCCCTCGGGGCGCCCGCCGCCCGGTGGCAGCCGGGGCAATCCGGCCATACCGTCGGATACCGAGTGAATAATCCGGCCAATCAGGGCCGGTCGGGTTTGGGGTCCACCTTCGGGTGACGGGCCGGACCCGGGACTGACGGCTCCGGGCCGCCGAGTCCGGGCCGCCGAGTCCGGAGCGACGGCCCAGGCCTGGCGGCCCCGACCCCGACACCCGACGACTCCCGGGCGACGAGGAGCGGGACATGTTCTGGCAGTTCATCGTGGTGCTGGCCGCCGGGCTCGGCTTTCCGACCGCCGCATTGTTCTTCCTGATCGGCGGGCCTCGTTTCCCCGACGAGGAGCGCGGCCCCGAGCGGCAGCGGGGCTGACCGGCCTGGACGTCCTCAGGGCGTCCAGGCCGGGTCGCGGCCGAGCAGCGCCGGCGCACACTCGAACGGCCCGTGGGCGTCGTCCCGCGGAAGGCGCTCGCGGAACGCACGGTCCGGCCCGCGGCTCTCCGACCCGGCCGGGACCGGCTCGGACACCGTCAGCGGCGCCCCCGCCGGTGCCGGGTCGCCGCCCTCCCGGTGGACCCCACGCGCCTCGGGGCGCAGCGCGCCGAGGCGACCGACCCGGATGATCCCGCTCCGGTCCAGCGCATTCGCCTAGGACCCCTTCAATTCCGGCTCCAGCAGGGCCGCGTGAGCCAGCAGGTCCTCGTCACGCCCAGCCGTGCCGACGAGTTGGAGGCCCAGCGGCAGCCCGTCCGCCGTCCGTCCTGCGGGCAGGTTGACCGCGGGCATGCCCAAGTAGCTCCACGGCAGCGACATCACCGCGTCCCCGGTGCTGTGCAGGCCCTTCGGCGCCCCGCCGATGGCGGACGGAGCCAGCCAGAGGTCCACCGCGCACGCGTCCATGGCCCCGGTGACCAGCTCGCGCAGGTGCTCGCGCGCCTGGAGCGCGGCCTCGCGGTCCTCCTCCGCGATGCCCTGGCCCTGTCGGATGCTCGCCACCGTCTCCGGGCGGTAGAGGGAGCCGAAGCGGGTGAACCAGTCGGCGTGGCTGCGGGCGAGCTCGAAGCGGTTGATCGTCTGCAACTGCCGGACGATCTCCTCGAACTCGATCCCGAAGTCCAGCCGGCACACCGTCATCCCGGCGGCCTCGAAACGCTCCACCTGCGCGTCGTACGCCCGCAGCGCCTCGGCCCCGGCCCGTTCCAGGTACCGGCGGTCGGGCACACCGAGCACCAGCGGCTTCCGGACGACACCCGCCGACCGCCGCACGCTCTCGGCGACCCGGCCGTCCCAGTCGTCACAGAGCAGCGATGCCGCCAGGGCCGCACCCGCCACGTCCGAGGCGAACACGCCCAGGGTGTCGAAGGTGGGCGCGTTCGGGATCACCCCGGCCATCGGGATCCGCCCGTACGTCGGCCGGAAGCCCACCACCCCGCAGTACGCGGCGGGCCGGATCACCGAGCCGACCGTCTGCGTCCCCACGGCGAGCGGCACCAGACCGGCCGCGACCGCCGCCGCCGAACCGCTGCTCGACCCGCCCGGGGTGTGGCCGGGGTGGTGCGGATTGCGGGTCGGGCCCGGTGCGCTGGCGGCGAACTCGGCGGTCACCGTCTTGCCCGCCACGAGCGCCCCGGCCGCCCGCAGCCGGTCCACGACGACGGCCTGCGGCCCGGCGAGCACGCCCGGCGGCAGGGCGGATCCGGCGTGGGTGGGCAGCCCGTCCACGTGGATGATGTCCTTGATCCCGACCGCGACCGCGTACAGCGGCGGCCGGTCGTCCGGGTCGGGGTGCCTGCGGGCCAGCGCGCGGGCCTCGGCGTGCAGCCGGTCGTGCCGCCCCGGCTCGGGGACGAAGGCGCGGATCAGCGGGTCGATCCGCTCGATGCGGGCGCACAGTCGCTCGACGTGCTCGGTCAACGGTGGATCACCGGCGCGCAGTTCGGCGGCCTCGCGGGTCAGCGACCGGGGCCGGACGAGAGGTTCATCCATGCCGATCACGGTAGACCGCCCGCCGGGCGCTACTGGTGCTCGGCGGCCAGGTACGGCGACTCGCGCAGGAAGTACGCCCCGCAGGTGTGGCAGCAGAGTTCGGGGGTCTTCCCCCAGTCCACCGCCTCCCGGACCGGCGCCCGCGTGTCCAGTTCCCGACCGCACATCGCGACCTGCTCGGCGCCCCGGACCATGTGCCACAGCCGCACCCCGTCCGGCGGGCCGCCCGCGCCGTACTCGGCTCGCATCTGGTGCATCATGCCCCCATCGTCCGACCGCCCGACCGGCCCGGCAAGCCGGGGAGGACGCGGGTCCGGTCCGCGCCAAGCCTCCTTCGACAGCGATCGAATTTCGTCACCCCCCGACCGGAATCAGGCCGCTGCCGACCGGTATGGTTCGCGGGCGCGACCACCGCCGACGCGCTCCCGTCGCTGCCTCAAGTCGCCCCGATACGGACCGAATTCACCCGAAGCTGGAGCAATGATCGTGCGCCCTTCCCGCCTCCTGGCCGCGTCCACCCTGGTGGCGCTCTCGCTCGGCGCCACGGTCGGCGCCGCCACCGCAAGCGCCGTCGGGGTCCCGGCGACCCCGACCCCCACCGGTTCCGCCACCACGACGGCCGCCCCGGGCACCCCGGCACCGACCGCCACCGCCACGGGCGCCCCGACCGCCAGGCCGACGGTCCTGCCGAACCCGACGCCGACCGGCGACAACCGCTGCCACGGCGGCGTCTACCAGAGCTCCCTGCTCAAGGAGACCGGCACCGGCCTGTACGGCACCACCCTGGTCAAGGGCGGCCCGGCCACCGAGGTCACCCTGACCTTCGAGAACAACAGCGGCGTCGACCTGCCCGCCGTCCACAACGCCCTTTACGTCACCGACGAGTTCGGCGGCCCCGCCCCGGTCAAGTGGGACGCCGACTTCTTCGACGTCCAGGTGAACACCGGCAGCGGCTGGAAGCCCGAACGGCTCGACTACCGCGGCTTCCGGATGCCCGACTTCAAGCTGGCCAAGGGCGAGAAGCTCACCGTCCGGATCCGGATCGCCGCCACCGCCAAGGCCCCGGCCGGGAAGTACGGCGCCAACTACGACGCCGGCTCGGACGCCTTCGACAACGACAAGGTCCCGACCCCGGCCAACACCAAGCCGAACGCCTGCACCCAGTTCTACGGCACCTACGAGGGCACCTTCCAGGTCGCCGACGCCGGCACCGCAACCGCCACCGCCCCGGCCACCACCACCGCCGCCACCACCGCGCCGGCGGCCGCCTCCGCGTCGCCGTCGGCAGGCCCGCACCTGGCCGAGACCGGCGCCTCCTCCAACACCCTGCCGATCGCCGTCGGCGGCGCCGCGGTGCTCGTCGCGGGCGCCGGCACGCTGTTCTTCCTGCGTCGCCGCAAGGCCGGCACGCACAGCTGACCGCCCCCGACGAGATCGCCCGGTGGGCGGGGACAACCGTTCCCGCCCCTCGGTGGTCTTCCCAGCCGGAGAGCGACCACCCGACCCCACCGCTGGAGCCTGACCATGCGTTCCCCCCGGCTGCCCGCCGCCTGCGCCCTGCTCGTGCTCACCACCGGCACGGTGGCCGCCGGCGCCGCCCCGGCCCTCGCCGACGCCGCCCCCACGACCTCGGCAAGCCCGACCGCCCCGGCCACCGGGGAGCCGACGGCCCCCGCCACCACCCCGGCGGCGACACCCACCGCGACCGGCACGCCCACCGCCGCCGCGACCCCGACGGCCACCGGCTCGCCCTGGCCGTACAACTGCCCCGAGGGCCCGATGGCCTCCCCGATGCCGGCCACCGCCGACGGACCGGCGGGCGCCGCCGTGGTGACCGGCGGAGCACCCGGCGAGCTGTCGGTGACCTTCGACAACACCAGCACCACGACGGTCCGCGAGCTGGCCACCACCTTCACGCTGACCGGCAAGGACGGCGCGGTCTCCGGCCTCGACGTCAAGCTGCACGCGCCCGGCGGCGACTGGAAGCCGCTCGCGGGGACGGACACCGGCACGTACAAGCTCGCGCAGGGCGAGAAGCTGACCCTCCAGGTGCGGGTGACGGCCGGCCCGGGGGCGGCACTCGGGAACTACCGCTTCGCGTTCGCGGCCAAGTCCGAGGTGCTGCCGATCGGTTCGGCCCCGGCGAAGAAGTACACGTGCCCCCAGCTGGCCGCGAGCACCGGCGGCACCTTCGCGGTCACCGACCACGCCCCGGCGGGCACCTCCGGCACGACCCCCTCTCCCACGGCGAGCCCGACCCGCGCCCCCGGCCAGCTCGCCGACACCGGCGGCGGCACCAACTCCACCCCCATCGCGGTCACCGGCACCGCCACCATCGCCCTGGGCGCGGCCCTCCTGCTGCTCACCCGCCGCCGCACCGTCGAAGCCGTCGAAACCGTCGAAACCGTCGAAGAAGAGGACTGACCCGAAGACCGCGGAGAGCAGGCGGCGCCACGAGCGATGAACCCGGGCGCCGCCTCGGCAGGTCCGTGCCTCCCCTACTTCTACGACGCCATTACTACTACGACGCCTGCAGCAGGGCACCGTCCTGCCATTTGAGGATCTTGTCGAAGCTCACGATCGCCCCCCGGAGGGGGTGGTTGCGGAGTTGGACGTGGTCGGTGAGGGCGTGGATGAGGAAGAGGCCGCGGCCGGATTCGGCGCTGAGGTCGGGAAGGGTGTCGAGGTCGACCGGGCGGAGCGTGGGGGCCTGGGGGCGACACAGGAGGACATGGGTGTCGTAGGGGCGGCCGTCGCGGCGCGGGCGGTGCCCGGTGAGCACCCGGGCGGGGACGGTGGCGCGGCCACGGCGGGCGCGGCGCGGGGCCGGGCGGGCCGGGGGCGGGCCCGCCGGGCGGCGCGGGGGCAGCGGCGACGGGGTGACGACGGAGGCCGCGGGCAGGCCGGGGCCTGAGTCGGTGACCTCGATCCGCAGGCGGTCGCCGCAGATCGACGCGGTGACCTGGAAGCCCTCGTCGGGCCGCCCGCCGACGCCGTGTTCGACGGCGTTGGCGCAGGCCTCGCTGAGGGCGACACCGAGGTCGTCGGCGATCTGCGGGTCGACGCCCGCCGTCGCCATGGCACCGAGCAGAATGCGCCGGGCCAGCGGGACGCTGGCCGGGTCGCGCTTGAGGTGCAGAGTCCACCAGATGTCCACGGGAGGTCCCTCCTGGCTGCGGCTCCACATACAACTAGGTATCTCCGGCTGTTCCCGCGGTGAACCGTGACGAAGGTCCGCTACCGCCCGTTCGGCGGATGGACTGACGCCGTGGTCTGTGCCGAGCGGCGCACGCGCCGAACCGTGCGCCTCGGCCGGACGGGGGATTCGTAGGGATTTCCCACCCTGCCCTCGGCGGCGTGGTAGGCGATGAGATGATGGCCCGGCCATGACTGCCCTCGCCGCCGCCCAGCACCCGGGCGCCCCCGCACCGGACGCGCCGGTGGGGGCCGCCGCCTGGGACCTGCGGCTTGCCAGGGCCGTCCCGTTCGCGCTCGTCTGCACACTGATCGCGGCCGCCGGGCACTCCCTGACGGGTGGCGGCGACGTCGCCCTGCCCGCGCTCGCGACGGGCTTCGCGGCGGTGCTGGCGCTCGCGGTGGCGTTCGGCGGGCGGGAGCGTTCGCTCGCGGCCATCGCCGGTGCGCTGGGCGCGGGCCAGCTGGGTCTGCACTGCCTCTTCCACGGCTTCGGCGGCCACGCCGCCTCGGCCATGGCCGGGATGCACCACGGCGGTTCCGGCCCGCTGACCCTGCCGCAGGTGGCCGGCCGGCTGATCTGCAACGAGGCCCACCCGGGCACGCTGGCCGGCCTGACCGGCGGTCCGACGGCCGAGCAGCTGGTCTCGTCGGCGGGGCTGGACCCGGCCGCGTTCCCGGCCGTGCCGTGGTGGCAGGGCGGCGTGTTCGGCATGACGCCGTCGATGCTGGCGGGCCACCTGGCCGCGGCCCTGGTGGCCGGCTGGTGGCTGCGGCGCGGCGAGGCGGCGCTGTGGCGGCTGGTGCGGGTGGCCGCGACGGCCGCCCGCGAGCACTGGGCGGCGCCGCTGCGGACGGCGTTCGCGCTGGTCGCGGCGTTGCTGCGGGGTCTGTTCGGGGTGGCGGGCCCGGCCCGCCGGTTCGGTGCCCGGAGCGGGGAGTGCCCGCTGCCCGGGGGTGTCGCGCTGCGGCACAGCGTGGTGCGGCGTGGGCCGCCGGTCGGGGCCCTCGCGTACTGACCGGCCCGCTGGTGCCCCGTTCTTGCCGGGTGCCGGGCGTGCGCAGGTCGCCGGGCCGTACCCGCGCTCATGTCGCGGCGGTCCGTGCGCAGCTCCACCCCCCCACACGTCCCCACGCGCGGACCCCGGCCGGGCCTCGAACCGGCGGGCCGGTCCGCCGAGCTCCGAACGGAGACCACCGAACCATGCGTTCCCTTCCCACCCGCCGCATCGCCGCCGCCGTCGCCGCCGCCGCCACCTCCGTCGTGGTGCTGGCCGGCCCGGCCTTCGCGCACGTCACCGTGAACCCGGGCTCGGCCCCGCAGGGCGGTTACACGGCCGTCGACTTCCGGGTGCCGAACGAGAGCGACTCCGCGAGCACCGTGAAGCTGGAGGTCAGCCTCCCGCTGGACCACCCGCTGGCCTCGGTCCGGACCCTGCCGCTGCCGGGGTGGACCGCGACCGTCGAGAAGTCCAAGCTCGACAAGCCGATCAAGGTGCACGGCAGCGACGTCAACGAGGCCATCTCCAAGATCACTTGGACCGCCGACGCCAACACCAAGATCGCCCCCGGGCAGTTCCAGGAGTTCCGCGTCTCGCTCGGCCCGCTGCCCTCCGACGCCGACAGCATGGTCTTCAAGGCCCTGCAGACCTACGACAACGGCGACGTCGTCCGCTGGATCGACGAGTCCCAGGCCGGCCAGGCCGAGCCGGCCCACCCGGCCCCCGTCCTGAAGCTCACCAAGGCCGCCGGCGACGACGGCCACGGCGTCTCCGCCACCGCCTCCCCGGCCGCCGACGGCCACGGGCACGGCGACAGCGCGGACCAGGCCCAGGCCTCCGGCTCCGACCGGAAGAGCAGCGACTCCACCGCCCGGGTGCTCGGCGTCGTCGGCATCGTGGTCGGCGTGATCGGCACCGCCGTCGGCGTCCTCGGCCTGCGCCGCAAGAACGGCACCGCCTCCTGAACCCCACGCCGGCGGGGCCGTGCCCAGGGCACGGGCACGGCCCCGCCGGCGCTCCACCGAGCACGATCGGAACTCGCATGCCCCGCACCACCCGCACCACCCGCCTGGCCGGCGCGGCAGCCGTCGCGCTGGCCGCCGCGCTCACGCTGACCGCCTGCGGCTCCTCCGGCGGCGACTCGACCGCCGCCAAGGTGACCCAGCAGAAGGACGCCACGCCGTACGAGGGCACCAAGCTCACCAGGAACTTCGAGAAGCCGGACCTCACGCTGACCGACACCTCCGGCCAGCCCTTCGACCTGCGCCAGCGCACCAACGGCAAGGCCACGCTGCTCTTCTTCGGCTACACCAGCTGCCCGGACGTCTGCCCGACCACCATGGGCGACATCGGCGTCGCGATGAAGGGCCTCTCCCCCGAGGAGCGGCAGAAGATCCAGGTCGTGTTCGTCTCCACCGACCCCCAGCGCGACACCCCCAAGGTGCTGCGCACCTGGCTCGACTCGATGGGCAGCGACTTCATAGGCCTCACCGGCGACCTGGAGAAGGTCAAGACCGCCGCCAAGTCGCTCGGCATCATGATCGAGGACCCGGTGGTCAACGCCGACGGCACCGTCACCTCCACCCACGGTGCGCAGGTGCTGGCCTTCCTCCCCTCGGACGACAAGGCGCACGTGCTCTACCTCAGCGGCACCGAGGTGAAGACCTACCAGCACGACCTGCCGCTGCTCGCCAAGGGGGTCGCGGCATGAGCGAGCGATGGGGGTACCCGCGACCGAAGGCTGTGGGAGAGCTCATCATCGAGGGGTGCCGCTTGCGCGAAGCGCGTGCCGAGCGAAGCGAGGCGGGTGCATGAGCGAGCAGAGCGAGCTCATGATCGAGAGGTGCCGCTTGCGCGAAGCGCCTGCCGAGCGAAGCGAGGCGGGTGCATGAGCGCCACCCGTGGCCGGACGGCACCCGGCTTCCGGCGGACGGCGCTCACGGGCGCGGTGCTGGCGACGGCCCTGGGCGGCGGCGCCTTCCTGGCCGCCTGCGGGGCGGGCGGCCAGGACGGTGCCGCCGGCGGGCCGGCCAAGCTGAGCGTCGCCGACTCCTACATCCCGCTGCCGCCCGCGGGCGGGATGGCGGCCGGCTACCTGACCGTGCGCAACGACGGCGGCGCGGACCAGCTGGTCAAGGTGACCAGCCCGGGCGCCGGGTCGGTCACCATGCACCGCTCGACCGCGTCGAGCATGGACCAGGTCGACAGCCTGGACGTGCCCGCGCACGGCGCGTTGCAGTTCACCCGGGGCGGCACCCATCTCATGATCATGGGATGGCAGAAGGCCCCGGTCCTCGGGGACGAGCTGGAGCTCGACCTGACCTTCGCCAAGTCCGGCACCATCTCCGTCAAGGTGCCGGTCAAGGAGCTCACCTACCGTCCCGGCCAGAATTAGGGGTTCCGCCAGTATGGAGAAGGCCTCGCACCGTAGGATCGCCCCCCTGCGCATCTTCGGAGCGCTCGGACTGCTCGGCGCACTGTTCGCGCTGGTGCTCGCCGGCGCCGGACCGGCCTCCGCGCACGCCACCCTGGAAGCCACCGACCCGCACCAGAACTCGGTGCTCGCCACCGCCCCGCAGGCGGTCACGCTGACCTTCAGCGAGGCCGTGACGCTCTCCGGCGACTCGGTCCGGGTGCTCGACCCGGCCGGCAAGGCGGTGGACACCGGCAACCCGGGGCACGCCGACGGCAAGGCCGACACCGCCCGGGTCGGGCTCAACCCCGGCCTCGCCAACGGCACGTACACGGTGGCCTGGCGGGCCGTCTCGGAGGACTCGCACCCCGTCGGCGGCGCGTTCACCTTCTCCATCGGCACGCCCTCGGACACCTCGGTGTCCACCACCGCGCTCCAGGGCGCCAAGGCGGACGGCGTGGTCGCCGCCCTGTACGGCACCGGCCGCACCGTCGCGTACGTCGCGTTCGCGCTGCTCGCCGGCACCGCCGCGTTCGTCCTGGTCTGCTGGCCCGCCGGGGTGGCCCGGCACGCGGTGCAGCGGCTGCTGATGACCGGCTGGGTGGCGCTGCTGGTGTCCACCGTCGCGGTGCTGATGCTGCGCGGGCCGTACGAGCGCGGCTCGGGGATCGGGCAGGCCTTCGACCTGTCGCTGGTGCGCGCCACGCTGGACGAGCGGATCGGCACGGCGCTGGCCGCCCGGCTGCTGCTGCTCGCGGCGAGCGGGGTGTTCCTGTCACTGCTGGTCGGCCAGCTGGGGCAGCCGGAAGCGGAACACGGGGACGGCCGCGGGGACGGCCACGGGAACGACCACGGCGCGGAGCACGACCACGGTGACGCCGAGGCCGCCGAGCTGCGCGAGCTGGAGCAGCGCGCCGCCCGGCGGCCGCAGCGCGAGGCCCGGATCGGGCTCGGCGTCGGCGGGCTGGTGCTGGCCGTCGCCCTCGCGGCGACCTGGGTCGGCGCGGACCACGCCTCGGTGGGCATCCAGGTCTGGCTGGCGCTGCCGCTCGGCCTGCTGCACCTGATCGCGATGGCGTTCTGGCTGGGCGGCCTCGCCTCGCTGCTGGTCGCGCTGCGCGAGGGCGTCGGCGCGGAGGTCGTCGACCGCTTCTCGAAGATCGCGTTCGGCTCGGTGGCGGTGCTCGTCGTCACCGGTGTCTACCAGTCCTGGCGCGGCCTCGGCAGCTGGGGCGCGCTGACCGGCACCGAGTACGGGCGGCTGCTGCTGGTGAAGACCGGCTGCGTGGTCGCGATGCTCGGCGTCGCCTGGGTCTCCCGCTCCTGGCTGGGCCGGCTGCGCTCGGCCCCGGCCGAGGCGGCCGAGGTCGAACCGGCCGACCTTCCCGAGTCGGTCGCCGTCACGGCGCACTCCGAGGACCCCGTCCGACAGGCCCAGCTGGCCCGCCAGCAGGCCGCCCGGGAGAGCGCCGGACGCGACCGCGGACTGACCCCGACCCGGGCCGGGCTGCGCCGCTCGGTGCTGGTCGAGGCGGCGGTCGCGGTGGCCGTGCTGGTGGTCACCACGATGCTCACCAACTCCCCGCCCGGGCGGGTCGCGAGCGAGGTCAAGGCCGGGGGCGCCGCGGCGCCGGCGGCCGGCGGGGCCGCACCCGCGCAGACCGAGCCGGGCCGCAGCGTCGAGCTCAAGCTCCCGTACGACACCAAGGGCCGCACGCCGAACGCCAAGGGCACGGCGACGGTGACCATCAACCCGGCGAAGACCGGTTCCAACGAGGTGGAGCTCGCGCTGGACGGCGCGGACGGGAAGCCGGTGGACGTCCCCGAGGTGCAGCTCGCCTTCACCCTGCCGGACCGCGACCTCGGCCCGCTGCCCGTGCCGCTGACCCCCGGGGGCACCGGCCGCTGGAGCGGCACCGCGCAGCTGCCGCTGGCCGGGAACTGGGTGGTGTCGGTGCAGATCCGCTCCTCCGACATCGACCAGACCACCCCGACGCAGTCCCTGAAGATCGGGTGACCATGACCGACAGCACCACCGACAGCACCACCGCACGGACCGGCTTCACCCGGCGCGCGCTGCTCGGCACCGCCGGCGCGGGGCTGGTGGCCGGCGCGGGCGCCGGGGTCGCCGGGGCCGCCGCGCTGGACCGCCCGGCCGCCGGCGACCGGACCGGCAGCGGCGTGACGCTCGGCCCGGCCCGCGTGCCGTTCTTCGGCAAGCACCAGGCCGGCATCCTCGAACCGCAGCAGGCCCGGGTCCAGCTCGCCGCCTTCGACCTGGCCGACGGCGCCGGGCGGGACGGGCTGCGCGGCCTGCTCCAGCGCTGGTCGCGGACGGCGGCCCGGCTGACCGCCGGGGAGCCGGCCGAGGAGTTCGACAACCAGGTCGCGCTGGACGCCGGCCCCTGCTCGCTGACCCTCACCTTCGGCTTCGGGGCGGCCCTGTTCGACAAGGCCGGGCTGGCCGACCGCCGCCCGGCCGCCCTCGAACCGCTGCCCGCCTTCCCCGGCGACGCGCTCGACCCGGCGCGCGGCGACGGCGACCTGTTCGTCCAGATCGGAGCCGACGACGCCCTGGTGGCCGTGCACGCCCTGCGGGTGCTCCAGCGCCAGGCGGCCGGGACGGCCTCGCTGCGCTGGCAGTGCGCCGGTTTCGCCCGCACCCCGGGCGCCACCCCGCACCCGGTGACCGGCCGCAACCTGATGGGCCAGATCGACGGCAGCAACAACCCCAAGCCCGCCGACGACGGCTTCGCCGCCAAGGTGTTCGCGGCCGCCGGGGGTGACCAGCCGGCCTGGGCGGCCGACGGCTCGTACCTGGTGTTCCGGCGGATCCGGATGCTGCTGGACCACTGGGAGGCGCTGCCGGTGGACCGGCAGGAGCGGGTGATCGGGCGGCGCAAGTCGGACGGCGCACCGCTCGGCACGCCCGCCGGGGCCGGGGAGCACGCGCCGGTGGACCTGTCCGCCCAGAGCGAGGACGGCACCCTCACGATCCCCTCCGACGCGCACATCCGGGTCGCCGCACCGGCCGCCAACGGCGGCGCGGCCATGCTGCGGCGCGGATTCTCCTACCACGACGGCCTGTTGGCGGACGGCTCGCCGGACGCCGGGCTGCTCTTCCTCGCCTTCCAGGCCGACCCGCGCAAGGGCTTCACCCCGGTGCAGCGCAAGCTGTCCCGCGGGGACGGCCTCTCCCGCTTCCTGCGGCACGAGGCGAGCGGCGTGTACGTCGTGCCGCCGGGCGCCCCGCAGGGCGGCTACGTGGGGCAGCAGTTGCTGGACGGCTGAACCGACGGACCGGCGGACTGCCCGACGATCGGACTGCCGGGCCGCCGAACTGCTGCACGGCGGCGGCGGATCCCGCCCATCGAAACGCTTTCCTGGGCGGGGAACGGAGTGGCTATGGTGGCTACTTCGACCTGACGAGACGGAGACGGCATGTCGGCCACCCGCTACACCTACCTCGGCCCGGCGGGCACCTTCACCGAGGCGGCCCTGCGCACCCTGCCCGAGGCGGCGACCCGGGAGCTGGTGCCGATGGCCTCGGTGCCGCTGGTGCTGGACGCGGTGCGCGGCGGCGAGGCATCCGGCGCGTTCGTGCCGATCGAGAACTCCGTCGAGGGCGCCGTCACCGCGACCAACGACGAACTCGCCTCCGGCACACCGCTCATGATCTACCGTGAGGTGCTGCTCCCGATCTCCTTCGCGCTGCTGGTGCGGCCCGGCACGGAGCTGTCCGGGATCAAGACGGTGACCAGCCACCCGGTGGCGCAGCCGCAGGTGCGGCGCTGGCTGGCGGCCAACCTGCCGGACGCGCGGTGGGAGTCGGCCGCGTCCAACGCGGACGGCGCCCGGCTGGTGGCCGAGGGCCGGTACGACGGCGCGTTCGCGGGCGAGTTCGCGGCGCCGATCTACGGGCTGGACCCACTGGTCAAGGACATCGCCGACGCGCAGAACGCGACCACCCGGTTCGTCCTGGTCGGCAAGCCCGGGCGGGTCTCGTCGCCGACCGGGGCGGACAAGACCTCGATGGTGGTCTGGCTGCCGGACGACCACCCGGGTGCGCTGCTGGAGCTGCTCCAGGAGTTCGCGGTGCGCGGGATCAACCTGATGCGGATCGAGTCCCGGCCGACCGGCGAGGGGCTGGGCAGCTACTGCTTCCTCATCGACTGCGAGGGGCACCTGTCCGAGCGCCGGGTGGGCGAGGCGCTGATGGGGCTCAAGCGGATCTGCCCGCAGGTGCGTTTCCTCGGCTCCTATCCGCGCGCCGATCAGCAGGCGCCCACGCACCAGCGGCCGGGCACCTCGGACGGGGATTTCGCGGCGGCGGCCGACTGGCTCTCGCGCGCCCTCGACGGCCGCGGCGACATCTGACGGGCGCGGCGGCACCGGCACGACGCGTTTTGTCCTTCCGGCCTTTCCGGCCCGTCTTCCGCCCGTCTTCCGAATGTTTTCCGACCGCGCCCTGCGGGCGGGAGGGGTGACCGCGCCCGCGGTCCACAGGGCGCCCGCCGCCCGATGCGGCTGTCCACAGGCTCCTCCGCTGTCCACAGCCCAAAAGTTATCCACAGGCCTGGGGATGAGTCGACAAACCGGTATAGCCACTGCCCAGATCGGTCAGATCATCGGTTTGCTTCGCAGAGTTGACTAATCGGACCAGAGTCACCCGCTTGCCAGCAAATCACCCGTTCGAATGCTTCAATTCCCTCACCCGAGAAGGTCGAATGAGGTTTGAAACCTCAATTTGCCGGTTTGACCTCCCGGAGGCCCCAGAGCCCCGAGGATCCACAGGCCCCGCTCCACGCCTGTGGATAACTCGCCACCGGGTGATTCTTCACAGGAGTTATCCACAGGAGCCACGGAGTTATCCCCAGGGGAAAACCCGTACCGGTGGACGAGCCCCCGCCCGGTAGGCTTGGGCCCGTGATTGACCTTCGCCTGCTTCGTGAGGACCCTGACCGAGTGCGCGCCTCGCAGCGCGTCCGTGGCGAGGACGTCGACCTGGTCGACGCCCTCCTCTCCGCCGACGAGCGGCGCCGGGCCTCGGGCAGTCGCTTCGACGAACTGCGCAGCGAGCAGCGACTGCTCGGCAAGCAGGTCGCCCAGGCCAAGGGCGACGAGAAGGCCACCCTGCTGCAGCGCACCAAGGAGCTGGCCGCCGAGGTCAAGGCCGCGGACGCCGAGCAGGGCGCGGCCAAGGAGGAGGCCGACCGCCTGCTCCGCTCGCTGGCGAACCTCATCGACCCGGCCGCCCCGGTCGGCGGCGAGGAGGACTTCGTCACCCTGGAGGAGATCGGCACCCCGCGCGACTTCGCCGCCGAGGGCTTCGAGCCGCGCGACCACGTCGAGCTCGGCCAGATCCTGGGCGCGATCGACACCGAGCGCGGCGCCAAGGTCGCCGGTGCCCGCTCCTACTACCTGACCGGCGTCGGCGCGCTGCTGGAGCTCGCCCTGGTCAACATGGCCTTCGCCCAGGCCACCGCGGCCGGCTTCATCCCGATGATCACCCCGACCCTGGTCCGCCCGGCCGCCATGGACGGCACCGGCTTCCTGGGCCAGGCCGCCGAGAACGTGTACCACCTCAAGGAGGAGGACCGTTACCTCGTCGGCACCAGCGAGGTCCCGCTCGCGGCGTACCACATGGACGAGATCATCGAGGCCGACAAGCTGCCGCTGCGCTACGCCGGCTACTCGTCCTGCTTCCGCCGCGAGGCCGGCACCTACGGCAAGGACACCCGCGGCATCATCCGCGTCCACCAGTTCGAGAAGGTGGAGATGTTCGTCTACACCACTCCCGAGGACGCCGAGAACGAGCACCGCCGCCTGCTCCAGTGGGAGAAGGACTTCCTCAACGCGCTGGAGCTGCCCTACCGGGTGATCGACGTCGCCTCCGGCGACCTCGGCGCCTCGGCGGCCCGCAAGTTCGACATCGAGGCCTGGATCCCGACCCAGGGCAAGTACCGCGAGGTCACCTCGACCTCCAACACCACCGAGTACCAGTCCCGTCGGCTCGCCATCCGGGTGCGCGAGGAGGGCAAGACCCGCCCGCTCGCCACCCTGAACGGCACGCTGGTCGCCGTCCCGCGCACCATCGTGGCGATCCTGGAGAACCACCAGCAGGCCGACGGCTCGGTGGTCGTGCCCGAGGCGCTGCGGCCGTTCCTCGGCGGGCGGTCCGTCCTCGAACCGGTCGCCAAGTAGCACCGCACCACCAGCAACTCCCGGGAGACGCACGGCCCATGAGCACCACCAGCCCCAGACCCGTCTCCCCGGAAGGCGTCGACCCGAACGGTGGCGGCCTGCCCTACCGGCTGGTCGCCACCGACCTCGACGGCACCCTGCTCACCGACGAGGAGACCGTCTCCCCGCGCACCCGCGCCGCGCTGGCCACGGCCACCGGGGCGGGTGCGCTGCACATCATCGTCACCGGCCGCTCCGCCGCCTGGGCCAGGCCGGTGTTCGACGAGATCGGCTACACCGGGATAGCCGTCTGCGGCCAGGGCGCCCAGGTCTACGACGCGGGCGCGCACAAGCTGCTCACCTCGCTCACCCTGGACCGCCGGCTCGCCGCGCTCGCCGTCGCCAAGATCGAGGCCGAGACCGGCCCGCTGGCCGTGGCCGCCAACCAGGACGGGCTGGACGGCCAGGTCCTCGCCGGGCCCGGCTACGAGCTGCTGATCGGCTCCGACCTGCCGGTCGTCCGGGTCGACCGGGACGAGCTGCTCACCACCCCGATCAGCAAGCTCTACATCCAGCACCCCGGCCTGACCGACGACGAGCTCGCGGAGACCGCCCGCCGCGTCGCCGGGGACCTGGTCGGCGTCGTCATGGCCGGCGCCGGCGTGGTCGAGCTGCTGCCGCTCGGCCTGTCCAAGGCCACCGGGCTGGCCGTCGCCGCCCGCCGGCTGGGCGTCCGGGGCCCCGACACCATCGCCTTCGGCGACATGCCCAACGACGTGCCGATGTTCGGCTGGGCCGCCCACGGCGTCGCGATGGCCAATGCCCACGAGGAACTCCTCGCGGTGGCCGACGAGGTCACCGCGAGCAACGACGAGGACGGCGTGGCCGTCGTCCTGGAACGCCTCTACCCGGCCCGCTGAGCGGCCGGTACCGCCCCCGCCCCGGACACGCCCGCCCAGTTGTAGGATGACCGGGCAAGCGGTTGTAGGATGACCGACGACCGGTGGCGACGAGCAGTGGAGGGAGTACCGGCATGACCAGCGACGGCAGCAGCCTGCAGGCGGCCGGGCGGCGCTCCCTCGTGGACACCGCCATCGACCAGCTGCGCGAGCAACTCGCCGGCGGCGCCTGGCCGGTGGGATCGAAGATCCCCACCGAGCACGAGCTCGCCGAGCGGCTGCAGGTCGGCCGGAACACCGTCCGGGAGGCGATCCGGGTGCTGGTGCACGCCGGCATGCTGGTCTCCCGGCAGGGCGAGGGCACCTTCGTCCGCAGCACCAGCGACCCGGCCGCCGTCCTGCGCGGCGTCCAGCGCTCGGGCATCCGGGACGTCCTGGAGGTCCGTGCGGCGCTGGAGACCGAGGGCGCGCGCCTGGCCGCCCTGCGGCACACCCCCGAGGACATCGCCCGGATGCGGGCCGCGCTGACCCGCGAGGCCGAGGTGATCGCGGCGAGCCCGGAGCGGGCCGGCCGCGAGGCCACCGTCGAGCACGACCTGGAGTTCCACACCGCCGTCGTCGAGGCCGCGCACAACCCCGCGCTGGCCGAGGTCTACCGCTACTTCGGCGCCTCGGTGCGCGAGTCGATGCGGACGGCCTTCGGCGACCACGACATGCCCGAGGTGGTCGTCGCCACCCACGCGGCCCTGGTGGACGCGATCGAGAGCGGCGACCCGGACCGCGCCGAGGCGGCGTGCCGGGCGCTGCTCGCCGAGCCGATCGCGGCCGTCGAGCAGCTTCTCGCGGCCATCGCGGCCCGGAAGTAAGGCGCACGCGCCCTTCCGCCGTTCGCGCCCCGATCTCCCATCCCCGAAAGAACAAGCACACCCATGGCCGTCACCCGTGCCCAGCAGCCGGTTGTCACCTCCTCCGCCCCGCTCCCCGTCCGCTCCCGGCTGGCCCACCCGACCCTGCTGCTGACCGGCATCGTGCTGGTCGCACTGAACATGCGCGCCTGCCTTGCGGCGATCTCCCCGATGGTCGGCGAGATCCAGCGCACCTTCGGGCTGTCCACGACCGCGAGCGGCCTGATCACCACCGTGCCGGTGCTGTTCCAGGGCGTCGGCGCGCCGCTCACCCCCCGGCTGACCCGGCGGTTCGGCACCGAGCGCGTGGTGCTCGGCGCGGTGCTGGTGCTCGGCGCGGGCGTGCTGCTGCGGGTGCTGCCCTCGGTGGCGGCGCTGTACGCGGGCTGCGTGGTGATCGGCGTGGCGATCGCGGTGCTGAACGTCTCGATGCCGGGCCTGGTCAAGCGGGAGTTCCCGGAGCGGGCGGCGGTGATGACCGGCGTCTACTCGACCACGATGCTGGTCGGCGCGACCCTCGCGGCCGGTCTGTCGGTGCCGCTGGAGCACGCGCTGGGCGGCGGCTGGGAGGCCTCGCTGGGCGCCTGGTCGGTGCTCGCACTGGTGGCGGCGGTGGCCTGGCTGCCGCAGGTGCTGCGCTCGCGCAACGAGCGGGCGGCGGTCGCCGCGGCCCCGGCCCCGGCCGCGGGCCGGCCGGGCGACGCGAGCAAGCCGGTCGAGGGGATCTGGCGCTCCGGACTGGCCTGGCAGATCAGCCTGTTCATGGGCATCTCGTCGCTGCTCGTCTACATCCTGGTGGCGTGGATGCCGACCATCCTGGCCGACCACGGGATGGACCGCGGCCAGGCCGGCCTGGTCTTCGCCTTCTCCAACCTGGTGCAGGTGGCCGGCGCCTTCCTGGTGCCGCTGATCGCCGGCCGGATGACCAGCCAGCGCGGCCTCGCGGTGGCCATGGCCGGGCTGAACGGCCTCGGCATCGCCCTGCTGCTGGTCGCACCGGTGTCCGGCGCCTGGGTGGCGGCGGCCGTCCTCGGTGTCGCGCAGGGCGGTTCGCTCGGCCTCGGCCTCGCGTTCATCGTGCTGCGGACCGCCAGCGCGGCCGGCGCCGCCCAGCTGGGCGGCATGTCGCAGGCGATCGGCTATCTCGTCGCGGCGACCGGACCGGTCGGCGCGGGTGCGCTGCACCAGCTGACCGGCGGGTGGAACGCGACGCTGGCGCTGATGCTCGTGCTGGTCACCGTGGTCGGCGCGGCCGGCTGGGGCGCGGGCCGCAACCGGACGCTGTAGGGCGGGGCTACTCCTCGCCGGCCAGGGTCAGCCCGGCCAGCCGCACCGCGGCCAGGACGGTCGCGGCGACGGTGACCAACAGCAGCAGCGGGACGGCCACCCCGAAGGAGACGTCCGCGCCGATCGCGGCATCCCCCGCCACCGCCTCGGCGACCGACCGGGCCCACTGCTGGACGCTCAGCGTGCGGGCGCCCGCCACGAAGTTGCCGACCAGCGACTCCCACACCAGCGCGTACCCGAGACCGGCGACCACCGCGTGCCGGGTGACCACGCCGAGCAGCAGGAACAGCGCGCTGTACGCGGCCCCCGCGACCAGCGCCGCCACGGTGTAGCCGAGCGCGACGCCGTCCCGCGTGCCGTACAGCATCAGGCCCGCGAGCAGGGTCGGGACGGCGGCGAACACCCAGGTGGTGGCGATCGCGACGGCCAGCTTGGTGGTGACGATCCGCCGGCGCGGCAGCGGCTTGGCGAGCAGGTAGACGATCGAGCCGTCGTCGATCTCGGTGGCGATCACGCCGGTGCCGACGACCAGGCCGAGGATCGGCACCAGGGTGCCGAGGCCGAGCTGGCCGAGGATCCGCACGGTCAGCTCGTGCTCGTTGCCGCCCGACCCGCTCGCGAGCGCCGAGACGAGCAGCAGCAGGGCGGGGACCACCAGCAGCAGGGCGCCGCGGCGGCGGCCCAGCAGGCCGCGCAGCGTCAGCCTGGCGACGGTCGGATTCATGGTCGGCCTTTCCCGATGGCGTACTGAGGTCAGGCGGAGACGAGGTAGGAGAACACGCTCTCCAGCGACTCGTCCGCCGGGGCGACGGTGTACAGCGTGATGCCCGCCTGCCGGGCGACCCGGGGCAGCAGCGTGGTGAAGCCCTGGAAGTTCACCGCCTGGATCCGCAGCGCCCGTTCGCGCTCGTCCACCTCGATGCCCGCGGTGGAGCCGTCGGCGATCAGGGCGGCGGCCAGCCGGCGGTCGTCGCTGGAGCGGACCAGGTAGCGGTGCGGGCGGTCGGTCATCAGCCGGCGGATCCGGCGGAAGTCGCCCGAGGCGGCGTGCCGGCCGGCCACCACGACCTCGATGTGCCGGGCGAGTTGCTCGACCTCCTCCAGGATGTGCGAGGAGAACAGCACCGTCCGGCCGTCGGCGCCGAAGCGGCGCAGCAGGTCCATCAGCTGGAGCCGCTGGCGCGGGTCCATGCCGTTGAACGGTTCGTCGAGCAGGAGCACGGCCGGGTCGTGGACGAGCGCGGAGGCCATCTTGACCCGCTGTTTCATGCCCTTGGAGTACGTCCCGGTCCTGCGGTCCTGGGCGTACTCCATCTCGACCAGGCCGAGGGCGTGACGGGCGGCGGCGCCCGGATCGGGCAGGCCGTGCAGTTCGGCGTTGGCCAGGACGAACTCCCGGCCGGTCAGGTAGTCGTACATCGACTCCCGCTCGGGGACCAGCCCGATCTGCCGGTACACCTGCTGGTTGCGCCAGATCGGCGCACCGTCCAGGGTGACCGCGCCGGTGGAGGGGGCGAGGAAACCGCTCATCATGTGGATGAGGGTGGACTTGCCCGCGCCGTTCGGGCCGAGCAGGCCGGTGACGCCCGGGCCGATCGCCATGCTGATGTCGTTGACGGCGACGACGTTGCCGAACCAGCGGGAGACCTTGTCGATGGTGATGGTGGCCATGACGTCCCTCTCTCAGGCCCTGTAGTTGGATCAGACACTGCGGTAGCGGCGCAGCAGCAGCCCGTACGCACCGGCCGCCGTCCCGGCGGCGACGGCCACGAACACGGCCGTGCCGAGCGCGCCGGGGGCGCGCATGCCGTCGCCGCCGCCGAGGTCGAAGAGCTGGTTGGTCAGGCTCTCCACCAGGTCGTTCGGCGACAGGAGCGCGGTCCACCGGGCGGAGTCCCGGACGGTCCGCCCGGGGCCGGCCGCGATCCCGGTCAGGATCGCCACCACCGCCGAGCTGATCGTCAGGTAGCCCATGATCCCGGCCACCCCGAAGCCGCGGCGCGGAGTGGCCGCGGCGATCACCAGTGCGACCGAGGTCGGCACGACCGCGTACAGCCCGGCGGCCACCAGGCCGATCAGGAAGTGCTCCGTGTTGTGCGCGAAGTCCAGCCGGCCGAGCAGCGCGCCGGCGTAGAGCACCACCAGCGGCGCCGCCATCAGCAGGAACTGGGCGCAGAACATCGCGGCGAACTTGGCCCGCACGTAGTCGCCGCGGGTGATCGGACGGGAGAAGTACAGCGGGACGGTGTGGTACCGGAGGTCCCGGGAGAGGAGCACCGGCGCCTGCGAGGCCAGGAAGATCGAGACGATCAGGCCGAAGGACGACAGGTAGCGCGGGTAGTCCAGCGGCAGCCGGGCGGCCTTGGTGGCGAGCGCGATCGCGACCATGATGACGGCGGGCACGGTGAGCACGCCGAGCACCAGCATCGGCAGCACCTTGGACTTGCCGGAGCGCCCGAGGCCGTACGCGGCGCGCAGGCTCTGGGTGAACAGGGAGCGGGTCGCGTAGGCCCGGCCGAGGCGGGGGCCGTGGTAGCCGCGGTAGCCGATGTCGTGGATGACACCGGTGTCGGCGGGCCTGCTCTCAGGAGGCATCCTCCGGACCTCCCTGGCTCTCGGGGCCGTCGGCGTCGGCGGTGTCGGCGGTGTCGGCGGTTTGGCCGGTGTCGGTGAAGAGTTCGGCGACCCGGTGCCGGCGCTGTTCCAGCCGGACCAGGCCGAGGCCGAGGTCCGCGACGGTGTCGCGGATGGTGTCGTAGGTGTCGTCACCGGCCAGCCGGACGAGCAGGACGCGCGAGCCGTCCGGGGTGACGGACAGGCCTGCGGCGATGAGGCGTTCGCGGACGGCGGCGACGGGGTCGAGCGCGGGGTCCTCCAGCGCGGGGTCCTCCAGAAGAGGGTGTGCAGCGGAGCTGTCCGGACAAGGGTGCTGGTGGGCGACGGGTGGGCCGGTGACCTCGACCGCGAGGAGGGCCGTCGCCTCGGTGAAGGAGGCGGTGGAGGAGGAGCGCAGCAGCTTGCCGCCGTCGATGACGACCAGGTGGTCGCAGGTGCGCTCCAGCTCGCCGAGCAGGTGGGTGGTGACCAGCACCGAGATGCCGAAGTCCCGGTGCACGCGGCGGATCAGCGCCAGCATCTCGTCCCGGCCGACCGGGTCGAGGCCGTTGGTCGGCTCGTCCAGCAGCACCAGCTTCGGGTCGTGCACGAGCGCCTGGGCCAGCTTGACCCGCTGCTTCATGCCGGTCGAGTAGCCGCCCATCGGGCGGTACCGCTCCTCGTACAGGCCGACGTGGCGCAGCGTGTCGGCGGTGCGCTCGCGGGCCGCGGCGGCGGGCAGCCCGGTCATCCGGGCCATGTGCACCACGAACTCGGTGGCCGAGACGTCCGGCGGCAGGCAGTCGTGCTCCGGCATGTAGCCGACCCGCTCGCGGATCTCCGGGCCCTGGGTGGCGATGTCCAGGCCGAGGACCCGGCCGGTGCCGGAAGTCGCCGGAGCGAGCCCGAGCAGGATCTTGATGAGGGTGGACTTGCCCGCCCCGTTCGCCCCGACCAGGCCGACGACCCCCGGGTGCACCTCGACGGTGAGCCGGTCGAGGGCGGTGATCCGGGGGAACCTCTTGGTGAGGCCGTCCGTCTTGATGACAGCAGTGGACACGCGCCCAACGTAACGGGCTTGCGCCGTACGGGCCATGCGCTGGAATGACGACCCGCGAATGATGCTGCGGTATGACGTCGGCGGGCTGCTCCCCTAGGGGTCGGGCGGACGGAATCGGGCCGGCCACACGCGAAGTGGCCGACCCGGATCCATTGTTGACGCTACGTCATCCGAGCACGTCGGACTGCAGGGTGACCACCTGGCGGAACGGCGCGACCGGGATGCCCTTCGGGTTGGTCATCGTGATGACGGCGAGGACGTCGGTCGCTTCGAGGTACGCCAGCCGGGCCGTCGGGTCGCCCTTGTCGCCCGGCCCCGAGGACTCCTTGACCACCGGCTCGACGTTCGGGACCTCGTCCCAGCCGCCGTGCGAGCCGAGCTTCACCCCGGGCAGGGCCTTCGGCAGGCCGTTCGAGCGCAGGTCGGTGAAGACGTCGTGGCACTCGGAGAAGGAGCCGAAGCGCAGCAGCCGGATCTGCGTACGGGTGCCGTCGGAGGCCGTCCACTCCCGGACGGCGGCGGCGCGGCAGGCGTTCTGCAGCAGGAGCGCGCGCAGCACGGCCGGGTTCTGCTGCTCGTCGAGGATCGCGTCGCACGGAGCCCAATCGGCCGCGGCGGGACCGGATTCGGGGGAGGCGGACGGGGCTGCCGCCCCGGACGGCGTCGGGCTCGCCGAGGCGCTCGCGGACGGGCTCGCGGAAGCAGAGGCGGAGGCGGAGGGCGACGCGGTCGGGCTCGGGAACACGACCGGCGCCAGCGAGCCGCCGGCCTCCTTGGGCGCGGGCAGCAGGAGGTAACGGAGGTCAGCGCGGTGGAGGGTCTTGTCCTTCCCCTCCGGCGCGCCCTTGCCCGCAGGCTGCGGCGGCAGCGCCAGCGCGGGGAAGGTGTAGCGGCCGTCGCTCTTGGTGGCCAGGCCGGGGATGTCGGTGCGCTCGGGGACGGTCAGGGCCATCGCCGTCCCGGTGCCGGCGAGCGCGCACACCAGGGTGGCGGCGGCCCAGCGCACCACCGCCTTCCGGCGGCGGGTACGGCGGGCGAGGCGGGCCTCAAGCTCCTCGGGCGTCTCCGGCGTCTCCGGCGTCCCCGGCGCCTCGGGCAGCAGCTCCACCGTCGAGAGCGGCGGAGCAGGCGGGGTCGCCGGAGCAGGCGCGGGGGCGGTGGTGCCCTCGGGGTCCTGCCCTGCGGATTCCTGCGGGGTGACGTGGTCGGTCATACGGACGCTCCCGGGCGGGCGAGGCGGTCGAGCTGCGCGGTGAAGAGGGCGACGATCTTGTCCTTGGGCAGCGGGGCCACGCCCTCGACGTTCATGACCACGAGGAGGTCGCCCTCGGCGGCCGAGCACTCCAGGTAGTCGAGCGGGGCGGACGGCGGCGCCGGCATCAGGTAACAGTGCGCCTCGGTGTGTCCGGGGATCTCCGGGCCGAGCCGGAACAGGCCGGTGTCGCTGAAGACCGCCGTGTACTCGTTGAGCTTCTCCACCTCCTGCTGGTTGAACTGGCGCAGCTTCAGGCCGACCGTCAGGTCGTCGCCGTCGGACCGGTACGTCCGCACGCCGGTGGCCTTGACGTGCAGGCCCTCCCAGTAGGCGCGGAGCTTGTCGCGCTTGTCCTTGGGGATCTGCTGGAGCTCCTCGTCCAGTTCCGCGCTGAGCTGCTCGGCGCCGAGCTCGTTGTCGTTGCCGTAGCCGCCCTCGTCCGGGCCGAGCTCGAAGCCGGCCGGGACGGGCAGCAGCAGGTCGCGCAGCGAACCGAAGTGGTTGCCGTTGGACCTGGCGCCGAACGGCGTGGCGGTCGCGGTCGGCGCCGGCGCGGCGGACGGGCCGGCGGCGACCGGGGCCGGGTCGTCGTACTGCGTCTTGATGATGCCGATGCCGATGACCACGCCGACGAGCGCCGCGGCGACCGTCGCGGCGCCCGCGCGCACCAGGCGGCCGGAGGCCGGGCGGGGACGCGGGGCGGCGGGGGCCGACTGCTCGGGCGCGAACTGCTCAGGGGTGAACCGCTCGACGGCAGGCTGCCCGACGGCAGGCTGCTCGGCGGCCGACCGGTCGAGTCCGGGCTGCTGCTCCGGCGCGGGCTGCGCGGGGGTGGTGTGCGGCTGCTCGGGGGTCTCGGCCCCGGTCACGGTGCTGTCGCTCATATCAGCCGCTCCCACTGCTGCTTGGCGAGGTCCTCCAGGGCGTTCGAGGTCACCGGCTTCGCTCCGAAGACCTCGACCTCCATCAAGACGGTGCCGCGCTGGGCGACGGCTTCGCCGTAGTAGTACGGCTCCTTGCTGTCGGCCCAGTAACTGGGCTCGTCGAGCACCTCGTAACCGCCGTTGGCACCCTTCTCGAAGGGCTGCGAGCGGAAGACGGTGGCACGCGACTTCGCCTCGGAGGCGTGCTCGGGCGCGTACTGGATCAGCGACACGCGGTACTTGACGTCGTCCTTCTGCCAGTCGACCTCCACCGCGCGCCGGAAGCCGCGCGAGTTCAGGTCCTTGAACCGGCGGACCGCGTCGCCGGCGTGCTCGGCGAGGTCGCCGACCGACACCCAGGACGGCTTGTCCGGGCTGTCGCCCCAGGGCTTGCTGCCCTCCGGCGCGGTGACCAGGAGCTTGCGCAGGTCGCCGTCGATGGCGAGCGGCCGGGGCTGCTCGGCGGCGAAGGCGCTCGGGTCGACCGTCGCGGCGGGGTAGGACGGCCGCGCGACCTGGAGCGGCGGCAGCGGCGTCGGCGGGCGCTGGGCCTGGATGGCGTAGCCCACGCTGCCGCCACCGAGGACGCCCAGCAGCAGCCCGCACACGGCCAGCAGCACCGGCCGGGGACGGCGCGGGGTGCGGGGTGCGAGCTCGACGGCCGGCAGGTCGGGCCAGGTGGCCAGCACGTCGGGCCCGACGGACGGCAGGCCGGGCTCGGCCGCGAGCGGCCCGGCGACGGGCAGCGCAGCGACGGGCGGCACGGGCGGCGCCACGGGGGCGGGCGGTGCCGCGGGCGCGGGCGGTGCCGCGGGCGCGGCGGGCTGCGGAGGGACGTCGCCGGGCGACGGCTCCACGGGTTCGGTGGTCACGAAGTGGCTCCAGAGGAAGGAAGGGTGACGGCGGCGGGCGGACGGCGGTGCGGCCTCAGCCGCCGGAGGCGAGCCACTCGCGCTGCCGCTTCATCAGCTCGCTGAGCAGCGCCTTGTCCGGCGTCCCCTTCACCTCGACGTCGATCGTGTACTGGACGTCGCCCTGGCTGGAGATGCCGGTCATCGAGCCGGTGTAGGCCTGCTGCTTGGGCTTGTGGACGTAGCCGTGGGCGCTCGGGTCGCCGTCGATGTCGATCGGGTCCTGCGACTTGACGGTGTAGCCCTTGACGAACTCGCTCGCCATCGCGGTGGAGCCGAAGTGCAGGAGGGTGACGGTGACTTCGACCCTGCCGTCGGCCGTGCGGTACATCCGGGAGGCGCCCTCCTTGTACCCGTACGAGCCGAGGATGTCCATGATGCCGTCCTGCTTGCCGAACAGCGTGGCGACGTCGTCGTCGGTCATCTTCATCCCGTCCGCGGGCCCGTACGACTCGCCGCCGTCGGGGATCGGGAGCAGGAAGTAGCGCAGGTCGCCCTCGTGCTTGCCGCCGCTGACGGTGCCCTTGACGGTGCTGGCCGGCTTGGGCGTGGTCGGGACGGCGGTCGGCGTCGGGACCGGCAGGGCGGTGGGCGTCGGGCTCGCGCTCGCGGAGGCCGACGCGGCGGCCGTAGGCGCGGGCGCGGCGGCGACCGGGCGGGCGTCCGGCTTGCCGACGGCGACGGTCACCGCGGCACTGGTCGCCGTGACGGCGAGCAGCCCGGCGGTGGCGAGCGCGATGCCGACGGCACGCGGCAGCCGGCGCGCGGGAGCCACCGGCGGAGCGGCAGCGGCCGCCTCGGCGGTCTCGACGGTCTCGGCGGTCAACCCGGCATCGGGAAAGGCTGGTTGAGCAACTACCGGCTGCTCGGCGGGGTGCTCGTTTTCGGGCGCGGACAAGGAACTCCCCCAGGGAAACGTGGAATGTCGCGCGCGGGCCCCTCGCACACCGCCCCCCTGCGGCTCTCCGGACCGTCCGGCACGCGTCTCGGCAGGAATTATGAGAGCCCGGTGAGAGTTCTGCCAACAAAATCAACCGCCGCACTTCCCCGCAATGTCCGATGAATCGGACACGTCGTGATGCAAACGCAACGGGCGGACCGGCGTCGACCGCCGATCCGCCCCGCTGACCCTCCTTCACCCGCGCACCGGCGCGGGCGGATGCGACTTCAGGAAACCGCCTGCTCCCACATCTCGGTGACCTTGCCGGAGGCGTCGAGCGTCGCCTTGAAGACGTTGTCCTGGCAGGGGTAGACGCCCTTGTCGCTGCGCGGCGTCGCGATGCACTCGTTGACGTGCTTGGCGAGGGTCTCCGCGTTGGCGTCCATCGGCGGCTTCACCACCGACCGCAGCTGGGCCTTGAAGGTGGGGGCGAACTGCGCGGTCTTGTCGGGCCCGGTCGGTTCGAGGGCGACGTCGTCGACCCCGCAGGCGTCCTTGGTGTCCTTGTAGACCAGGGTGGTCCCGCTGGTGCCCTTCACCGGGATGATCCACTTCTGCCCGGCCGGCAGCGGGTCGGAGGTGCAGAAGCCCTCCGGACCGCCGCCGGTGGCACCGCCGGACGGCTTGCCGGTGGCTTTCCCGGTCGGCGCGGGCTTACCGGTCGGCGAGGCGGCACCCGTGGGCGCGGCGGTGGCGGCCGTGCTGGAGCCGCCGCCGGCCTGGTCGGACGAGTTGTCAGGGCCGCAGGCGGCCAGGCCGAACGCGGCCGTGGCGACCAGGGCGGTGGCGAGCAGCTTCTTGGAGACGGACATGACGACTAACCCCCGTGTGATACATGATCAGGCATTCGTGCGGCGGACAGACTAGCGCCTCCCGGCGTCGGTCCACGCGCTCGGCCAAGCCTCGTCCACCCGTCGCGGTTCGTGCGGGGTGCGACGGGGCGGTGGTGGACCGGCGGGCCGCCCGCCGGTCCACGAGCCTGCCGCGGGGGGCTTCACAGCCGCCCGTGGTCCTTCAGCACCCTCCGGGCCTGGGCGAACAGCATGCCCACGTTCACCGACTTGCGGCAGACGACCACGGCGACGACCTCGTCGGTGCTGTCGACCCGCAGGAAGAGGTGGGCCAGGTTGTCGCTGTTGACGAGGATCTCCTGGAAGTAGTGCCGGTCGCTCACCACACCGCGCCGCTCCTTGAAGATGCCCTCGATCATGACCACGTTGCGGCCCTGGAACAGGTCGAGGGTGGCCGCCGCCAGCATGTCGAGGACCTCCGGGGGGTGCGAGTCGACGGTCTCCACCGACAGGAGCATGCCGGTGGACATGTCGATGACCCCCGCGGCCACGCAGTCCGGCACCTCGGCACGCAGCCCCTTGACCAGGCTCGCAACCCGTTCGGTCATGCTCTGAGAGCCGTGGACTTCTGGCACGCTCATCCTTCTCCTTCTTCAGTGTCGTCCCTGTGCTGGGCCGGTACCGGGCCCAGCCCGTACGGACATCGGCCGCGTTCCTTCGAGCCGATGCCTTCGACTCGCGCCCGGGTCAGTCGCCCGGATCCGCCGTGCTTCCCGAGGTGAGCAGGGTGCCGATCCGCTCCGCGGACACCTGCGCCTCGATGTGAAGCCGTTTCACATCCATGCCGGAGTCGCCGAGGACCCCGATCAGTGCCATCTCGCCGATCGCCTGGGCGACCAGGTAGCCGTCGGTGAACCGCGTCACGGTGTGGTGGAGCACGCCCTTGCTCGTGACGCTGCCGACACGGCGGGCGATGCTGAGGGCCGCCGCGGTGAGAGCGGCCAGGCCCTCCGCACTCGCGGTCTCGTCGGTCTCGGCCGTGATCAGCAGGCCGTCGGCCGAAGCCACCACGATGTCGGTGACGCCGATGACCCGGTCGCGTAGCACCTGCATCTCGGCAACCAGCTGGTCGTCCCTGGTAGTCACAGTTCTCCTGTCACGTGCGCCTTGACATCGACCCGAGCCGCATTGCTCGAACCGGCTCCCACCTGCGCCGGAAGCGAGGTGGGGCTCTCATGAGTGCCCCTCGGCGGCCCGGTACTTCGCGACGAGCGCGGGCGGAGGCCGCCAGCGACCGGCCACCGGCCGCAGCGGAAGAACCTCGTTGATGCCGCTCGCGCCCGGTCGGCGGCGGGGCAGTTGGACCGCGCCGCCGACCGGGCAGGCGGCGGCTTCCGTCGTCGCCGGCGTCCGGTCGCCCGTCGGCACCGGCGGCCGGCCCGGGCCGTTCTCGGACAGGAACACCGCCTCGACGATGCCTTCGCCCAGCATGCGCAGGACTTCCACGGTGATGGCGTAGAGGCTTCGCCCGAGCAGGAAGGCGATGTCCCGCGACGTGTTCCGGCTGTTGGCCCGTAACAGGATCTCCCGCCGCTCACCGGCGACCGAACCGCTCAGCAGTGCGGTGCCGGCGTTCTTCCGGGCCAGCCGGTCATGGAAAGGGGAGATCGAAAGTCCCAGTGAATTGAGCGCCCTGATTCTCCGCTCGGCCTCTCGAAGCAACCATTCCGCTTCGATTCCCTCCGGTGCGGCCGGCCGGTGAACCGGGACGTCTCGGTCGATGGTGAATCCGTCGATACGGCCGATTCCCATGGCCAGGGCCGCGTCCAGCGCCGCCATCACACGGATCAGCTGCAACTCCGCGGCGCCGACCGGTTCCGGGGCGGCCGGCCGGGCTCCCGCACCGCTCCCGGCCGCCCCGGACCGGACCGCCTGCGCCCGGTCCCCACCGGCCCGGCCCGAGCGCAGGAGGAGCGTGTCGACACCGGGGGCGCCGGGTGAGGCCACCTCGACGATGGCACCGCGCTGGAGGTGGAAGGAGCCGCCCGGATCCCCGGCGACGAGGAGGGTCCCGGAGAACCGGTCGCGAGAGGCACCGGTCAGCATCCGGGCGAACTCCTGACTCGCGCTGCCCGGTCGAGTGGTCGCGAGCTGCGACAGCACCACCGCGGAACCGATCTCATTCACGTCCGACCCCCTGTTCGCGCAGCGGCTGAGCGGAAATGGGCCCGAGTGCATCGGTGTCGGATATCCCCCGGCACATCGGTGTGACAATTCCTGGCATGCCCCTGCAATCAGCCGCGTTCCGCCTGAACATCCGCCGCCGGCATCCACGAAGGTCCGGCTCGGGAATCGCACTGTAGTCGAGCCGACCGAATGCACAATCGAGGTGACTCGAATTGTCTGCACCTGAACGCCGACTGGCGAATGTGCGCATGCCGGGGCCGCACATACTTCAGAATTGTTTGTTTCTGTCTGTCTGCCGGGCCGGACGGGTCTCGCGCTGCCGCGACCCGCGGGAACCTCCGGCGGTCGAGTGCCGCTGCCGCAGCCGATCGACGCCCCGCCGGCCGGACCGTACGCGTAGGGTCGAGGCCATGCGACTGAGCACCGTGATCCTCCCCATCCACCGGTGGGGAGAGGGGCAGAAGATCTGGCGGCGGGCCGAGGAACTCGGGTTCCACGCCGCGTACACGTACGACCACCTGTCCTGGCGGTCGTTCCGGGACGAGCCGTGGTTCGGGTCCGTCCCGACCCTGACCGCGGCCGCGACGGCCACCGAGCGCCTGCGCCTCGGCACGCTCGTCACCTCGCCGAACTTCCGGCACCCGGTGACGCTGGCGAAGGAACTGGTCACGCTGGACGACGTGTCCGGCGGGCGGCTGACGCTGGGCATCGGCGCCGGCGGGGTCGGGTTCGACGCGACCGCGATGGGCCAGGAGGCGTGGTCGCCGAAGGAGCGGGCCGACCGCTTCGGCGAGTTCCTGCCGCTGCTGGACAAGCTGCTGCGCCAGGACGCCACGACCGAGACCGGCACGTACTACTCGGCCGTCGAGGCGCGGAACGTCCCCGGCTGCGTGCAGACCCCGCGCGTCCCCTTCTACGTGGCGGCGACCGGCCCGCGCGGGCTGAGGCTGGCCGCCGAGCACGGGCAGGGCTGGGTCACCTACGGCGACCCGCGCGGCCCGGCGGACGTGCCGGTGGAGCAGGCGCCCGAAGTGATCGCCCGGCAGCTCGCGAAGCTCACCGCGGCCTGCGAGGCCACCGGCCGGGACGTCGCGACGCTGGAGAAGGTGCTGCTCCAGGGCTCGACGGCGGAGAAGCCGCTGGAGTCGGTGGGCGCCTTCGTCGACTGGGCCGGGACGTACAAGGAGCTGGGCATCACCGAGCTGGTGATCCACTGGCCGGTGCCGGACTCGGTCTTCGAGAGCGACCTCGCGGTCTTCGAGGAGATCGCCGCCGAGGGCCTCGCCCAGCTCGGCTGAGGTCAGGGGCCGGAATCACGGGTGCGGACGGGTGCGCTGGGCGGGGAGCTTCGGCTGCGGCGCGGCGGGCCCGTCCGGGGCTCCCCGGCGGGCGATCTCGGCGAGGGCGTGGAACAGCACGTCGCCGAGGAGGACGGGCTCGCGCGGGGCGGCGCGGGCGGCGGGAGGGACGGTCGGGAGAGGCTCGTCGCGAAGCTGGCGAGTGGGCATGGCTCTTCCTGCCGACGGGGTGGCCGTCTGGTCGGCCATGGCGGGTCCTGCCCGGAGGGCGGACGCCGGACACCCACGCCCCGGGCGAATCGGCCGGAAACGGCGCTTCGGGGGCCGAAAGAAGGGCGACGGGGGTCGAAGGACGGGCCGCACGGGCCCGGAGCCCGCAGACGGGCGGGGATGGGCGAAGATGGACCGGTGACCGAACCCCGAACCCCCCGCCTGATCGCCACCGACCTGGACGGCACCCTGCTGTGCAGCGGCGGCACCGTCACCGACCGCACCGCCGCCACCCTCGCCGCGGCCGAGGCGGCCGGGGTGCAGGTGGTGTTCGTCACCGGGCGCCCGCCGCGCTGGATGCAGCAGGTCAGCCCGCACATCGGCGGGCACGGGGTGGCGATCTGCTCCAACGGCGGCGCGATCGTCGACGTGCGGCGCGGCGAACTGCTGGAGGCCTTCCCGCTGCCGGAGGAGACCGCGCTGTCCGTGGTCGAGATCCTGCGCGCCAAGCTGCCCGGCACCTCGTTCGCCTTCGAGCACCCGGCCGGGTTCGCCCGCGAGCCCGGGTACGAGGTGCCGATGTGGGGCGAGCACGTGGACCACCCGATCGGCCCGGCGGAGCGGCTGCTGGGGACCGACGGGCCGGTGCGCGGCCTGTTCAAGCTGCTGGCCAAGCACCCGGACCTCGACCCGGACAAGCTGCTGGGCGAGGCCCGCGAGGCGGCCGGGCACCTGGCCGAGATCACCCGCTCCGCGCCGATCCCGCTGCTGGAGATCAGCGCGCCCGGCGTCACCAAGGCCAGCACGCTGGCCCGCTGGTGCGCCGAGCACGGCATCGACCGCAGCGAGGTGGTCGCCTTCGGCGACATGCCGAACGACCTGGAGATGCTGGCCTGGGCCGGCACCGCGTACGCCGTCGCCAACGCGCACCCGCAGGTGCTGGCGTCGGTGCCGCTGCACACCGTGAGCAACGAGCAGGACGGCGTCGCGGCGGTGCTCGAACGGATCCTGGAACTGCCTCGGCCGAAGCTGCCGTTGACGTAGTCCGAGGTGCGCCGGTCGCGCGGGCTGCCGAGGGCCTGCCCGGTCGGCCCGCGCCGCTCAGCGGCCGTCGGGGCGTCTCGACGGCACGGCCCGCTCCGGGAGTTCGGGCGCGGGCTGCCCGGCGAGCAGCGCGACGAAGCGGCGGAACGCGTTCTGGCAGGTGGCGTACCGCTCGTACGCCCGGCTCGAGCGCACCTCGGGGAGGTTGCGGGAGCCGGGGACGACCCAGATCCAGCCGATGCCGTCCCGGACGTGGCTGATGCGCGCGGTCAACTCCCCGGCACCGGCACGCAGCCCGTCGAAGCCGCGCTCGGCCTCGTCGGCCGTCTCGAACGCGGCCGGGGTGACGGCGACCACCCGCCCGTTCGGCGCCTTGAGTTGCCAGCGGTAGCGCCCGTCCGGCGCCCGCTCGGCGCGGAACCCCCCTCGACTCGGTGTTCCTGTTGCGGCGTGACCGCGGCTCGACGCGTCCACTGCTCCCCCCGTCCGGTTCCCCTCCGGGACGGGAGCAAAGCTATGTGTGCACACGGACACGCCGGAAGGGGCGGACGTACACAACGTGCCGTGTTGGCCAAGAAGTTCTCCCTCGTTCAGCTTTCACCGGTCCACCACCGGCTCGTACGGTCTTCATCCGAAGGATGGCGCGGCTGAGGGCGGTGCTCGCGGCAACCGGCTACCGGGCCGCCACCAGCCCGTCCGCCTCCTTCTCCCGCCGCCACATCGCGTGCAGCCGCCCGTCCCCGTCCGCGAGCAGCTCCGACCAGCGGCCCCGCTCGGCCACGCGGCCGCCGTCCAGCACGAGCACCTCGTCGACCGTGTCGTCGTCCAGCCCGGCCAGCCGATGGGTGATCAGGACGGTGGTGCGGCCCGCGGTGGCGGCGAGCAGGTCGGCGGTGAGCGCGTCGGCGGTGGGCAGGTCGAGGTGTTCGGCGGGCTCGTCGAGGACGAGCACCGGGAAGTCGGCGAGCAGCGCCCGGGCGAGCGCGAGGCGCTGGCGCTGGCCGCCGGAGAGGCGGGCGCCGTGCTCGCCGACCATGGTGTCGAGGCCGTCCGGGAGGCCGTCCGTCCAGTCGAGCAGGCGGGCGGCGGCCAGGGCGGCGCGCAGTTCGTCCTCGCTCGCGCCCGGCCGGGCGAGGCGCAGGTTCTCCCGGAGCGAGCTGTCGAAGACGTGGGCGTCCTGCGCGCAGAGGCCGATCACCCGGCGGACGTCGTCCCCGGCGAGCGCCCGGCTGTCCACAGCCTGTGGACGGCCGGCGGCGAAGGTGACGCCGCCCGCGCTCGGTTCCAGGAAGCGCAGCAGCGCCTGGGCGAGCGTGGTCTTGCCGGAGCCGGACGGGCCGACGACGGCGATCCGGCGCCCGGGGGCGAGGTCGAGGTCCACCCCGGTCAGCGCGTTCGCGGCCTGCCCGGGGTACCGGACGGCCAGGCCGCGCACCGCGACCGGCAGCGGCTGCTCGGGCAGCGCCGCCGGCTCCGCGGGCTCGACGACCGGGGGCTCGGCCTCCAGCACCTCGTGCAGCCGGGCCAGCGCGGCCCGGCCGCGCTGGCGGGCCTGGACGGCGAGCGGCATCCCGGTGACGGCCTCGAACGCGGCCAGCGGGGTGAGCACGACCACGGCCAGGCAGACCGGCGCCAGCGCCCCGCCGCGCACCCCTTGGAGGCCGACGGCCGCCGCTCCCGCCACCGTCAGCCCGGCGAGCAGCGTGATCAGCCCGGTGCCGAGCGCCGTGGTGGCGGCCGAGCGGGCGGCCAGCCGGGTCAGCGCGGCGTCGGCGGCGCGGACGGCGGCGAGCCGGCCGGGCAGCGCGCCCGCGACGGTGAGCTCGGCGGTGCCGGAGAAGGCGTCGACGACGGCGGTGGTGAGCCGCCCGCGCGCCGGGGCCTGCCGCCGCTCGGCACCGGCCGACCAGCGGGCGGCCAGCGCGGGCACGACCGCGCCCGCGAGCAGCAGGCCGACGCCGAGCACGACGCCGGCGGCGGGCAGGAAGGCGCCCATCGCGACGGCCGCGGCGAGCGACACGACGGCGGCGACGGCGGCGGGCAGCCGCCAGCGCAGGTAGTGGTCCTGGATCGCGTCGACGTCGGCGACCAGCCGGGAGAGCAGGTCGCCGCGCCGGAACGCGGGCAGCCCGGCCGGGGCGAGCGCGGTGAGCCGGCGGTGGACGGCGGCGCGCAGGGTGCCGAGGGTGCGCAGCACGGCGTCGTGCGAGACCAGCCGTTCGGCGTACCGGAAGACGCTGCGGCCGATGCCGAACGCGCGGACGGAGGTGACGGCCATCATCAGGTAGAGCACCGGCGGCATCTCGGAGGCGTACGAGATGAGGTAGCCCGAGGTGGCCATGAGGGCGACGGCGCAGCCGAGGGCGAGCGCGCCGAGCAGGATCGACAGCGCGAGCCTGGGCGCGGTGGCGTCCGCCGCGGGCTCGTCCTCGACCACGGTCGCGGCGACGGGCCGCCCGCTGTGGGCCAGGGGCTCGACGGCGGCGGCCACCGGAACGGGGGCACCTTCCAGCCGCACCCGCTCGTCCGCGACGGCCAGCAGCGCGGGCCGGTGGGCGACCACCAGCACCGTCCGCGCCGGGTCCTCGGCGAGTGCCCGGACGGCATCGACGACGGCGGCCTCGGAGGCACCGTCCAGGTTGGCGGTCGGCTCGTCGAGCAGCACCAGCGGGCGGTCGTCGGCGAGCAGCACCCGGGCGAGCGCGATCCGCTGGCGCTGTCCGGCGGAGAGCCCGGCGCCGTCCTCGCCGAGCACGGCGTCCAGGGCCGTCACGAAGTCGAGCGCGTGCGCGGACCGCAGCGCCGTCCACAGCTCGTCGTCGCTCGCCTCCGGCCGGTGGAGCCGCAGGTTCTCGGCGACCGTCCCGGCGAACAGGTGCGGGTGCTGCGGCACCCAGGCGATCTGCCGCCGCCAGGTGTCCGGGTCCAGCTCGGCCAGGTCGTACGTCCGCCCGTCCGCGGCGGTGATCCGGACGGTGCCGGCGGCCGGCGCGGTGAGGCCGAGCAGGACGGACAGCAGGGTGGACTTGCCGGCCCCGCTCGGTCCGGTGAGGGCGACGGTGGCGCCCGGACGGAGCGTCAGCGCGGCGCCGTCCAGGGCGGGCTCCGTCCGCCCGGGGTGCCGGACGACCAGGCCGTCCAGCTCCACGACGGCCCCCGCGAGCGCGGGCGCCTCGACGACCCCGGCAGCGGGCAGCGGGGTCTCCAATACCTCGAAGATCTCGTCCGCCGCCGTCAGCCCCTCCACGCTGGAGTGGTAGAGCGCGCCGACCTGGCGGATCGGGACGTACACCTCGGGGGCGAGGATGAGGATCAGCAGCCCGGTCTCCAGGTCGAGCGTGCCGTCCACCAGCCGGAAGCCGATGGAGACCGCGACCAGCGCGACCGACAGCGTGGAGAGCAGTTCCAGCGCGAACGAGGAGACGAAGGCGATCCGCAGCGTGCGCAGGGTGGCCCGGCGGTAGTCGGCGGTGATCCGGGCGATCGTGGCGGCCTGGGCCCGGGCCCGGTTGAACACCTTGAGGGTGGGCAGGCCGGCCACCACGTCGAGGAAGTGGTGCGAGAGCCGGGCGAGGGTGTCCCACTGCCGGTCCATCCGGGACTGGGTGGCCATCCCGATCAGCACCATGAACAGCGGGATCAGCGGCAGCGTCGCGGCGATGATCGCGGCCGAGGTGAAGTCGGCCCCGGCGATCCGCAGCAGCACGATCACCGGCACGGCCACGGCGAGCGCCAACTGCGGGAGGTAGCGGGCGAAGTAGTCGTCGAGCGCGTCGATGCCGCGGGTGGCGAGGGTGGTGAGCTCGCCGGTGCGCCGGCCCGCCAGGTAGGCCGGGCCGAGCGCGGTGGCGTGGTCGAGCAGCCGGCGCCGCAGGGTGGACTTCACCCGGGCGACGGACCGGTGCGCGGTGAGTTCGGTGAGCCAGCCGACCAGCCCGCGCCCGACCGCGGTCAGGGCCAGCAGCACCAGCGGGGTGGCGAGTTCGCCGGGGGTCGCCTGCCGCTGGAAGCCGCAGACGACGATCTCGGCGAGCAGGCTCGCCTGGGCCACCACCAGGACCGCGCCCGCCCCGCCGAGGAGCACGGATCCGGCGAGGAAGGCACGGGTGGTGCGGGCGTACCCGAGGAGCCGGGGGTCGACCGGGCGCACGTCAGTGACCGGCCGGGATGTGCTGGACGCCGATGCGCTTGCGGAACACCCAGTACGTCCAGCCCTGGTAGAGCAGCACGAGCGGGGTGAACACGGCCGCGACGATGGTCATCAGCTTCAGCGTGTACGGCGACGACGCCGCGTTGGTGACGGTCAGGCTCCACTCGGGGTGCAGCGTCGACGGCATGACGTTCGGGAAGAGCGCCAGGAAGAGCATCGCCACCGCGGCCACGATGGTCACTCCGGAGAGGACGAACGCCCATCCCTCGCGGCCGAGTTGGTTGGCGACCAGGGCGGCGACGAGGGCCGCCACGGCGACGAGCAGCGCGACCAGGCTCCGGCCGTTGCCGCTGTCGGCCTGCGTCCAGATCAGGAAGGCCGCCGCGAGCGCGGCCGTCACCACGCCGGCCCGGAGCGCGGCGACGCGTGCCCGCTCCCGGATCCCGCCGGCCGTCTTGAGCGCCGCGAACACCGCGCCGTGGAAGGTGAACAGGCTGAGCGTCACCAGGCCGCCGAGGAGCGCGTAGGGGCTCAGCAGGTCCCAGAAGGTGCCGGCGTAGTTCTTCTGCGCGTCGATGGCCACGCCGCGCACGATGTTGGCGAAGGCCACGCCCCACAGGAAGGCCGGGATCAGCGAGGTCCAGAAGATGGCCCCCTCCCAGTTCCGCTGCCAGCGTTCGCCGTCGCGCTTGGCCCGGTACTCGAAGGCCACGCCGCGCACGATCAGGCAGACCAGGATGGCCAGCAGCGGGATGTAGAAGCCGCTGAACAGCGTCGCGTACCAGTCGGGGAAGGCCGCGAAGGTCGCGCCGCCGGCGGTCAGCAGCCAGACCTCGTTGCCGTCCCAGACCGGGCCGATCGTGTTGATCAGCACCCGCCGCTCGGCGGTGTTGCGGGCGAGCGCCTTGGTGAGCACGCCGATCCCGAAGTCGAAGCCCTCCAGGAAGAAGTAGCCGATCCACAGGACCGCTATCAGGACGAACCAGACGTCGTGGAGTTGCATGTCAGATCCCCTGTGGTGCTCAGTAGGCGAACGCGAGCGGCTTGTCGGCGTCCTCGTCCGGGGACGGGCCGCGCAGGGACGGGTCCTTGGCCGGCGGCCGCTCGCTCACCACCGGGCCGGCCTTGGCGTACGTGACCAGCAGCCGGACCTCGATGACGGCGAGGACCGCGTACAGCAGGGTGAAGGTGACGAGGGCCCCGATCTGGGTGCCGACGCCCACGCTGGGGGAGACGGCACTGGCCGTGGTCATCAGGCCGAAGACGGCCCAGGGCTGGCGGCCCATCTCGGTGAAGATCCAGCCGAAGCTGTTGGCGATCAGCGGGAAGCCCATGGTCAGGATGCCGATCCTCCAGCTCCACTTGGTGAGCAGCGGGCTCAGCTCGCGCTTCGGGGTGAGCATCAGCCGCGGGACCTCGGTGTCGCCGGTGCGGAACCCGGGGTGCAGGAAGAGCTTCTTCCGGGTGGTCCAGAGCCCGATCAGGCCGGCCACGAAGGAGGTCATCCCGAAGCCGATCATGAGGCGGAAGCCCCAGAAGGTCATGAAGATGCTCGGGATGTAGTCCTTCGGATCGCCGCCGTACTTGGCGGCCTCGGCCGCGGCGGTGTCGTTGATGCCGGGCACGGAGGAGCTGAAGTCGCTGTGGGCGAGGAAGGAGAGTATCCCGGGGATCTCCAGCTCGACCGAGTTGTGGCCCTTGCTGACGTCACCGATCGCGAAGACCGAGAACGGCGCCGGCGACCGGGTGTCCCACAGGGCCTCGGCGGCGGCCATCTTCATCGGCTGCTGCTCGAACATCACCTTGCCCAGCGAGTCGCCGCTGATCGCGGTGCCCAGGCCGAAGACCACGGCCAGCACCAGGCCGAGCCGCAGCGAGGTGCGCATCACGGCGGTCCGCTTCGGATCGGCGGTCTCCGGGCGGCGCTTGGCCTTCCACAGGTGGAAGGAGGCGATGCCGACCATGAAGGCCGCGCCGGTGAGGAAGGCGGCGGTCAGGGTGTGCGCGACGACGGTGAGGGTGGTGTTCTGGAACAGCACCTTGGTGATGTCGGTGAGCTGCGCCTTGCCGGTGGCCGGGTCGATCGCGTAGCCGACCGGGTGCTGCATCCAGGAGTTGGCGGCGAGGATGAAGTAGGCGGAGAGCACGGTGCCGAGGGCGACCATCCACATGCAGGCGCAGTGGATCTTCTTCGGCAGCTTGTCCCAGCCGAAGATCCACAGGCCGATGAAGGTGGACTCGAAGAAGAAGGCGATCAGCGCTTCCATCGCGAGCGGGGCCCCGAAGACATCACCCACGAACCGGGAGTAGTCCGACCAGTTCATGCCGAACTGGAACTCCTGGACGATGCCGGTGACCACGCCCATCGCGATGTTGATCAGGAAGAGCTTCCCCCAGAACTTCGTGGCGTGGAAGTACTTCTCCTTGTTCGTCCGCACCCAGGCGGTCTCCAGCCCGGCCACGACGGCGGCCAGGCTGATGGTGAGCGGGACGAAGAGGAAGTGGTAGACGGTGGTGATGCCGAATTGCCATCGTGCGATGGTCTCGTGAGCGATTGCCAGTTCCACGTCGCCCTCTCTCCAACCCGCCCCTTCGAAGCGCGCTCCGGACAGGATTCACCTGCCGCCGGAGACCGCCGCAACGAACGCGGGCTTGTCCGCTTGTGAACGTGAACACGTTCACAAGCACAGTATCCACCATGCTTACGGCGGAACCGCAGGTGGGGTGGGGGTTGACAGGAGTGGACCGGCGATCCCGGGCCGGGACCGCTCCGAGCACCATCGGAATTCCCTGTGCCGGAGGTTCCCCCCGTGCCAGACTCGTCCGCATGCGGGAGATCATCGCGGCGATGGCCGAGCGGCTGGTGGGCGTGCCGGGTGTCGTCGGGGTGGCCCTCGGCGGGAGCCGGGCCCGCGGCGAACACCGGCCCGAGTCCGACTGGGACCTCGGCGTCTACTACCGCGGGCCGCTCGACCTCGCCGCGCTGCGGTCCCTGGCCGGCCCGGACGTCGAGGTCGCCGGGCCGGGCGACTGGGGCCCCTGGGTCAACGGCGGCGCGTGGCTCACCGTGGACGGCGTCGCGGTCGACTGGATCCTGCGCGACCTCGACCGCGTCGAGCGGGTCTGGGTCGACTGCCGGGAAGGCCGGTACGAGGTGGGCGTCCAGGCCGGGCACCCGCTCGGCTTCTGGTCGCCCTGCTACGCGGGGGAGTTGGCGCTCGGCCGGATCCTCGCCGACCCTTCCGGCGAACTCTCCGGCCTGCAGGCCGAGTTGGCGGCCTACCCCGAGCCGCTGCGGACGGCGCTCGTGGGGAGCGTGTGGGAGGCCGAGTTCCTCGTCGGCGGAGCCGCCAAGGGCGCCGCCCGGGCCGACGTCCTGTACGTCTCGCTCTGCCTGTCCCGCGCCGTCGGCATCCTGGTCCAGGCCCTGCACGCCGACGCCCGGCGCTGGTGCCTCAACGAGAAGGGCGCCCTCGCCGCCACCCCGCCCTGGTTCGCCGCCCGCGCCACCGCTCTCCTCACGGAGGTCGGCGCCGGCCCGAAGGCCCTGACCGAGAGCGTCATCGCGGCCCGCGCCCTGGTCGCCGACACGGTCGCCGCCCTCAGGCAGTAGCGCCGGACTCCCGTGCCCAACCGGCGGGTTCGCCCGGCGGCCGGCCCTATGGCCGGCCGAGGAGCTGGGCGCCCGGGGTGGAGGCGGCGCGGGCGGTGAAGAAGGCGGTGAAGCCGCGTAGGAACTCGTCGAGCGTGACCCGGCCGTCCCCGTCGGTGTCCAACTGGATGCTCATTGAGACACCTCTTTCCCGTCCAGTCTGATCAGCCTGCGCGGGACCGCACAAGCAACGGCTGAACGCTCGCACAGGACCGAGGAGCCGATCGGGTGATCGGCTCGTATTCACCCGATCGAGCTCAGGAGGCTGCGGTCGTGGGGAGTTCGACGCGGAAGGTGGCGCCGGCGCCGGGGGCGGTTTCGAGGGTGAGGGTGCCGCCGTGGGCGCGGGTGAGGGCGGTGGCGATGGCGAGGCCGAGGCCGGCGCCGCCGCCGTCGTGGCGGCTGCGGGAGGCGTCGACGCGGTAGAAGCGGTCGAAGACCTGGATGGCCTGCTCCTCGGTGAGGCCGGGGCCGGCGTCGGCGACCTCCAGGAGGCAGACGCCGTCCGGTCCGCCGCCGACGCCTATCCGGACGGGGGTGCCGGGCGGGGTGTGCTTGACGGCGTTGCCGACCAGGTTGGTGACGACCTGGCGCAGCCTCGCCTCGTCGCCGAGGACGGGCGCCGCTGCGGGGGCGCCCGTGCCGGCCGGGCCGGTGAGGGCTACCGGGCGGGTCGGGTCGAGGGCGGTGAGGTCGTGCAGGGCGTCGGCTGCGAGGGTGCGCAGGTCCATCGGGGCGAGGTCGAGCGGGCGCTCCTCGTCGAGCCGGGCGAGCACCAGCAGGTCCTCGACGAGGGCGCCCATCCGCACGGCCTCGCTCTCGATCCGGGTCATGGTCCGGCGGACGTCCTCCTCGGTGGGCAGCGCGCCCATCCGGTACAGCTCGGTGAAGCCGCGGATGCCGGCCAGCGGGGTGCGGAGCTCGTGCGAGGCGTCGGCGATGAACCGCCGCATCCGGGCCTCGGATTCGGCGCGCGCGGCGAACGCGGCCTCGATCTGGGTGAGCATCCCGTTGAGCGCGATGGACAGCCGTCCGACCTCGGTGCGCGGCGAGGGTCCGGGCATCCGGTGGGAGAGTTCGCCGGCGGCGATCCGGGCGGCGCCGGCCTCGATGCGGCGCAGCGGCCGCAGTCCGGTGCGGACGGCGAAGAAGCCGAGGGCGGCGATGAGGACGATGACGGCGCCGCCGATGGCGAGGAAGGAGGTGCGGAGCTTGCCGATGGTCGCGTCGATGTCCTCGCGGGAGACGGCCACCATCAGGTAGGTGGGGGTGGCGAGCGGCGAGGCGTAGGCGCTGGTGCCCGCCCCGGCGGCGGGCGTCTTGGCCGACTGGAGCGGCAGGACGAGCACCCGCCAGGAGCGGTGGCCGCGCTGGTCGGGCAGGTCGAAGGGGACGTCGGGGGCGGTGGCGGCCGGGTCGAGGCCGGCGAGCTGGGGCGCCGGGTCGCTGTCGGAGACGGGCTGGCGCAGGACGCCCTGCACCTTGCCGTCGGAGGTGAGGTACTGCACCAGGTACTGGCTGGGCAGCATGGACTGCCCGCGCCGCCCGGGGACGACGGGCCGCCCTCCGGCGTCGGGCGGGCTGAGCTTGCCCGGCGGCCGGTGGGACAGCGGCAGCCCGAAGCGCTGGAGCTGCTGGTCGATCTGCTCGACGAGCTGCACCCGGACGGTGCCGAGCACGATGGTGTCGCTGACCACGAGCCCGGTGGTGACGAGGGCGAGCGCGAGCACGAGCAGCCGGGCGCGCAGCGAGAGTCGGGAGGTGAAGCCGGTGAACACGGGCGGGGCGGGTCAGCTCTGCGGGGGACGGCGCAGCGCGTAGCCGATGCCGCGCACCGTGTGGATCAGCTTGGGGCCGTGGGCGGGGCCGGAGTCGAGCTTGCGGCGCAGGTAGGAGATGTAGGACTCGACGATGGAGAGGTCGCCGCCGAAGTCGTAGGCCCACACGTGGTCGAGGATCTGGGCCTTGGAGACGACCCGGCCGACGTTGGCCATCAGGTAGTGCAGCAGCTTGAACTCGGTCGGGGAGAGCGAGACCGGGACGCCGCCGCGGGTGACCTCGTGGGCGACGGGGTCGAGGCTGAGGTCGGCGACGATCAGCCGGCCGTCCTCGGCGGGGCCGCCGGCCCGGCGCAGGATGGCGCGGATCCGGGCGATCAGCTCTTCGAGGCTGAACGGCTTGGTGACGTAGTCGTCGCCGCCCGCGGCGAGGCCCTGGACCTTGTCGCCCACGCCGTCCTTGGCGGTGAGGAAGAGCACCGGGAGGTGGTCGCCGGGGTGGCCGTGGGCGGGGCCGGCGATCTGGCCGCGGCTGGTCTGCTCGCGCAGCTTCTCGACGACGGTGAAGCCGTCGAGGTCGGGGAGCATGACGTCGAGGACCACGAGGTCGGGGCGCTCGTCGGCGATGAGGCGCAGGGCCTCGGTGCCGGTCGCGGCGGAGGCGACCCGGAAGCCGGAGAACCGCAGGGAGGCGGCGAGCAGCTCGCGGATGTTGGGCTCGTCGTCGACGACGAGGAGGAAGGCCTCGCCCGGCCCGCCGGCCACCGCGGAGCCGCCAGGTGTGGTCACAGTGCCTTGCACGGGGGTTTCGCCTCCCGGTCGGACGATGGCGTTCAGCATGAGGCTAGCCCCCGGAGGCTATGCGGCATGGATGAATGTTGGATTAACACCTTATCGGTCGGTTTTTGGCCGACGGGCCCACAGGGGAGGGCTGGGTGGTGTGCGTACTGGCCGGTAGGCCAAGCTGGTGGCCGCCGGCCGGACTGCCGGGTGATCGCGTTTCCCTGGCCGAAGACGTCGATCACCCTGTAGCGCCGACCAGTATCCAGCGCGGCACCCGCTACTGACCGGCGGCCCCTTTGCGAGGAGCAAAGGGGCCGCCGGAACCGCTCGCCTTGCGCCTGCGACGAGGGGTGCGAACCGCATGGCCTTTACGTCCTCGTCGGGGTGGCGTCGCCTCGCGCGGGCGAACGCGAGGCGGCGCGGAGGAAGGGCGGGTGGCGCAGAAAGTCGGCTCGACCGACTTCCTGCGTTCTGATCTGAGGGGACTCAGATGCTCCATCGACTCGAAGAGCCGTCCGGGGCGGTGTAGCCGACGAGCAGGCCATCCGGCCCCGCCTCAATGGTGAACCACTCGCGGCGGGGCCGGTTTTGGTCGAGCCAGGTCCGGTACGCGACCTCGACGGACTGCCAGAGATCCCGAGGGCCGCTGACGAGGACGGTGTGGTCCTGCACGCGGGCGACCGAGCCGTCCGCCGGGTCGTGGAGGGTGCCGCCGTACCGGACGACCGTGGGGCCGAGGTGGAGGCCCGCCAAGAAGGAGAACCCGTAGTCGTCCAGGACGCGGGAACTGATCTTCGTCGTCCGCCCGCCGGCTCCCGGTTCGGGAGCCGGCGGGCTGGGCTCGTCGTCGGAGCGCAGTGGCATGAAGGCCGCCGGCCGGTGGAGGAAGCGGCCGGCCGCGCGCCCGGCCGGCAACTTGGTCAGCCGGGCCACGGCGCCTCCGCCCAGGGGATCACCGATCGGGGCGACGATGAGGCCGCCCGGCGCGCACTGGTCGAGCCATCCCTGGGGGATACGACGGACGGAACACGTGGCGATGATCCGGTCGTACGGCGCTCCGTCCGGGCATCCAACCGCCCCATCCGCCCGCACGACGCTCGGTTCGAACCCGGCCTCGCACAGCCGGTTGCGGGCGGCCGATACGAGGTGCTCAGTGCGGTCGACCGTGGTGACGTGAGCCGCGCCGGCGAGGTGGCACAGCAGAGCTGCGTTGTAGCCCGTCCCGGTCCCGATCTCCAGCACCCGGTCCCCGGAGTGGACGTCCAGCGCGTCGAGCATGTCGGCCATCAGGCTCGGCAGCGTGGAGGAGGAGGTTGCCACCCCGCTCCGCCCGTCCGGTCCGGCATCCTCCGCGTGCACGCCGTCGACCTCGGTCACCAGGACCCGGTCTGCGTACACCTCGCGCAACCAGGCGCTGTCCGCGCCCCTCCAAGGGAAGTGGACACCACCGTCCTCCCGATAGAACACGGGCACGAATGGGTGCCGTGGAACATTGAGGAACGCCTCGACCACCCGCGAACCCAACACCGTACTGACCCGCTCGATCTCCGAGGCCAAGTCGATGCGCGCCCGCAAGAGTTGCGCATCGCTGTAGAGCGCAGTGGTCATATCGGGTCGCCCCCTTCCAGATAGTCGCAGATGGCAGCCGTGATCGGCAGCCCGGCGGCCCGCTCGATGCTCGCGAAGCGGTGACTGCAGGTTCAAGGCTTGGCAGTTGAGAAAACAGGAAACCGGTCTGAGGTCACCAGATCAGGTGACCACTGGAGCCACCCGCGCAGGAAGTCGACTCGGTCGACTTCCTGCGCGGGCGGGGCGATGTGGGGTTGGGTTGCGGCCCCTCGCGCGGAGGAGCGCGAGGGGCCGCCGGAACGATTCGCTAGGCGTCGAGCTCGCCGGCCTTCGCGCTCTGGAGGAGCTTGGCGAACCTGAGCGGGGTGGTGCGGATGATGACGTCGCCCTCATCGGACTCGCGGAGTTCGACCAACCCGTCGATGGCACGGACTTCGACGCAGTCCGAGTTCGCACCGGAGTAACTGGACTTCTGCCAGACAGAGTTAGGCATACTTGCTTTCCAAATCATCTTTGATGGATCGAACGAACTCTCGGGACTCGTCTTCTGAGAGGGCTGCTGAGTCGAGCCGAGCGAGCATGGCACGGAACCGGGCGGTGTGGGCCGGTGCATCGAAGAGCAGGTTGCCGAGAGCCGAGTCCATCTGCACCGTATCGAGCTCGGGAATCGGGCCTTCAACATGCGTGAAGTTCTCGTAGTTGAGCGGAAGCGTATCGACATCGAACAGCACGACTCGAACCGAGATGGTCGACCGCTCGGAGTCCTCGATGAGGCTGCGAAGCTGTTCGGCTTGGACCTTGGGTCCACTGAACTGCATGCGCAGAGCCGCTTCGTGGATGTATGCGGAGTACGGCGTCGCGCCGGATCGAACAATGGCTTGGCGCCGCATGCGGAAGGCTGTTCTCAGTTCCACCTGGTGACGCGGAACAGGCGTCAAGGACCGAGCAAAGACAGCTGATGTATACGCGTTGGTCTGGAGAAGCCCAGGGATGAAGGCCATTGTGTAGGTCGAGAGCCTGTGTGCGCGGCCTTCGATCTCGGCGACTTCAAGAAAGTCGTCCGAGAGGGTCCCCCGGTACTCCTCCCACCAACTTGCCTCTCGGTCCCTGGTCATGTTGGCAAGCGCGTTGATCAGGGGCTCGTTGGCGCACATGCAGGCAGCCGCGATCTCGCGCAGGCGCTCCTCGCTGACAGCGGACTTCCCGTTCTCCATCTGGGTCACCAGGGCAGCCGTCACCCCGAGCAGACGGGCGAGCTGGCTGCCACCGAAGCCGGCTTGCTCTCGCATCCTCCGCAGTTCGGCACCAAGGCGGCGCTGGCGGAGGGTTGGGGTTCGAAGGGCCATGAGGACAGTGTGCCGCGCCACTCGGCAACGTCCTACCTGAGGGGGAACCTTCTCGCATCTCGATTAATTTTAAGAGTCGATGCGCTATGGTCGATGTCACATCGACCCGACGGATCGTCAGTAATGCCTGCATGTCGGGCAGTAGGCGCCTGCTGCCCGGGCACCGAAGAGCAGCCATCCCACGGCCTGGCTCACGGCGACGTATCCGCCGTCTCCCTCCCCTCTCTCCACACCACCGCCTCATGGAGGTTCCCGTGTGCAGCTTCAACACGCCCTCGCTCGCGCTCTCCCGGCAGGCTCTCAGGGCCGGGCTCGTCCGGGCCGGGTGGGACTCCGAGACCATCCTCAACGCCGAGCTCGCGCTCGTCGAGCTCATCGTCAACGCCTGGCGGCACGGTGACACCGCCGCGCCCGTCGTCTTCTACTCGCTCTTCGGCGGCACGCTCCGCGTCTCCGTCTCGGACGAGAGCTCCGTCCTCCCCGAGCAGCGCACGCCCGCCGACCTCGCCGAATCCGGCCGGGGGCTTCAACTCGTCTCGGGGCTCACCCACCGGTGGGGTGTCGAGCCCCAGAAGCGCGGCAAGAACGTCTGGTACGAGCTGGACTCCGCCGCGTGAACCACCGACCCATTCCACCCGACGATCCCCGGATGCGCGACTACAGCCAGGCGCAAGTCTGCTCGCTCCTCGGCGAGTTGCGTACGCGTGGCCGCCCCTACGGGCTCCTCTGGGGCTCGGCGGCCACCACCGAGACCACCCTCGACGGGCGCATCCTCGTCGACTTCGGCAATGCCCCCGTGAGCACCTTGCTCAACCTCCTCCACCTCATCCGCGACGCCGAGGGAAACGAGTGAAGTTCTTCGTCGGGGCCGCCCTCGCCACCGTCGCACTCGGCGTCGTCGCGACGCTCACGATGCCGCGCTCCGACGACAGCGACGAATAGAACGCACGAAGGCCCTCGCCCGTGCAGGGCGAGGGCCTCGCGGCGAACGGGGTCAGCCGCTGGACGGGGTCCGGTTGCCGCCACCGCCCCCACCGCCGAAACCACCGCCGCCACCGCCGAAGCCGCCGCCCATGCCGGCGGCGCCTTCGACGAGTTGGCTGGCCGCGTAGCCACCGCTGGCGTCGGGGGTGCCGACGACGGTCACGCTCTGGCCGGGCTGCAGGTCCGCGACCTTGCCGTCCTTGTTGAGCTGGACCTTCGTCGCGTCGCCGGTGGTGACCTTGACGGTGTTGCCGTTGGCGTCGGTCAGGTAGACGGTCGTGCCGTCCACGGCCTTCACCGTGCCGCGCGTGAAGCCGGGCTGCCCGCCCTGGCCCTGCCCGCCCTGGCCGCCCTGACCGCCGCCACGGCGCGAGCCGTTGCCCTGGCCGCCCTGACCGCCGTAGCCGCCCTGGCCGCCCTGGCCGCCCTGACCGCCCGCCGCAGCACGCTGGGAGCCGGCAGCAGCCGACGCCCGGGGTGCGGAGGAGGCGGAGCCGTTGTTCTGCTGGTACCAGACCCCGCCCGCGAACGCGCCCGTGGCGATCACGCCACCCGCGAGGAGGAGCGAGAGCCAGGGCAGCGGCCGGCGCGGCGGCGCCGCGAGCTCGCCGGCGATGTCCCGGGCGTCCGGCGGGGTGGCGAGGAGCGCGACCTGTTCGGCCGGGTCGTTGATCTCGGTCATGATCGTGTCCTACTCGTGCCGGAGGGCGTCGATCGGCCGCAGCGAGGCGGCCCGGTTGGCGGGGTAGCTGCCGAAGAAGAGCCCGATGGCGACGGCGATGCCGAACGCGCCGAGCACCGACTCGGGGATCACCACCGGCTTGATGCCGACGATGCTGAAGTGCGAGCCGGCGATCCCGGCCGCGACCCCCAGCCCCGCACCGATCACCGACAGCAGCGTGGATTCGGTGAGGAACTGCCCGAGGATGACCGCGCGCGGCGCACCGAGCGCCTTGCGGATGCCGATCTCCCTGGTCCGCTCGGTCACCGTCACCAGCATGATGTTGGTGATCCCGATCCCGCCGACCAGCAGCGAGATCGCCGCGACCGCGCCGAGCAGCACGGTGAACGTCTTCGTCGTGCTCTCCCGGGCGGTGAGCAGCGAGGCCTGGTTGGTGATCCGGAAGTCGGCCTTCGTCGGGTCGGCGATCGCGTGGGCCGCGAGCAGCACCCGGGTGATCTCGGACTGGGCCGCCGTCGTGCTGTCCGCCGAGGTGGCCTGCACGAGGATCTGGTTGACCGGGCCGAAGCCGGTGAACGCGTTCTGCACGGTGGGCAGCGGCGCGATCAGGACGTCGTCCGGATCGGTGAAACCGCTGCCGCCCTTGGCCTGGAGCACGCCGACCACGGTGAACGGCGTGCCGCCGACGGTGATCTTCTTCCCGACCGGGTCCTCGGTGTCGAACAGCTGCTTGGCGGTGGTGGCGCCGAGCACCGCGACCTTGCGCGAGCCGAGCACGTCGTCGTTGGTGAAGTACTCGCCGTGCGCGACCTTCTGGTTGGCAGTCTCGAAGTAGGCCGGGTAGGTGCCGACGATCGAGCCGGGGCTGTACGAGACGTTCCCGTACAGCGCGGTGGCGCTGGTGGTGACGACGGGTGCGACGGACTTGACCGCGGCCGGATCGGCCTGCGTCGCCAGCGCCTTGGCGTCGGCGACGGTCAGCTTCTTCACCGACGAGGTGGCGCGCGATCCGCCGTTCGCCGAACCGGAGCTGACGGTGAGCGAGTTGGTGCCGAGCGAGGTGATCGAGTCCTTCACCGCGACCGACGAGCCGTTGCCGACGGCCAGCAGCAGGATCACCGAGGCGACGCCGATCAGCACGCCGAGCATGGTGAGCGCCGAGCGCACCTTGTTGGCGGCGAGGCCGCCGACCGCGAAGCGGAGCATCTGCCAGACGATCACGCCGGCACCCCCAACTCGTCCAGGAGGGGCGGCGGCCCGTCCACCGGGGCCTGCCGGACGTCGCTGACGATCTGGCCGTCGACGAGCCGCAGCACCCGCTTGGCGTGCCGGGCGACCTCGTCCTCGTGGGTGATCAGGACGACGGTGCGGCCGGTGGCGTTGAGCCGGTCGATGATGGCGAGGACGTCCTCGGTGGCGCGGCTGTCCAGGTTGCCGGTCGGCTCGTCGGCGAGCAGCATCGCGGGCGCGGTGACCAGTGCCCTGGCCACGGCGACGCGCTGCTGCTGGCCGCCGGAGAGCTGGTTGGGCCGGTGGCCGGCCCGCTCGGCGAGCCCGACCAGCGAGAGCGCGGCCAGCGCCCGGCGGCGCCGTTCGGCGGCGCGCACGCCCGCGTAGGCGAGCGGCAGCTCGACCTGGGCGAGGGCGGTGGTGCGCGGCACCAGGTTGAAGGACTGGAAGATGAAGCCGATCTTGCGGTTGCGGACGAGCGAGAGCTGCCCCTCGTCGAGGTGGCCGACGTCGATGCCGTCCAGCTGGTAGCTGCCGCCGGTGGGGACGTCGAGGCAGCCGAGGATGTTCATCAGGGTGGACTTGCCGGAGCCGGAGCTGCCCATGACCGCGACGTAGTCGCCCTGGTCGATGTCCAGGGCGACGCCGAGCGGCGCGCCGGTCGCCGGGTCGGCCGGGCCGCGCAGCGCGTGCACGGTGGCGTCGCCGTGGCCGTAGGCCTTGGTGAGCCGGCGGATCCGGATGACGGGTGGCGGGGGACCCGAGGGCACCCGCTTGTCGATGACGTGACGCATGCTCAGCCCTTGCCGCCCCGGCCGCTGCCGCCGTTGCCGCCACCACCACCGGGGATGCCACCGCCGAAGCCGCCCGCGCCGCCGCCGAACCCGGCACCGCCGCGACCGCCCTGGCCGCCGCCCTGCCCCGGGAAGGAGCCGTTCGGGAAGCCGTTGCCGCCGCTGGTGGTGGGGAGTTCGACCTTGTCGCCCTCCTTGAGCCCGGTGAGCACCTGCACGGTGCTGTCGCCCTCGACGCCGACCGTGACGCTCACCCGCTGCGTGGAGCCGTCCGGCTGCACCACGTTCGCCGTCCGGCTGCTGCCGGTGCCGGCGAGCGCGGAGGTGGGCAGCGAGAGCGCGTTGTCCGCCTCGCCGGTGACCACCGAGACGGTCGCGCTGAGGCCGGTGCGCAGGGTGCTGGTGTCGCCGCTGATCTGCAGCGTCGCCGCGTACTGGACGGCCGACGAACCGGCGCTGCCGCCGCCACTGCTGCTGGGCAGCGAACTGACCGACAGGACGGTCGCGTTGAGCTTGGTGTCGGACTGCGCGTTCAGCGCGACGGTGGCCGCCTCGCCCTTCTTGAGCTTGAGCGAGTCGAGTTCGGAGAAGTTGGCGGTGACCTGCATCCCGGTCGGGTTGGTCAGGACGATGAAGCCGCTCGGCGTGCCGCTGCTCGAACTCGCGCTCGTCCCGGTCGACTTGCTCGATCCCGCGGTGGTGGAGGACGACCCGCCGCCGACGGTGTCGCCGACCTTCGCGGAGACGGACGCGACGGTGCCGTCCACCGAGGCGGTGAGCGTCGTGCCGGCCAGCGCCGCCTGGGCGTTGGCGACGTTGGTCTGCGCCGTGGCGACCTGCTGCTCGGCCGAGGCGACGGCCGCGTCGTCGACCTTGGTGGTGGTGATGGTGGTGGTCTGCGGAGCGGGCGCGCTGTTCCCGCCCGCTCCGCGGCCCCCGGCACCGGCGCTGGGACTGGGGCCGGCGGCGGCGCTGCTCTGGGGCAGCGGCTCGGTGGTCGTGGTGGTGACACCGGCCTGGGCCTTGGTGAGGTTGGCGTTGGCCGTGGTGAGAGCCGCGTTGGCCGCGTCCACCTGCTGCTGGGCGGCGGTGGTGTCGACGGTGGCCAGCACCTGGCCCTTCTTCACGGTGTCCCCGACCGAGACCTTGACGGCCGTGAGCCGGCCGCCGGTGGTGAAGTCCTGGGCCGCGTCGGTGGGCGACACCAGCGTGCCGGTTCCGGACACGGTGGCCAGGACCGTCCCCTTGGCCACGGTCGCGGTTCGGGCCTTCGGCTGTCCTGCGGCCACGCTCGGCCCGCTGTTCACCGTGGTGTACGCCAGGGCGGCGCCGCCCAGCAGGGCCACGCCCAGGGCGGAGTTGACGAGGACGGCGCCTCGCCGTCGTGGGAGCACCTTCATGCCGGAAAGCTTCGCCGGGCGCTCTTGCGTCGGCCTGGGCGCGGGCTGGGAGAAAACTGACCGGGCGGATCCGGACATTCCGGTCGCACCGGCCCCTTCGCGCGGGCCGCTTGGCCGCCGCCTGGCCGGCCGTTGGCCGAACTCCCAGCCCACTCCCAGCGATCCCCAGGCATCCGGCAGCGTCCGGCAACACGCCGGCAGCATCCGGACCGTCCCGGAACGCCGCAGGGGCGCACCGCACACGCGGCACGCCCCTGTCGACGGACGGACGTCAGAGCGTCTTGCGGAACGCCTCGGCCACCGCGAGGAAGATCGAGTTGCCCTCGGCCTCGCCGATCGACACCCGCACGCCCTCGGGGAACGGCCGGACGATCACGCCGGCCTCGGCGGCCGCGGCGGCGAAGTCCGCCGAGTGCTCGCCGAGCGGCAGCCAGACGAAGTTGGCCTGCGAGTCCGGGATGTCCCAGCCCTGGGCGCGCAGCCCGGCCACCACCCGGGCGCGCTCCTCGACCAGCGCGTCCACCCGCACCTTGAGCGCGTCCTCGGCGCGCAGCGAGGCGACCGCGGCGTTCTGCGCGAGCTGGCTCACGCCGAACGGGACGGCGGTCTTGCGCAGCGCGGTCGCCACCGGCTCGTGGGCGATCGCGAAGCCGACGCGCAGGCCCGCGAGGCCGTACGCCTTGGAGAAGGTGCGCAGCACGCAGACGTTCGGGCGGTCCCGGTAGAGGTCGATGCCGTTGGGCACCTCGGGGTCGCGGATGAACTCGATGTATGCCTCGTCGACGACGACCAGCACCTCGCCGGGCACCGCGTCGATGAAGCGCTCCAGCTCGGCGCGGTGGATCACGTTGCCGGTCGGGTTGTTGGGGTTGCAGACGAAGACCAGCCGGGTGTTCGGCGTGATCGCGGCGAGCATCGCGTCCAGGTCGTGGTCACCGCCGGCGGTGATCGGGACCGGGACGGGGGTGGCGCCGGCGACCTGGGTGATGATCGGGTACGCCTCGAAGGAGCGCCAGGCGAAGATCACCTCGTCGCCCGGGCCGGCCGTGGCGAGGATGAGCGACTGGGCGACGCCGACCGAGCCGGTGCCGGTGGCGATGTGCTCGACCGGCACGCCGAAACGCTTCGCCAGTTCCTCGGTCAGCTCGTTGACCGCCATGTCCGGGTACCGGTTGAACGAGCCGGCCGCCTTGACCGCCGCGTCCAGGACGCCGGGCAGCGGCTCGTACGGGTTCTCGTTGGAGGACAGCTTGTAGGCGTCGGCGCCGGCCGGCTTGCCGGGCTTGTAGGTGGGGATGCCGTCCAGGGTCGGCCGCAGCCGCGGGCCCTGCGCTGACGTGTCGGTCACGGTCCTGCTCCTTCTCGATCTTCTCGATCTCCGCGCCTGGTGGGCGCTCGATGTCCGGTGCGCGTCCTCCGGTGCGGGTTCCTCCGGTGCGCACGCCCCGGACCACCCCGGTCGGGTGCCCTGCACGATACCGACCGCCCTCACCCGTAGGAGTGAGATGACCGGTCGGGTTACAGGCGCAGATCAGCCATTCTGCCGGGTTCCTTTGGCACATGTCAGAGGTAAGACGGCAGGTTTCGGGCCGGTATCGAAGGGGCGCACCCCGGCTCACTCGTGGAGAAACGTATCTCCAAGGGCTCCCGATGCGCCGGTCACAGAGCCTTGTCAGGAGCCATACGATCGGTCCGCCATGACAGCAGCAGCCAACCAGAGCGGTCGGCGACCCACCACCTCACGGCGTCTGGAGCGGGCCGGCATCCGGGATGTGGCAGCAGCCGCCGGAGTGTCGATCACCACCGTCTCCGATGCGCTGAACGGAAAGGGCCGCCTGCCCGACGAGACCCGCAGCCGGGTGCGCGAGGTCGCCGAGCGCCTCGGCTACCGCCCCTCGGCGGCGGCCCGCACCCTGCGCACCGGACGGTCCGGCCTGATCGGGCTGACCGTCACGACCTACGGTGAGGAACCGTTCACCTTCACCGAGTTCGCGTACTTCGCCGAGATGGCCCGCGCCGCCACCAGCGCCGCCCTCGGCCGCGGTTACGCGCTGGTGGTGCTGCCCGCCTCCTCCCGGCACGACGTCTGGGGCAACATCGCCCTGGACGGCACCGTGGTGATCGACCCGCCCGACCAGGACCCGCTGGTCAGCGAGCTCTACCGGTCCGGCGTCCCGGTGGTCAGCGACGGCAAGCCCGGCAACTGCCCGGTCACCGCCTGGGTCGACAACGACCACGAGGCCGCCGTGCTCGGCATCCTCGACCACCTCTCCGAGGCCGGCGCCCGCCGCATCGGCCTGCTCACCGGCACCAGCACGGACACCTACACCCGGCTCTCCACCGAGGCCTACCTCGGCTGGTGCGCCAAGGTCGGCCAGGAGCCGGTGTACGAGGCCTACCCCGCGCACGACCCGGCCGCCGGCGCCGTCGCCGCCGACCGGCTGCTCGCCCGCCCCGACCGCCCCGACGCCGTCTACGGCCTGTTCGACCCCAACGGCACCGACCTGCTCGCCGCCGCCCGCCGCTACGGCCTGCGGGTGCCCGACGACCTCCTGCTGGTCTGCTGCAGCGAGAGCGACGTCTACGCGACCACCGAGCCCCCGATCACCACGCTCTCGCTCAAGCCGCGCCGGATCGGCACGACCGTCGTCAACCTGCTCATCGACGCGATCGAGGGCGTCGACTCCGGGACGGGCGTCGACATCGCCCGGCTCTTCCCGCCCCGCTTCCGCACCGCCGGCACCGGCCCGCCGCCCGGCACCCTGATGCCCACCGAGCTGATCGTCCGCGCGTCCTCCCAGCGCCGGAGTCCGCGCACCACCGTCAGTCCTCCCCGCCCCCCGGGCGAGGTCTAGACCATACCGAGCCGGGACAAATCGGACCCTGCGGGACGACCCGGCTGACGCTCCGGAGGATTGGATACCCACCAGGTGACGACGCCGGGAGAGTGGTCTTCCTATGATGGGCGAATGACACCCGAGGACCGCTTCCCTGGGCCTGAAGACCCCTTCTCAGGCCCCTGCCACCAGCCGGACCTCGATGTGCTGCCGTACGGCACCTACTACGAGCCGGATCCGGCCCCCGGCTACGCCGGAGCGCCGTACGAAGCGGAGACCTACAGCGGCTACGGCGGCGCACGCTACCTCGAACAGCACTGGCCCTCCGACAGTCAGACGCACGGGCACACCATGCACGCCCCGGGGCACGCGCCGGTGTTCAGCCGCCAGGACCACCCCGGCTACGAGCCGACCCTGCCCGACCAGCCCTCGCCGGCCCTCCAGCTGCCCGACGCGCCGCCCGACGGCCTCCCCGACACGCTGACCGACGGGATCCCCGGCCAGCTCCCCGGGCGGGACGACCCGCCGACCATCGAGCTCGGCCCGCCGCTGCCCGAGCCCGCCACGCCCACCTACCCGTACCCGGCCCCCGGCCCCGGCGAGCCGCCCGGCCCGCTCTACGTCGTCGGCGACGTCCACGGCTACCTCGAAGAACTCGTCGCCGAGCTCCGCCACCAGGGCATCATCGACGCCGACGGCCACTGGTCCGCCGGCCGCGCCCGGATCTGGTTCCTCGGCGACTTCACCGACCGCGGCCCCGACGGCATCGGCGTCATCGACCTCGTCATGCAGCTCGCCGCCGAGGCCGCCGCCGCCGGCGGCTACTGCCGGGCCCTGATGGGCAATCACGAACTGCTCTTCCTCGGTGCCGCCAAGTACGGCGACGAACCCGTCCAGTCCACCGCCGGCACCGCCTCCTTCCTCGCGGCCTGGCGGCTCAACGGCGGCCAGCAGCACGACCTCGACCGGCTCCAGGCGCACCACATCAGCTGGCTCTCCCGGCTGCCCGCCATCGCCATCGAGGACGGCCACCTGCTGCTGCACTCCGACACCACCGCCTACCTGGAGTACGGCGAGTCCATCCCCGACGTCAACGACGCGGTGCACAGCCTGCTCGCCGACGAGGGCGTGGACCAGTGGTGGGACTGCTTCCGCCGCTTCACCAAGCGCTTCGCCTTCCGCGGCGACGCCGGCCCGATGGCCGTCCACGAGCTCCTCGACACCTACGGCGGCACCCGGATCGTGCACGGCCACAGCCCGATCCCGTACCTCACCGGCGCGGTGCACGCCGACGACGGCACCCCGCCGCACATCCCCGGGCCGTACGTCTACGCCGACGACCTCGCGGTCGCCATGGACGGCGGCGTCACCATGGAAGGGCGCCTGCTCGTCGCCCGACTGCCCGTCAACTGACGTCACCCGCCGACACATCCGCCGAACGGGTGTTCCCGGCGCCCGGGCCGTCGCACGCGCGCGGCCCGGGGCGCGAAATTCCGGAAACCGACTGTCAGCGCAGGCACACCCGCCCCTACCATGAGGCACACCACGAGCGGCCGCCCGTCCGGCGGCCCGCCTCCGCGCCCGATTCGGCGCCCCTGCGGGCCCAGCCCGCGGGGCGGAGCGAACCGGGGTCCGCATGAACGGGGTCCCCATGACCAACCCCCCGCCGCTGCACGCCGAGGACCGCCCGGAGTACGAGCGCCTCCTCGCCGAGGCCCTCCGCGACGGCACCGTCCTCACCGCCCTGCGCGCGCCCGGCGCGCTCACCGTCGGCCAGCTGCGCATCCGCGCCCTGCGCGACGCCGACGGCGTCGCCGCCGCGGCCGCCACCGAGTACGAGCACTACACCCGGCTGCGCGACAGCCTCCGCAACACGCCCCCGCCGGCCGAGGGCGTCGAACCCACCGCGCCCGGCCTGCTCGCCCAGCTGCGCTCCGCCGACGGCGGCGCCGGACTCTTCCCCGTCCTCACCGTGCTCACCCCGATCCTGGCCTGGGCCGCCGCGCTGGTCCTGCTGCTCCTCGGGTACGCCCTGCGCGCCGCCGACTCCGGGCTCGTCCTCGCCCGCTCCCTGCTCACCGCCGGCTGGGTCGCCCTCGCGGCCGGCGTCGTCGCGATGACCGTCGGCATCGTCGGGCTCGTCCTCACCGCGTTACGCGATGGCTCCGGCGCCCCCGCGGGCACCGACCCCGTCCTCGCCGCCGAGCTCGCCGACGCCCGTCGCGCATGGCGCACCGCCCTGCGCGACCGCGGCCTCCTCCCCTACCTGCACGCCAGCCTTCCGGCCGTCCCCGCCCACCGCCCGGACTTCACCGGCCCCGGCTACACCCCACCCGGCTTCACCGGCCCCGGCTCCGGCGGCCTCACCGACCCCGAAGGCCGCACCTCCCGCCCCGCCGCCTTCACCCCGCCCGACTTCACCACCCCGGGCTACACCCCGCCGGGCTTCACCGGCCCCGACGACGTCAGCTGAGGGCCGGCCCGCCCCGCACGCCCCGCGCCGACAAGCGGAGCGCCGCCCCGGGACGGGTCCCGGGGCGGCGCTCATGTCTTCCCGCGGCCGGCCGAGCGGATCACGGCCTCCGCCTCGGCCACCAGCCCGTGGCCGGTCGCCCAGACCCGCCCTACCCGGGCGCGGGCGGGCCGGTGCCGTCCGTCCCGCTACGGCAGGTAGCGTTCGAGCGCCGCCGCGCCCTTCTCCTCGATCTGCCGCTTGGCCCACGCGAGCCGCGCGGGCGTGACGTCGTGCCCGGACGCCATGACGAGGTCCTCGGGGTCGAACGGCCGCTCGCCACCGGTGAACAGCTGCCGCGGGGACGCCTTGGCGCCCCGGTTCGTCTCGTCGGTCGGATCGGTCCCCTTGATCGAGCTGCCCATCGCTGCCTCCTTGGTCGGCCTTCCAACCAGGGTGCCTCCGTTTTCCCCCGAACGCACGACGGCGGGCCCGGTCGTCGCAATCGGTGCCCGGGTCGCGCCACCGAGTCCCGGGCGGCCGGACGGCCTGCGGCCGGGCGTGCGGTCCCGCTCGAAGCCCACCGAGGTCATCCGGCGTTGATGCCGGCCCGCGTCAGGCGGATCGTGGAGGACGTCACCTTCCCGCCCCGCCCCGGAGCCGCCCCATGCTGCGCGTCAAGGCCTTCGACCACCTCGTGCTCAACGTCGGGGACGTCGAGCGCTCCCTCGCCTTCTACACCGGCCTGCTCGGCCTGGCCCCGGTCCGCGTCGACGAATGGCGGGCCGGAACCGCCCCCTTCCCCTCCGTCCGGGTCAGCCCCGACACCATCATCGACCTGGTCCGCGGCCCCCGCGGCGGGTCCAACGTCGACCACCTCTGCCTGGTCGTCGAGCCCCTCGACTGGCAGGCCGTCGTCGACTCCGGCGCCTTCACCGTCCTCGACGGCCCGGGTCCCCGCTACGGCGCCCGCGGCACCGGCACCTCGCTCTACGTCCGGGACCCGGACGGCAACACCGTCGAACTCCGCTGGTACCCCCAGGACGCGGCCTGATCCCGTGCGGACGGCCGCGACCCGACACCGGCCCGCGCCCCCTCGGGGGAGAGCGCGGGCCGGTGTCGGATCAACGGATCAACGGCGGTCACCACGACGCGTCGGTCCGCCGTTCGGTCGTTCCCCCGCCGCCCGGGTGTCCGGGGCGGTCATCGGAACCCGTCGGGCCCGCACCGCTCGCCGCCGTCGACCTGCGACCCGTGACCGCGGTTCACCGGCGCGCCCTGTGCCCGGACTGACGGTCCAGACCTTGGCGCGCACCCTTGGCAGCGCTGAGCTGGCGCACCAGTTGGTGGAGTGAGATGACGCCGGTGAGCGGGGGGAGCCCGGCGACGACGACGGCGGACAGCGTCCAGGAGACGTCGGCGACGCACAGTCCGGCCGCGAGGCCGGAGAACAGCACGACCACGACCCAGGAGTGGAACGGCTGACGTCCGTGCTGGACGGCGCGCAGGACCGACAGACAACCCGCGAGCCACGGCCCGTAGATGACCACCGGCCACAACTCCGACAGTCCCTGCGGCACGCGTGAGAATGCCAGTTCCTGCAAGGGGCCGTAGGAGAACACCCAGCCCAGCACACAGGCCGTGGTGACCGTCACCGCCGTCAGCGCGCCGAACATGGCGCTGATCAGCTGGGGCCAGGCCGGGCGGGGGAAGGGAGACCGTCGGCGGTGCCGGGAGGCCGACTGGCCGACCGGTCGGCCGGACCCGGTCGGGCTGGACGAATCGACCGGGGCGCGCGGAGGCGGCACGAACGCCGTCTTGTCCTCCCAACCGCCGGCCGATGTGACGATGGAGCTGAACGCCTGCGCGTCGCCGTACGCGATGCCGACGTCGTAGGCGAAGCCGTCGTCGTACCAGTCGCCCGCCGGACGGGTCGCCTCCCGGATGCGGTCACGGGGCATGGCCCATGTCTCGTCGTTCGACTCGCCGTAGCCGCCGTCCCCATAGCCGCCGAGAAGGTCTGTCACACGGTCGTACACGGCACGCTCCCCACGTGGTCGTCTGGCTGCGGCTTGATCCGGCTACCGGCCCGGGCCCGCGCCGGGGACCTCGGTACGACCGGCGGCGTCATGATTCGTCCGAGAAGAGCAGGGAGCCGATCCGCGCGGTGAAGTCGCTCTCCAACTGGCTGATCTTCCGCACGAGGTCGGCCAACGGGCGCGAGGTGTGCGCCAGGACGACGCGCTCGCCGTTGCGCGACAGGTAGCCGGTGGACACGTCGCCCACGACGTTGCGGCGGTCGGGGACGAAGAGCCACGTCCCGAGCGGGGCGACCGGCTCCCGCACGGGGGGCGGCGAGGCGTGGGGCAGGCATGGTGAGGTCACGGTTCATCAACGAGGAGCGGCGAGCGCCGTTTTTACGGCATTCAGGCGTCCTTCCATATTCGATATCGGAGATGCTCCACAAAACTACCCAGGGGGGTGGCGCAGGGGGGTGGGTGTTTTTTCGTCGACTACAGAACGTATCCAAAGAAGCCAAGTGGGGGTAATCCTATACTCACCACCAGCACTGCTCACCAAAAATCCCCAAGTAAAAGAATTGCAAGAGAAACGTTTCTTCTCCCTGGGCGATGCTATGTTTCCGACTTGCTCTTGGCATATTCATCGACTTGCGTCCGGCCGGCGTCGACCCTGGGAGGCTTCTTGCTCAGCGGGCGGGAATATCTGGAAGCGGTTAGACTTCATCACCAAGGGTGGTCAATAATCAGGATCTCCCGACACCTCGGGCGTGATCGAAAAACGGTGAGGTCCTACCTCCGCGGCGAGCGGACACCGGGCATCCGAATTTCTTCCCAGGACGGCTTCCTCCAGTTCCTGCCGTACTGCCGCCAGCGCCTTGCGGACGACCCGCACCTGGCCGCGACCGTCCTCTTCGACGAGATCGTCGACCTCGGCTACCCGGGCGGCTACTCGACCTTCACCCGGGCCCTGCGCAGACACCAGGCCCGGCCGCGCTGCGAGCAGTGCCAGGATGCGGCCACGACCGCGAGCAGCCCGTCCGCCGCCCAGTGGAGCGAGGTGGCCGTCGAGTTCGACTGGCTGCGGCTTCCCGAGCCGCCGGCGAGTTGGGGCTACGGCAATCGGGCGTGCCTGCTCCTGGGCTCGCTCACCGACCCCGGCACGGACGCCGGCAACGGCATCGGCCGTTGGTCAGTGGCGTTGGCGGAGGACCAGGAGCTGCCCCACCTCGTGGAAGCCGCCGACCTCGTGCTGAGACGGCTCGGCGGCACCACCGGGTGCTGGCGGTTCGGCCGGACGCCGACCGTGTGGTGCCCGAGGACCGACCGGGTGACACCGGCGTTCCGGCAGGTGGCCGGACACTACGGCGTGCGCGTCGAGTCGCGCCTGCCGGCCGACCAGCGTTCGTACACGCGCCGGACCCTCGACGAGGCCCTCCGCTCCTGGTGGCGCGCGGTGACGGACGACACCACCCTCCAGGACGCCCAGGACAGCCTGGACCGGCTCGCCGCGCGGCTGGACACCCGGCGCGGGAGCACCGGCGCCGCACGCCCGGCGGCCGGCGGCCCGCGCACGGGCGCCGCAGCACTTCGGGAGCTGCCCGCCACGCCCTACCCGGCCCGCGTTTGCGCCCGCCGTACCGTCAGCGCCCAGGGCCTGGTGCCCTTCCGCGGCAACTTCTACGCCATGCCGGACCTGGTCGGCGCCCAGGTGGAGGTCTGCCGGCGCCTCGACCAGCCCCACCTGTCCATCGCGACACCCGCCGGAGCCGTCATCGCCCGCTACCCGCTCGCGCCGGAGGGGGCCGGGCAGACGATCGTCGAACGCAGCAGCGCCATCACCGTACTGGAGCGGCGACCGGCACCGGCGCCCACCGACGCCCCGTTCTGCCGACGGAACACGCCGCGTCCGCCGTCCCCGCAGGCCCTGGCCGAAGCCGACGTGCTGCGCGCCCGGTTCGAAGTCCCGCCCACCCGTCACCCCGGCAAGGAGCAGAACGTCGCGACGGCACGGGTGCCCGCCCAACGGGACCGCCCGGGCGACAACGCCGGGAGCTGAGCCGCCGCCACGCGCTTCACCCGCGGTGGCTGCGACGTTGTGGACGGTGTACGGCCCGGTTTCCCACCGCGTGCCGGGCCACGTCGGCAGACCGAGCCTCCCCGGCCCTGCGAAGCCGCATCGGCAGAAACCCCGAAGGACGCGACGGGGTGCCGTCCTGGGATCTCAGGCATCCCAGGACGGCACCCCGTCGTGCGGCAGTGGTTCAGTCAGCGAGCGGGAGGTAGACCCGGTTGCCCTGGGCCTTGAACTCCTCGGACATGGCCTGCATGCCGGCCACGGCGTCCGCGTCGTACCCGGTGTCCACGGCCGTGGAGCCTTCGCCGTGCTCGTCGCGGATCTTCTGGGAGATCTTCATCGAGCAGAACTTCGGACCGCACATGGAACAGAAGTGCGCGGTCTTGGCAGGCTCTGCGGGGAGGGTCTCGTCGTGGAAGTCGCGCGCGGTCTCCGGGTCGAGGGCCAGGTTGAACTGGTCCTCCCAGCGGAATTCGAAGCGGGCGTCGGAGAGGGCGTCGTCCCAGGCCTGGGCGCCGGGGTGGCCCTTGGCGAGGTCGGCGGCGTGAGCGGCGATCTTGTAGGTGATCACACCCGTCTTGACGTCGTCCCGGTTGGGCAGGCCCAGGTGCTCCTTGGGCGTCACGTAGCAGAGCATCGCGGTGCCCCACCAGGCGATCATCGCGGCACCGATGCCGGAGGTGATGTGGTCATAGCCGGGGGCGACGTCGGTGGTGAGGGGGCCGAGGGTGTAGAACGGCGCCTCGTCGCAGATCTCCTTCTGGAGATCCATGTTCTCCTTGATCTTGTGCATCGGGACGTGGCCCGGGCCCTCGATCATCACCTGGACGTCGCGCTCGCGGGCGATCCGGCCGAGCTCGCCGAGGGTCTGCAACTCGGCGAACTGCGCCTCGTCGTTGGCGTCGGCGATGGAGCCGGGGCGCAGGCCGTCACCGAGCGAGAAGGTGACGTCGTAGGTGGCGAGGATGTCGCAGAGCTCCTCGAAGTTCGTGTAGAGGAAGTTCTCCTGGTGGTGCGCGAGGCACCAGGCCGCCATGATCGAGCCGCCGCGCGAGACGATGCCGGTCTTGCGGCGGGCGGTCAGCGGGACGTACCGCAGCAGCACGCCGGCGTGGACGGTCATGTAGTCGACGCCCTGCTCGCACTGCTCGATGATGGTGTCCCGGTAGACGTCCCAGCTCAGCTCCTCGGCCTTGCCGTCGACCTTCTCCAGGGCCTGGTAGAGCGGCACGGTGCCGATCGGCACAGGGGAGTTGCGCAGGATCCACTCACGGGTGGTGTGGATGTTGCGGCCGGTGGAGAGGTCCATGACGGTGTCGGCGCCCCAGCGGGTGGCCCAGGTCATCTTCTCCACCTCCTCCTCGATCGAGGAGGTGACCGCGGAGTTGCCGATGTTGGCGTTGATCTTCACCAGGAAGTTGGTGCCGATGATGGCCGGCTCCACCTCGGGGTGGTTCACGTTCACCGGGATGACGGCCCGGCCGCGGGCCACCTCGTCGCGCACGAACTCGGGGGCCAGGCCCTCGCGCAGGGCGACGAACTCCATCTCCGGCGTGACGATCCCGCGCTTGGCGTAGGCGAGTTGGGTCACGGCGGCACCGCCGCGGCCGCGCAGCGGGCGGCGGGGGCGGCCGGGGAAGACCGCGTCGAGGTTGCGCAGGTTCCCGCCGCGCGGCGAGGTGTGCTTGATCCCGTCGTCCTCGGGGCGGGCCTCGCGGCCGTCGTACTCCTCGACGTCGCCGCGCTGGCGGATCCAGGCGTCGCGCAGGGCGGGCAGTCCGCGGCGCACGTCGGGCTCGTAGCCGGGGTCGGTGTACGGGCCGGAGGTGTCGTACAGCGGGACGGTCCTGCCGTTGGTGAGCACCACCTCCCGGAACGGGACCCGCAGGTCGGGGCGGGATCCCTCGCGGTGGGCCTTGCGCCACGCCGGGGTGGGGTAGCCGGTGCCGGCGCTGCTGGGGGCGCTCTGGGCAGACTGCGGCTGTGCGTCGAACGTGGTCATCTGACCTTCACTCCCTACGCCGGCATTACCCGGTCCAGGTTCCTGCGGTCGACGCAGCCTCCGGTCCGTCCGTCGACGTACCGTTCAGCGCCCTCTCAGCCCGGTGCTCCGAGCTCCCGCGTCCGCAGGCGGTGTTGCCTGCACATGACGCCCAACACCGTAGCGAGCCGATCGCCGCAGGTCCAGAGGGGCTTCCGGTGGGCGGTCGGTGGGCGCAGACTGGGCCGCATGATCGGACTGACGGGGCGGGTCACGGGGAAGGTCGGCGCGGGACTGGTCGGGGAGGTGCTGGTACACGTGCCCGAGCGGCAGGGGACGGAGGCGTTCCTGGCGTACCTGGCGGTGCCGGGGGAGCCGCTGCCGACGGGCACGCAGGTGGTCGTGGTCGAGTACCAGGCGCCGCGCACGGTGTTCGTGGCACCGGTCTGACAGCCGGTCTCCCCCCACTGTCACGGGCCCGTGGCACGGCCGGGACGAAGTCACGACGTCATCTACTGGCGCACGCGCACGAACAGGCGCAGAATCTCCGCTGCCACCGCGTCCGCGCACTCCTGCACAACCACGCGCAGCCACGGAGCGGTGTGCCCTGAAGGGGGAGTCGGCCGATGTTGATCGGCGTCGTCGCGGGGGCCGTGGTGGCCTCCGTCATCATCCTGATCATCCTGTTCAAGCTCATGTGGCGGGTCGCCGAGCCGAACGAGGCACTGATCATCTCCGGTTCGAAGCACGGGGACGGCCTGGGCTTTCGGATCGTCACCGGGCGCGGCACCTTCGTCGTGCCGGGCATGCAGGCGGTGCGCCGCCTGTCGCTGGACCTCAACGAGGCCGAGCTGGACGTCGAGTGCGTGACGTCGCAGGGCATCCCGGTGCACGTCAAGGGCGTTGTGATCTTCAAGGTCGGCGACGACCCGGTGTCGATCGCCAACGCCGCCCGGCGCTTCCTGGACCAGCAGAAGCAGATGGGCATGCGGGTGCACAACGTGTTCGCCGGTCACCTGCGCTCCATCGTCGGCGGCCTGACGGTCGAGGACATGATCCGCGACCGCGAGCGGCTGACCGGCGAGACCCGGGCCGCCTCGGGCGCCGAGATGGAGAAGCTCGGTCTGATCATCGACTCGCTGCAGATCCAGGAGATCCTGGACCCGACCGGCTACATCCGCAACCTCGCCGCCCCGCACGCCGCGGCCGTCCAGCGCGACGCCCGCATCGCGGCCGCCGCCGCCGACCGCGCGGCGACCGAGGCGGAGCAGGAGGCGTTCGCCCGCAAGGCCGAGGCGACGCGCAACAGCGAGATCCAACAGGCCGCCTACCAGGCCGAGATGGACACCGCGAGCGCCCGTGCCCGGCAGGCCGGCCCGCTCGCCGAGGCGGCCGCCCGGCAGGAGGTCGTCGTCCAGGAGACGAAGGTCGCCGAGCTGGAGGCCCAGCGCAAGGAGCAGCAGCTCCAGATCGACATCCGCAAGCCGGCCGACGCCAAGGCGTACGAGACCCGCACCCGCGCCGACGCCGAACGCGACGCCCGGATCTCCTCGGCCCAGGCGCACGCCCGGGAGACCGAGCTGCGGGCGGCGGCCGACGCCAGCCAGGTGAAGATCGCCGCGGCCGCCGAGGCGGAGGCCACCAAGGTGCGCGGCCTGGCCGCCGCCGAGGCGACCAGGGCCACCGGCCAGGCGGAGGCCGCGGCCGTCGAGGCCCGCGGTCTGGCGGACGCGGAGGCGGCCCGGGCGCTCGGGCTGGCCAACGCCGAGGGCATCCGGGCCCGCGCCGCGGCCCTCGCCGAGAACCAGGACGCCGTCGTGGCACAGGAGTTGGCGGAGAAGTGGCCGGAGATCGTCCGGGCCGCGTCCGAGTCCTTCGGCAACGTCGAGCACATGGTGCTGCTCAACGGCGCGGACGGCATGGGCGAGATGTTCGCGAAGGCGCTCACCATGGGCGGCACCGGCCTCGGCCTGGCCCGGCAGCTGCTGAACACCATGAAGGAGCGGGAGCCCTCGGGTGACGCCCCGGCCGACGCCCCGGCGAAGGTGGTGCAGCAGGTCCAGCAGGTCCGCATCGAGGAGTGACCGGGAAGCGGACGCCCGCGATCGGGTAGCCGCCCGTGCCCACCTGAGGCCCCGTGCCCAGGTGGGCACGCCTCGCCTGAGGCCCGGCGCCCCATGAGCGGGACACCGGGCCTCAGGCAGGACCACAGGGGTTCGTCAGAGCTTTGCTGCCTTCTTCACCAGGATGACCACCGCCGCGGCGATGCCGACGACGACCAGCAGCTTGATCAGCATGCTCAGCAGCGCACCGACCACGCCGAACACGAACGTCACGATGTTCCAGGCCAGCACCAGGACCAGCACCGGGACGACGATGTTGCGCACCCAGGAGGGCAGCGACTTCCAGAGCTCAGCCATGTCCGTTCCTTCTCTCCCCTCGGGCCGGCTGCCCTTCGGTGCCGCATCCCGCTTGCTTTCGATGCTTCGATCGTACGGGGGCGCAAGTGCCGGAACGAGGCCCAACGGCCCGGAGAGAACCCCGAGATCACCCCGACCCCGGCCCCCGGGGATGCCCCTGGGGGCCACCCCCGCGGCAGCCTCGGTCCGGCCTCAGACCGGCCAGCGCTCACCCCGCCACGCGGCGTCCCAGAACATCCACTCGTAGCGCGAGGTGGTCGTGAAGTGCTCGACCACCCGGCGGCGCTCGACGGGGGAGAGCTCCTCGCCGATCCGGTCGGCGAGCGCCAGCACGCGCCGCACCACGGACTGGAACGCCTCGTCGCCGTAGGTCGCGATCCACTGGGCGTAGAGCGGGTCCGGCGAGCCCTGGGCGAGCAGCGCCTCGCCGACCCGGGCGTAGATCCAGTAGCAGGGCAGCACCGCGCCGAGCGCCTCCGCGAAGGAGCCGCCGTAGACGGTCGCGAGCAGGTAGCTGGTGTAGGCCCGGGTGGTGGGCAACACCGGTTCGTCGGCCGCCTGTTCGGCGCTGCCGCCGAACGCGGTCATGAACTCGGCGTGCATGCCCTGCTCGGCCGCGATCGCACCGACCGCGTCGTCCGCGAAGGCCCGTACGTCCTCCTCGCCGGGGGCCTTGGCCGCGCAGACGGCGAGCGCGCGGGCGTAGTCGCGCAGGTAGTGCGAGTCCTGCACGACGAAGTGGCGGAAGGCCTCGCGCGGCAGGGTGCCGTCGGTGAGGCCGCCGATGAACGGGTGGGCGAGGATCTCTGCGTAGACCGGCTCGATCGCCGACCAGAGCTCTTCCGTGAGACTCATGTGACCGCCTCTCTCCCAGCCTCCGGCCGGGGGGTGTTGCTTCGCCCGCTCATAGGACCGACCCTGGACGACCCCGGGCATCAGCCCTCCGGCGGCGAGAACACCACCAGCACCCGCAGCTCCTCCGTGACGCGGTGGAACCGGTGCGGCGTCCCGGCCGGCACGTACACGACGGTGCCGCGCCCGACCGTCGCGGTCTCGCCGCCCACGGTCAGCTCGGCCCGGCCGCTGATCACCTGGTAGATCTCGTCCTGGTCGTGCGCGGTCTGCGGGTCGGTGTCGCCGGGGGAGAGCGCGTACAGCCCGGCGGACATCCGCGGTTCGCGCAGGAACCGCAGGTACGCGCCGTCGTTGGCCGCGCGTTCGGCGTCGAGTTCGTCCAGCCGGAACAGCTTCACCGGTGCCGTCGCTCCTTTCCTGCCCGCTTCGGGGTCCGCGTCCACCTCCGGGACCACCGGCATTCAACACCACCATGCCCGACGGGAGCTTCCCTGCGCGCCCGGCGGCCTGCCAGGCTGGGCGCCATGAAGGGTTTCGTTCTCAAAACGCTGATCAACGCGGTGGCCATCTGGGTCGCCGCCTGGATCGTCACCGGCATCCAACTCACCGACGGCAACACCGACTGGCAGCACAAGGCGCTCACGGTGGTGGCCGTCGCGCTGGTCTTCGGCGTGGTGAACTGGCTGGTCAAGCCGGTCGTCAAGCTGTTCTCGTTCCCGCTGTTCATCCTGACGCTGGGGCTGATCACCTTCGTGATCAACGCCCTGATGCTGCTGCTGACCTCGTGGGCCTCGGGGAAGCTCAACCTGGACTTCCACGTCACCGGCTTCGTGCCGGCACTGCTGGCCTCGCTGATCATCAGCCTGGTCTCCTGGGGCCTGCACCTGGCCCTGGACGACGACTGAGCACGGCCGGGCCGCGCCGCGGGAAGGGCCCGTACCCGGGTGGTCCACCGGGGACGGGCCCTCCCGCTCCTCCGGCGCTCACCCCGCGTCCTCACGTCCTCCGGCGAACGGATGCACCCGGCCGGGTCGGCGTTTCGGGCCCGGCCCGGTGCGGGAGACTCCCGCACAACGCTCGCGTCCCGGAGGTGGCCATGGGCCCCGACAACCGCACCACGCCACCCCGCCCGGTCGTGAAGCGCACCGCGCGGGCGATCCTGCTGGAGCTGGACCCGGACGATCCGCACGGCCCGGCCAGCCTCGTCCTGATCCGCCGGGTCCGGCCCGGCGCGCCGCACCCGTACTGGATCACCCCCGGCGGCGGGGTGGAGCGCGGGGACCGGACGGTGGTCGAGGCGCTGCACCGCGAGGTGGACGAGGAGCTCGGCGGCAAGATCGTCGACATCGTGCCCGCGTTCGTCGACACCATCAGCCACACTCACCACGACGACGGCACGCTGCTGCACCCGCACGGGGTCAAGGTGCAGCACTTCTTCGTGTGCCGCCTCGCCTCGATGGACCTCAGCCGCCGGCACGGGCCCGAGGTGGACGAGCCGAACGGCGAGTACGAGGTGGTCCGGCTGCCCTTCACGCGGGAGGGCGTCACCTCGGTCAACATCGTCCCGCCCCGGCTGCGGGCCTACCTGGCGGCCAACATCGAGGGCATCCGCGCCCTGCTCGCACCCGATCTCGGCTGACCGACCCTCAGCCCGCCGCCAGGTCGCCCACCAGGTCGTGCCGGATCCGCTCCGCCGGCACCCCGGAGCGCAGCAGCACCCCGACGCTCCGGCGGACCATCGCGGCCGGCCCGCTGAGCACCGCGTCCCGGCTGGTCCACGGGCCGAACCCGCCGACCACCTCCGGGAGTTCGCCGGTCAGCGCGCCCTCGGCCGGGCCGGTGCCGGACACCACCGGGCGCACGGTGAGCCACGGGTGCCGCCGGGCCAGTTCGCGCAGCCCGTCCAGCTCGTACAACTCGGCGGCGCGGCGGGCCCCGTAGAACACGTCGACGCAGCGGCCGGGCATGCCGTACTCGGCGGCCTCCTCGACCATCGCGCGGATCGGCGCGATGCCGGTACCGCCGCCGAGGCAGAGCAGGTCGGCGCCGGAGCCGTGGTCGACGGTCATCGCCCCGGTCGCCGGGCCCAGCCGCAGGACGTCCCCCGGCGCGGCGCGGTGGACGAGCGCGTTGCTCACCCAGCCCGCCTGGACGGCCTTGACGTGGAAGGTCAGCAGCCCGTCCGGCCGGGGTGCCGAGGCGAACGAGTAGTGCCGCCACACCCGCGGCCACCAGGGCGTCTCCAGGCTCGTGTACTGCCCGGCGCGGAACGGGTAGGCCTGGTCCGGGCGGACGGTGATCACCGCGACGTCCCGGGTGCGGCGCTCGTGCCGCACCACCTCGCCGTACCACCAGGGCGGGCAGGTGCGGGCGGCCTCCTCGGCGGCCTCGATCATGATCGACGAGACCAGCCGGTAGACCCGGCGCCAGGCCAGCTCGGTCGCGGCGTCCCAGCGGCTGCCCGCGTACCTGGCCAGGGCCTGCACCAGGCACTCCCCCACCGGACCGTAGTGGCCGGTCAGCGTGCCGTACCGGCGGTGGCCGCGGCCGAGCGCGCCCAGGTGGGCGCGCAGGGCGTCCGGGTCGTCGGCGCCGCGGGCGGCGGCCAGCAGGGCGCGGAAGAGGCGGTCGCGCTGGACGTCCATGGCGGCCGGGAAGAGCGCACGGACCTCGGGGTGGTGCAGGAAGATCAGCGCGTAGAAGTGCGCGGTGGCCCGGTCGGCGACGGGCTCGACGACGGCCAGGCTGGTCCGGATCAGCTCGATGTCCCGTGCGGTGGGCGGTAGTTCGGCGGCCGAGCCGGGCACGGGTCCGGGGCCGAGCGCGGCGGGCGCCGGCCCGCCTTCGGAGAGGGCCCGCACGGCCCAGGCCTGACTCCAACTGTCGTCGGGTCCGGCCCAGTTGAGGCTGGGGGCATCGGTGAAGAGCGGCCGGAACGGCGCGGCGGCGGGCGGTGCGACGGGCTCCGGGAAGCTCGGCGCGGGGACAGCCGGCGGCTGGGCCGGCGGGTCCGGGACCGCCGGGCGCACCGGGCCGGTCACCAGGCCCGGCACCGCCGGCAGGACGGCCGTCGGCGCCTCCACGGGCGGGAGGTCCGGCGGGTCGAGCGGCATCGGGGGCGGCTCGGCGGCCTCGGCCCGCTCGGCGTCCGGGTCCGGGGGGAGCTCCGCCAGGCCCGGGACGGAGGCGACCCCCGCCGAGCCGTGCCCGGTGCGGACCAGAAGTGTTCTGCGGGGCTTCACCGCAGCGTTTCGAGTACCCAAGAGAATCGTTTCGCCTCCGGCCGGCCTGCGCCACCACCTGGCTTGTCCCTGTTGACGCCTAGGCAGCGTGGCACGCCCGGACTGCTCATCCGACAAATCGCGCGAAGCCCGGACACCCGCCCCCGGGACGCGCTACTCTCACCCGGTCCGCGGTAGCCCTGAGTGGTCCCCCCGTCCACCCAGGGCTACCGCGCCCAGGTGGAGGACCGCTCAGAGCTGCCGCAGCAGCATCCCCGGCCGCTCCACGCAGTCCGCGACGAACCGCAGGAACCCGCCCGCCGTTCCGCCGTCGCAGACCCGGTGGTCGAAGGTGAAGGACAGCTGCGTCACCTCGCGCACCGCCAACTGGCCCTCGTGCACCCAGGGTTTGGCGACGATCCGGCCGACGCCGAGCATCGCCGCCTCGGGGTGGTTGAGGATCGGGGTGGAGCCGTCCACGCCGAACACGCCGTAGTTGTTCAACGTGAAGGTGCCGCCGGTCAGTTCGGCCGGTGTCAGCGAGCCGTTGCGGGCCGACTCGGTCAACCTGCCCAGCTCCTCGCCGAGTTGCTCGGTGGTCCGCACGTGCGCGTCCCGCACGACCGGGACGACGAGCCCGCGTTCGCCCTGCGCGGCGAAGCCCAGGTGCACCGCCGCGTGCCGGATGATTCCCGAACCGTCCTCCGTCACACTGGAGTTGAGTTCGGGGAAGCGCGCCAGGGCCACCGTGCAGATCCGGGCGAGCAGCGCCAGCACGCTCACCTTCGGCCCCGGCGTGGCGTTCAACTGCCGCCGCAGCGTCATCAGTTCGGTGGCGTCCACGTCCACCCAGCAGGTCGCGGCGGGGATCTCCCGGTGGCTGCGGCTGAGCTTCTCCGCCACCGCCTTGCGCAGCCCGCGCAGCGGGACGACGCCCTCGGCGGCGGCCGCCACGGGAGCCGCCGGCGACGGGGGTCCCCCCAGCCGGAGGCCGGGGGAAGGAGCGGCGACCTTGGCCGCGACCGCCCGTTCGACGTCCGCGCGCATGATCAGCCCGTCCCGCCCGCTGCCGGTGACCGCCGTGAGGTCGACCCCCTGCTCCCGGGCCAGCCGCCGCACCAGCGGCGAGACCACCGGCACCACGGTGGGCGCCGCGACCGCGACGGGCGCGGGCGCAGCAGGAGCGGGAGCGGGTGCAGGAGCGGGAGCGGGCGCAGGAGCAGCGGAAACCCCCACCCGGCGCCGCCGCACGCCCCGCGACTCCGCGACCCCGTACCCGACCAGCGGGCGCTCCACGTCAGCGGCCGGCGCAGCGGCGGGGGCGTCCGTCGGCCCGTCCACCGCGGCCACCGCGACCGTCACCAGCGGCTCGCCCACGGCGATCTCCTCGCCCGGCTCGCCGTACCGCGCGGTGACCACCCCGCCGTACGGGCAGGGCACCTCCACCACGGCCTTGGCGGTCTCCACCTCCACCACCGGCTGGTCGACGGCGATCACCTCGCCCACCTCGACCATCCAGCGCACCACCTCCGCCCCGGTCAGTCCCTCACCGAGGTCGGGCAGGGTGAACTCGCGCACGACGGGCATCATCCTCAGTCCTCCCACTGCAGCCGGGCGACGGCGTCCAGGATCCGGTCCACCCCGGGGAGGTGGTGGTGCTCCAGCATCGGCGGCGGGTACGGGATGTCGAAGCCGGTCACCCGCAGCACGGGCGCGGCCAGGTGGTGGAAGCAGCGCTCGGTGACCCGGGCGGCGATCTCCGCGCCGGTGCCGCCGAAGCCGCTCGCCTCGTGCACCACGACCGCCCGGCCGACCGAGCGCACCACGCGGGCGACCGTCTCGTCGTCGAACGGCACGAGGGTGCGCAGGTCCAGCACCGCGAGGTCCCAGCCCTCGGCCTTCGCCGCCTCGGCCGCCTCCAGGCAGACCGGCAGCGAGGGCCCGTACGTGATCAGCACGGCCGACCTGCCGGTGCGCCGCAGCACGGCCCGGCCGATCGGCTCGACCGGCACGGTCGGGTCGAACTCGGCCTTGCCCCAGTAGAGCCGCTTGGGCTCCAGGAAGACGACCGGGTCGTCCGAGGCGATCGAGGCGCGCAGCAGCCCGTACGCGTCGGCCACCGTCCCGGGCGTGACGACGTGCAGGCCGGGCGTGCTGGTGTAGTACGCCTCGGAGGCGTCGCTGTGGTGCTCGACCCCGCCGATGCCGCCGCCGTACGGGACGCGGACGGTGATCGGCAGCGGGAGCCTGCCCGCGGTGCGGTTGCGCATCTTGGCGACGTGCGAGAACAGCTGCTCCAGCGCCGGGTACGCGAAGGCGTCGAACTGCATCTCGACGACCGGGCGCAGCCCGTACATCGCCATGCCGATCGCGGTGCCGAGGATGCCGGCCTCGGCCAGCGGGGTGTCCAGGCAGCGGTCCGGGCCGAACTCGGCGGTCAGCCCGTCGGTGATCCGGAAGACGCCGCCGAGCGCGCCGACGTCCTCGCCGAGCACGTGCACCGCCGGGTCCTCGCGCATGGCGTCCCGCAGCGCGGAGTTGAGCGCCTGGGCCATGCTCGCCGTGCGGGTGGGAGCATCGGAGGTGCGCCGCGCAGCGGCTCCGCCGAGGGTGGGGGTGGGAGACGGGTGGGAGCTCATCAGTGCTGCACCTCGGCCTCTGCGGCCAGCTCGGCGGACAACTGGGCGGCCTGCTCGCGCAGTTGCGGGGTCGGCTCGGCGTAGACGTGGGCGAACAGCGCCATCGGGTCCAGCTCGGCGTCGGCGTGGAACTCGGCCCGCATCCGGGCCGCCAGCGCCTCCGCCTCGTCGGCCGCCTGCTGGACCAGTTCGTCGTCCAGGACGCCGAGTTCGCGCAGCGCGCGGTCCATCAGCAGGATCGGGTCGTGCTCGCGCCAGGCGGCCACCTCGGCGTCGGTGCGGTAGCGGGTGGCGTCGTCGGCGTTGGTGTGCGCGTCGATCCGGTAGGTCAGGGCCTCGACGAGGGTCGGGCCACCGCCGCTGCGGGCCCGCTCGAAGGCCTCGGCCAGCACGCCGTGGACGGCGGGCGCGTCGTTGCCGTCCACCAGGCGGCCCGGCATGCCGTAGCCGACGGCCTTGTGGGCCAGGCTGGGCGCGGCGGACTGCGCGGTGAGCGGGACGGAGATCGCGTAGCCGTTGTTCTGCACCAGGAAGACCACCGGGGCCTGGAGCACCGCGGCGAAGTTCAGCGCCTCGTGGAAGTCGCCCTCGCTGGTGCCGCCGTCGCCGAGCATGGCGAGCGCGACCACCGGCTCGCCGCGCAGCCGGGCGGCGTGCGCCAGCCCGACGGCGTGCGGGGCCTGGGTGGCGAGCGGGGTGCAGAGCGGGGCGGTGCGGGTGGCGCGCGGGTCGTAGCCGGTGTGGGCGTTGCCGCGCAGGAGGGTCAGCGCCTCCAGCGGGTCGACGCCGCGCGAGACCACGGCGAGGGTGTCGCGGTAGCTGGGGAACAGCCAGTCCCGCTCGCCGAGCGCCAGCGCGGCGGCGACCTGGCAGGCCTCCTGGCCGACGGACGCCGGGTAGACGGCGAGCCGGCCCTGCTTGGTGAGGGTGGTGGCCTGCTGGTTGTAGCGCCGGCCGATCACGAGGCGGCGGTACAGCTCGCGCAGCAGCGCGGGGTCGTACTTCTCCAGCGCGGGGGTGCCGAGCACGCGGACGGGGGAGGCGTCCGGGAGCAGCGGGGTCGGGTCGGTGCGGGGGGCGGTGGCCCCGGGCATCCAGCCGGGCACCGCGGTGGGGTGTCTGTGGTCGAGAACGGTCATCTCGGGGCACCTCCGGGGGTGGTGGGGGCTCCCTACCGATTGTTCGGTCGTCTGTTCATCTTGACCAGAAGCGTGACAAGGTGGTGGACATTCGGCCCGAGCGGAGGTCGACTGGTGGCAGTGCGTCCAATCGGTGAGGGTGGGGGGTCATGTCGGCTGAACAGATGTCCAGACTCGACCGTGTCGACCGGTCGATCCTGCGGCTGCTGCAGCAGGACGGTCGCGCCTCGATCCGCTCGGTCGCCGAGCGGGTGCACGTGTCCCGGGCGAACGCGTACGCCCGGATCTCCAGGATGGTCGAGGACGGTGTCATCCGCGGCTTCACGGCCAGGGTCGACCACGAACGGGCCGGCCAGGGCGCGTCCGCGTACATCACGCTGAAGATCGTCCAGAACTCCTGGCGCACGGTGCGCGAGCAGCTGCTGGCGCTGCCCGGCGTCGCCCACATCGCCCTCGTCGGCGGCGACTTCGACGTCCTCCTGCTGGTGCACACCGCCGACAACCACGCCCTGCGGGAGCTGGTGCTGAACCGCATCCAGTCCATCCCGCAGGTGCTTGGTACACAAACCATACTGGTGTTCGAGGAGACCGACCAGGTGCCCCCGGACTAGCGGGCCCGGACCGCGCCCGCGGCTACCGCGCGCGCAGCCCGTCGAAGGCCAGGTGGACGACCGCGTCGGCCACGCCGTCCGCGGCCTTGAGCCCCGGCCGGTACCACTCGACGATCGAGTTGATCATGCCGAACAGCAGCCGGGTGGCCAGCCGCGGCTCGACGTCCGCCCGCAGCGCGCCGTCCGCGACGGCCGCCCGCAGCAGCTCGGCGACCTGGTGGTCGAACTCGCGCCGCCGCTCCAGCGCCCACTGCTCGGTGGCCGTGTTGCCGCGCACCCGCAGCAGCAGGGTGACGTACGGCAGCTCCGCCAGCAGCACCTCGGCGGTGCGCCGCACCACGTGCTCCAGCCGCACCACGGCCGGCCCCTCGACCGCGGCCGGCTCGGCCAGGATCGCGAACAGCCCGTCCAGCGCCCGCCCGACGGCGAGCCGCAGCAGCTCCTCCTTGCCGCGGACGTGGTGGTAGATCGACGACTTGGAGATCCCGGCGGCCCGCGAGAGGTCCTCCATCGAGGTGCCGTCGTACCCGCGCTCGTTGAACACGTCGACGGTCACCGCGAGGAGCGACTCGACGGTGTAGGCGGGACGCGTGGTGTGATCGGCCATCCTCCGAGTATCCCCGGCCCCGATCGGGCCCACGCGATCGGGGCAGCCGGTCCGCCGGAACCGCCTCGTCGGTCCGCACCAAGAGGAAACGACAGGCCCTAGACTCTGCGGACGATCGTCCACGGCCAGCAGGGTGGGATCCAGTCCGATGACCGCAATACCGGCAGTCGATTCCGACGTGCCAGACCAGCGCAACGACGAGCCGGCGACCGCACCCGCCACCGGCCGGCGCGAGCGCGCCCGCACCCTGGCGGTCCGGTTCGGGCCGGCCGTGTGGTGCTACGCGGTGCTCAAGCTGATCGGCTTCACCGTCTTCATGAAGCTGCTGTCGTTCTCCGGGGAGTACGCCAAGAAGCCCGCCCGCTTCGGCGGCGGCGCCAACCCCTGGGACGTCCTCGCCAGCTGGGACGGCTGGTGGTACCAGCAGGTGGCCCAGTTCGGCTACCACCCGGCGCTGGTGCCGATCCCCGGCGGCCAGATCGGCTTCAACATCGAGCAGAACTCGGCCGCGTTCTTCCCGCTCTACCCGGGCCTGATGCGGCTGACCTCGGACGTCACCGGCCTCGGCCTGTACGGCGCCGGGATGCTGGTCTCGGTGGTCGCCTCGCTGTTCGCCGCGGCCGGCATCTACGCCGTGGTGGACAAGCTGGCCGGCCCCCGGGCGGGCGTGATCGCGGCCGGCATCTGGGCCGTCGCCCCGGGCTCCGGCGCGGAGTGGGCGCTCTACTCGGACTCGACGTTCGTCGCGCTGGCCGCCTGGGCCTGCTACTGCGTGATGACCAGGCAGTGGGTCGCGGCCGGTGTGATCACCCTGTTCGCCGGCCTCAACCGACCGACCGCGGCGGCCCTGATCGGCGCCGTCGGCCTGGCCGCGCTGGTCGAGCTGTGGCGCCGGGAGAGCGGTGTCCTGCGCCCGCTGACCGCGATGCTGCTCGCCCCGCTCGGCCTGCTCGGCTACGTCGGCTGGGTGGGCCGGCGGACCGGCGAGTGGGGCGGCTACTTCCGCCTCCAGCACGACGCCTGGCTGCACTACTTCGACTGGGGCCAGGGCACCTTCTACGCGATCCGCGGCGTCATGCTCGGCCGCAACGACTACCCCTTCGCGTTCCCCCTGCCGGACCTCTTCGCGACCCTGATCGTGCTGACCCTGCCGGCCCTGATCGTGCTGCTGGTCCGGCTGCGCCCGCCGCTGGTCCTCACCGCGTACACGCTCGCCACGATCGTCTCGGTGCTCGGCAGCCTGGGCATCTTCGGCAACGTCTCGCGCTACCTGCTGCCGGCGTTCCCGCTGTTCATCGCGCTCGCGGTGGCCATGCGCAAGCTGAGCTGGCCGGTGCTGGCGACCGTGCTGGGCACCGCGGCGGCGGCCTCCGGCTGGTACGCCGGGTACGTCATCTTCGAGCTCGGCGTGCCGTAGACCGCACGTCCTTCCCGCCCCCCGGGGGCGCGTCCACCACGGACGCGCCCCCGTCTGCTTCCCTGGAATCAAATCCCTTCACCCCCTTGAGCCGACCGATCGTTCGGTTACTCTGTGACGTGTCCCGTCTTCCTCTCCACGGCCCTCTGAGGAGCGAACAGATGTCCGCGGTCACCCACCCCCTCGTCAGCGAGCTGGTCGCGCGCCACCAGGCCACCCTGGACGCCGCGCTCGACGCCGCCGCCAAGCGCGACTACTGGTCGCCCTACCCCGAGTTCCCCAAGGCGTACGGCGAGAGCGGCCCCGCGGACGGCAAGGCGGCGTTCGACGCCCTGCTCGGCGCACCGTTCACCCTCGACGGCCACCCCGCCGACGGCGACCAGGTCGGCGGCGAGACCTCCCCGTACGGCATCGAGCTGGGCATCACCTACCCGCACGCCGAGCCGGACGCGCTGATCGCCGCGCTGCGCACCGCCCGGCCCGCCTGGGCCGCCGCCACCCCGCTGGAGCGCGCCGCCGTCTGCCTGGAGATCCTGCACCGGATCAACGCCCGCTCGCACGAGTTCGCCCAGGCCGTCATGCACACCACCGGCCAGGCCTACGGCATGGCCTTCCAGGCCGGCGGCCCGCACGCCCAGGACCGCGGCCTGGAGGCGGTGGCCTACGCGTACGCCGAACAGACCCGGCTGCCGAAGCAGGCCGGCTGGACCAAGCCGCAGGGCAAGCGCGACCCGCTGGTGATGAGCAAGGAGTTCACCGTCGTCCCGCGCGGCCTCGCGCTGCTGATCGGCTGCAACACCTTCCCCACCTGGAACGGCTACCCCGGCCTGTTCGCCTCGCTCGCCACCGGCAACCCGGTGCTGGTCAAGCCGCACCCGCGGGCCGTCCTGCCGCTCGCCCTCACCGTCAAGATCGCCCGCGAGGTGCTCGCCGAGGCCGGCCACGACCCCAACCTGGTCTGCCTGGCCGCCGAGCACGAGGGCGGCACCGTCGCCCAGGACCTCGCCGTCCGCCCCGAGATCCGGATGATCGACTACACCGGCTCCACCGCCTTCGGCGACTGGCTGGAGGAGCACGCCAAGCAGGCCCAGGTCTACACCGAGAAGGCCGGCGTCAACGCGGTGGTGATCGACTCCACCGACGACTACAAGGGCATGCTCGGCAACCTGGCCTTCGCGCTCTCGCTCTACAGCGGCCAGATGTGCACCACCCCGCAGAACCTGCTGATCCCGCGCGGCGGCATCGCCACCGACCAGGGCGACAAGTCCTTCGACCAGGTCGTCGCCGACCTCGCCGGCGCGATCCAGGGCCTGCTCTCCGACGACGCCCGGGCCGCCGCCATCCTCGGCGCCGTCGTCAACCCCGGTGTGCTCCAGCGCTCGACCGCCGCGGCCGGCGGCGAGTACGGCGAACTCGCCCTCGCCCCGCGCACGGTGACCTCCCCGGAGTTCCCCGGCGCGACCGTCCGCACCCCCGCCCTGATCAAGCTCGACGCCGACAAGCCGGACGACCGCGCGGTCTTCCGCAGCGAGTGCTTCGGCCCGGTCTCCTTCGCCGTCGCGGTCGAATCCACCCCCGCCGCGGTCGAGTTGCTGCGCACCACCGTCCGCGACAAGGGCGCGATGACGGCCGCCGGCTACACCACGTCCCCCGAGGTCGAGGCCCTGCTGGTGGAGGCCGTGCTGGACGCCGGCGTCTCGCTCTCCCTCAACCTGACCGGCGGCGTCTACCCCAACCAGACCGCCGCCTTCTCCGACCTGCACGGCACCGGCGCCAACCCGGCCGCCAACGCCGCCTACTGCGACGGCGCGTTCGTCGCCAACCGGTTCCGCACGGTGGAGATCCGCCGGCAGGGCTGAGCCTTCCGGCACGTCACCGGGCCCCGGCGGTCACCGACCGCCGGGGCCCGGCGGTTCACAGGCCCCGCCCGGTCCGGGGATGATGGAGGCTGGGAGAACGCCGAACGCCGCGTCCAACCACCCTCAGAGCACCGGGAGCTGACACATGACCGCGAAGCAGACCGTCACCGACGTCCTGATCGTCGGCGCCGGACCGACCGGCCTGCTGCTGGCCGGCGACCTCGCCGCCGCCGGCCTCGCCGTCACCCTCCTGGAGAAGCGCGGCGCCGAGTCCAACCTCACCCGGGCCTTCGCCGTGCACGCCCGCACCCTCGAAATGCTCGACGCCCGCGGCCTCGCCGACGACCTCATCGCCACCGGCCGGCCGCTCACCTCGCTGAAGATGTTCAACCGCTTCGGCGTCGAGCTCGGCAACCTGCCGACCCGCTTCCCGTTCGTCCTGATCACCCCGCAGTACAACGTCGAACGGCTGCTGCACGAGCGCGCGGTGAAGGCCGGCGCGACGGTCCTGCGCGGCGCCGAGGTCACCGGCCTGCGGCAGGACGCCGAGGGCGTCACCCTGGAGACCGCCGACGGCGCCACCCACCGCGCCCGGTACGCGGTCGGCACCGACGGCGTCCGCTCCACCGTCCGCGACCTGCTCGGCGTCCCCTACCCCGGCGAGTCCGTGGTCGACTCCGTCCTGCTCGCCGACGTCCGGCTGGAGCGCGAGCCCGAGGACACCGTCACCGTCGGCGCGGGCGCCGCCGGCTTCGCCTTCCTCGCCCCCTTCGGCGACGGCTACCACCGCGTCATCGCCTGGGACCGCACCGAGCGCGTCCCGGACGGCGTCACCCCCTCGCTGGAGCGGATCGCCGCCATCACCGAGGCCGCCATCGGCGAGGACTTCGGCATGCACGAGGCCCGCTGGGCCTCCACCTTCCACAGCGACGAGCGCCAGGTGCCGAACTACCGCTCCGGCCGGGTGTTCCTCGCCGGCGACGCCGCGCACTGCCACTCGCCGGCCGGCGGCCAGGGCATGAACACCGGCCTCCAGGACGCCGCCAACCTCTCCTGGAAGCTCGCCGCCGTGCTGCGCGGCCGCGCCACCGACGCCCTGCTCGACAGCTACCAGACCGAGCGGCACCCGGTCGGCCGGATGGTCCTGCGCACCTCCGGCGCCCTGATCCGGCTCGCCCTCGCCGAGTCCGCCCCCACCCGCGCCCTGCGCGGCGCGCTCACCGCGCTCGGCAGCCACCTCGACCCGGTCACCGAGCGCGGCGCCCGGATGGTCTCCGGGATCGACATCGCCTACCCCGCCCCGAAGGACGCCCACCCGCTGGTCGGCAAGCGCGTCCCGGACCTGCGGCTGACCGCCCTGGAGAAGCCCCGCGACGGCGAGCCCTCGGCCCCGGCGCGGCTCTACGAGGCGCTGCGCGCCGGGAAGTTCGTCCTGGTCAGCAACGACGTCCAGACCGCCGCCGCCCCCTGGGCCGACGAACTCGTCACCGCCGCCCCCGCCGACCCGCACGGCAAGCTGCGCGACACCGTCCTGCTGATCCGCCCCGACGGCTACGCCGCCTGGGCCGCCGTCGACCCGGGCCACCGCGACATCACCGAAGCCCTCACCACCCACCTCGGCACCCCGGCGACGGCCTGACGTCCCAGCCCCGCGCCGGCTTCCCTCTCTTCCCTCCCACCTCAATCCCCGCGCCCCGCAAGGGGCGCGGGGGGCACCCGCGGCCGGAGCCTCGGGGGAGGAACTGCGCGCAGCGGAAGGCACGGACCCGCACCCGACCGCCAACAGCCCTCCGGCAGGCGCCCTACCCCTTCGCCTTCACATAGTGCCGCGCCGCCTTCGCCCGGTTCCCGCACACCGCCATCCGGCACCACCGCCGCCGCCCGTTCTGCGACGCGTCGAAGAAGTGCAGAATGCACGCGTCGTGCGCGCACTGCCGCACCCGGTGCGCCCCCTGCGCGACCAGTCCGAGGAAGTCGTCCACCGCCAGCCAGGCAGCCAGCCACTGCGGCCCGTCGACCTCGATCCGGTCCTCGGCCCCGCCCGCCCCGGCCGTCCGCCGGATCCGCCCGTGGGCCAGCACGCCGTCCAGACCGGCCCGCGCCTCCTCGCTCAACTCGCCCTTGTCACCCAGGGATTGCACCGCCGCCCCGAGCGCCTCCCGGGCCTCCAGTACCGCGGCCAGTCCCGCCTCGTCGGCCTCGCAGCGCTCGCGCAGCCCGGCGGAGGAGAGCCAGATCCCGTACCCGTCGGGCTCGCCGAGCAGGTCGTTGACGGGGGTGCCGGCCCAGCGCGTGTTGAGCAGGTCGAGCGCCAGCGGCTCGCCGATCAGCGGGCGGGGGTCCCTCGGATCCGCCATCACGTCAGTCATCGTTCTCCCTCGGCTCCACGCGATTCTACGTCCGCCCCGGGAGCCCCGATTGGTGTGGACCACAGGCGAATTCGCGGCCATTCACCGTATGAAACGCCCGCCCTTGCCCCGTTCCACAGTTGACTGTTTTTTAGCAATCAATTACTTGATCATGAACCAATCCCCCTCCTTGTTCTGTCATGTTCTAGCCAGCGTTCTACCCCCAGGACGTCAGTGCCCCTTGCCGGCCCCCACAGCCGGCCGGAGGAGGATCCGTTGCGCCCCCGCACCCTTGCCCTCGCGGCTGCCATAGCCGTGCTGCCGCTGACCGCCGTCTCACTCGGCGTCACCACCGCACAGGCCGCCCCCACGCCCCACGCCACGCCCCGCGTCGAGCTGCCGAACACCGTGAACCCCGCGGTGGCTCGCTCGGAGAAGAAGGGCGACGTGCCCGCCGAGCAGCAGATCTCGGTCGCCGTCAGCCTGAAGCTGCGCGACGCCGACGCGCTCGACCGCTTCCTCGCCGCGGTCACCACCCCGGGCACCCCGGAGTTCGGCAAGTACCTGACGCCGGAGCAGTTCAACGAGCGGTTCGGCCCGACCCAGGACGCCGTCGACCAGGTCAAGGCCTACCTCGCCGACCAGGGCCTGACCGTCACCGAGGTGAGCGCCAACCGCCAGGTGGTCAGCGCCCGCGGCACCACCGACCAGGTCTCGCACGCCTTCGGCACCCACGAGAGCTCCTACGTCGACCCGCAGCTGCAGCGCGCCTTCTACGCGAACGACGCGGCCGCCTCCGTCCCGGCCGACCTCGCCGGCATCGTCCAGGGCGTGCACGGCCTGGACAACCACGCGGTCCGCAAGAACCGCCTCGCGACCCCGCACGCGGTCACCCCGAACGCCGCCTCGGCCACCCCGAGCGGCTACGGCCCGGCCCAGTACGACGGTGCCTACAACCTGAACAAGACCGGCGCCGACGGCACCGGCGTCACCGTCGCCCTCTGGGAGTTCGACGGCTACACCTCCTCCGACCTGACCACCTACGACAGCCAGTACGGCCTGACCGGCCCGGCCGTCTCCACGGTCTCGGTGGACGGCGCCAACTACGACTCCGCCCCCGGCCAGGGCCAGGGCGAGGTCGAGCTGGACAGCGAGATCGTCCGCGGCGCCGCGCCCAAGGCGACCCAGCTGATCTACGAGGCGCCCAACTCCGACCAGGGCGAGATCGACATGGCCAACAAGATCGTGGCCGACAACAAGGCCTCGGTCATCTCGATCTCCTGGGGCTCCTGCGAGCCGGACACCACCGCCGCCTCGATGACCGCCGTCGACAACGCCTTCAAGCAGGCCGCCGCGCAGGGCATCTCGATCTTCTCCGCCTCCGGCGACGACGGCTCGCGCGACTGCACCCGCTCGACCAGCGGCTCGTCCGTCAAGGCCGTCGACTTCCCGGCCTCCAGCCCGCACCAGACCGGTGTCGGCGGCACCAACCTCAAGGTCTCCGGCAACGCCTACTCCTCGGAGAGCGCCTGGAGCACCGCGGGCGGCGGCGTGTCCACCGTCTTCAGCAAGCCGAGCTGGCAGACCGGCACCGGCGTCAGCGGCACCATGCGCACCGTCCCGGACGTCGCCTCCAACGCCGACCCGGCGAGCGGCTTCGCGATCTACACGGCCGGCGCCTGGCAGACGTACGGCGGCACCAGCGCGGCCGCCCCGCTGTGGTCCGGCTACGCCGCCCAGTTCAACCAGAAGGCCAAGACGGCCGGGCAGCCCGTCCTCGGCGAGGCCAGCCCACGCCTGTACGCGGTCGCGAACAGCAGCAGCTACGGCAGCACCTTCCACGACGTGACCTCCGGCTCCAACCAGGACTTCCCGGCCAAGACCGGCTACGACCAGGTCACCGGCTGGGGCTCCCCGGTCGCCGACGCCCTGACCACCGCCCTGCTCGGTGGCGGCGGCACCCCGACCCCGCCCCCGACCGGCGGCTGCACCGCGGCCCAGCTGATCGGCAACGGCGGCTTCGAGACCGGCACCGCGGCCCCGTGGACGGCGTCCAGCGGCGTGATCGACAACGGCACCTCGCAGCCCGCCCACGGCGGCAGCTGGAAGGCCTGGCTGGACGGCTACGGCAGCGCCCACACCGACACCCTGGCCCAGACCGTCTCGGTCCCGGCCGGCTGCAAGTCCGCGACCCTGACGTTCTGGCTGCACGTCGACACCGCCGAAACCGGCAGCACCGCGTACGACACGCTGACCCTGCAGGCGAACTCGACCACGCTGAAGACCTGGTCCAACGTGGACGCGGCCGCCGGCTACGTGCAGCGCACCGTCGACCTGACCTCCTTCGCCGGCCAGACCGTGACCCTCAAGTTCACCGGCACCGAGGACGGCTCGAACCAGACCAGCTTCCTGATCGACGACGTCGCCCTGAACGTCAACTGATCACCACCTGGTAACCGAAACCCCCGCCGGGGCGGCGCCGACAGGGCCCGCCCCGGCGGTGTGTTTCACGTCACCACCTGCCACCGACCGTGTTTCCGCAGTGTTTCAAGATCGATAACCTCGCGGTTCACCTGCCGTGACCACTGTCATACGCACGACGGATGACGTAGCCTCTCGACCGTGCATAGGGTTCCCCAAAGCTCGGTGAAGCCGCTGGCGGCGCGCCCCGGCGCCGGACCGGTCCCACCGAGCTCACCTGGTGGGGAGGGTTACCGCATGGCCGCACAGCAGCCCCAGGACGCCGCGCGGCTCCGACTGGTCGGACCGCGCCCCGGACCGCCCGCACTCACGTCGGCGCCCACTGCGTCGCCGTCCGGTGCGTCGCCGCCCAGCGCATCGCCGCCCAGCGCATCGCCGCCCGCCGGGCGGCCCGCCGCCGGGAGCGGCTTCGCGGACACCCTGCACCTGGCCATCGAGGCCAGCGGTCTCAGCCTGGACCGGATCCGTGCCGCGCTCGCCGGGCGCGGCGTCAGAGTCAGTGTCACGACGCTGAGTTACTGGCGGCGCGGCCGCAGCCAGCCCGAGCGGGCCAGCTCGCTGCGCGCCGTCCACCTGCTGGAGGAGCTGCTCGGCCTGCCGCACAGCTCCCTGTCCTCGCTGCTCGGTCCGCCGCGCCCGCGCGGCCGCTGGGCCGCCGCCGCCAACACCTGCCACCTCGGGCTGGAGGACGTCTGGCCCGGCGAGCAGGAGATCGCCGACATCTTCGCCGAGCTGGACGCCCCGCCGGCCGGCGAGCTGGAGCGGCTGAGCATCCACGACTCGTACTACGTCGACGCCGAGCGCCGCGGCAACCTGCTGCGGATGCGCCAGGTGGTGCGCGCCACCGTCGCCGGCGTCGGCCGCTGCCTGGTCGTGCACAAGGCCGACGAGGAGGCCACCGGCTGCCCCGAGATCACCTCGGTCCGGCACGGCCGGCTGGGCCGGGTCCGCCGCCGTCCGGAGGCCGGGCTGACCGTCGGCGAGATCATGCTGGACCGCCCGCTCGGGCTGGGCGACAGCACGGTCTTCGAGTACGAGGTGGAGATCCCGCCCGGCGGTCCGACGATGGAGTACAGCCGCCGCTTCGCGACCCAGGTCCGCGAGTACGTGCTCCAGGTGCACTTCGACCCGGCGAGCGTCCCGGTGCACTGCGAGCGCTACGACCGCGAGCCGGGCGAGGCCGTCGACAGCCGCCGCGAGCAGCTGTGGATCGGCGCCTCCGCGAGCGCCCACGTGCTCTCCCCGGACCAGCAGCCGGGCCACATCGGCATCCGGTGGGAGTGGGAGTAACCCCCCTCCGCCCTTCACCTGCGCCACCACCTAACCCCTTCATGCCCTGATACTGGTTGACGCTCCATCACCTAACCATTAGCTTCATGAGTACCGGTTAGGCATGAGCTTCTCCGGCCCGCCCAGCCACGGGAGTGTCCAGGCATGTCCAGCCCCACCCTGATCCACACCCTGAAGACCGGCCACGTCGGCCTCAACGTCACCGACCTGGAGCGCTCGATCGACTTCTACCGGGCCGTCCTCGGCGTCCAGGTGGTGCACGAGGGCACCGACGCGGAGCGCCGCTTCGCCCTGATGGGCCGTGACGGCCGCCTGGTGGTGACCCTCTGGCAGCAGAGCACCGGCACCTTCGCCACCGGCACCCCGGGCCTGCACCACCTCTCCTTCGAGGTCGCCGGCCTCGACGAGGTCCGCGGGACCGAGCGCCGACTGCGCGAACTCGGTGCCGAGTTCGCGTACGACGGGGTCGTGCCGCACGGTGAGGGAGCGGACTCCGGCGGCATCTTCTTCACCGACCCGGACGGCATCCGGCTGGAGATATACGCCCGCACCGGAGTCGCCGCGACGGGCGCCGCCGCCCCCACGGCCGCCGCCCCGACCTGCGGCTTCTTCTAGACCGGAGGACGCAGTGACCACCGTCGGCACGCCCTACCACCGCGGCGAGCTCGCCGCCCAGGCACTGGCCGGCCTGCGGGACCGCGCCGACCACGCGGGCCGGTCGATCCGCGACACCATCCCGCCGGTCGCCGCCCGCTTCCTCACCGAGCGGCGGACGCTGGTGATCGGCGCCGCCGCCCAGGACGGCCGGGTCTGGGCCACCCAGCTCGCCGGCGCCCCGGGCTTCCTCCAGGCCGGCGACGAGCGGACCATGACGGTCGCCGCCCGCCCCGCCGGGGACGACCCGCTGGCCGCCGCGCTGACCGGCCCCGCCCGGGTCGGCACGATCGCCCTCGACCCGGCCGGCCGGCGCCGGATGCGGCTCAACGGCCGCTCGGTGCCGGACCGCCGGGGCGGCCTGGTGATCACCGCCGAGCAGGTGGTCTCCAACTGCCCGAAGTACATCCAGCGCCGCACCCCGCTCGACCGCCCGTCCGCCGGCGCCCCGCGCGCGGTGGCCGCCGGGCGGACGCTCTCCACCACCCAACAGCTGACGGCCGCCACCGCCGACACCTTCTTCGTCGCCACCGTCGGCCCGGACGGCAGCGTGGACGCCTCCCACCGGGGCGGCTTCCCGGGCTTCCTGCGGGCCACCGCCCCGGACCGGCTGGTCTGGCCCGAGTACCAGGGAAACAGCATGTTCATGACGCTCGGGAACCTGGAGCTCGACCCGCGGGTCGGCCTCCTCCTGCCCGACTGGGAGGGCGGCGGCGCCCTGCTCGTCACCGGCGAGGCCCGCACCGACTGGTCCCCCGGGGCCCGCGAGGGCGTGCCCGGCGCCCAGCGGATGGTCGAACTGACCGTCACCGGTATCGTCGAACTCGCCGACGCCACCCCGCTGGCCTGGACCGATCCCGAGTACTCCCCGGCCAACCCGCACCCCGCCGACTAGCCGACGCACTGTCAGCGCCAGGACCGGCAGCACCGTCTCCCGTCCGCCGCCACCACGCCCGGGCCGCCGAACGGCCGTCACCCGCGCGGACGACGCCGACGGCCGCCCGGCCCGGACACGTGGCACCGGCTGCTCTCCTGACGCCCCGGCGACCGCCCCGCTCAGGCGCGGCCGGGCGGGCGCCCCGACATCCAGTGGAAGAGCCCCATCGCGACGCTCGTCGCCAGGTTGAAGCTGGACACCCCCGGCTGCATCGGCACCGCGACCAAGTGGTCCGCGCGCGCCTTGAGCTCCGCGGAGACGCCGTGCCGCTCGGTGCCGAAGGCCAGCAGCGCGTCGTCCGGGAAGGCCAGCGTGCGGATGTCCGCACCCTCCGGGTCCAGCACGTAGAGCGGCCCGGCGGGCAGCTCCGGCAGCGCCAGCCGCTCGACCGCGGTCGCGAAGTGCAGGCCCGCGCTGCCCCGCACCACGGTCGGGTGCCAGGGGTCCAGATCGCCCGTGGTGACCACCCCGGTGGCGCCGAAGCCCGCCGCGAGCCGGATCACCGCGCCGACGTTGCCCAGGTTGCGCGGGTTCTCCAGCAGCACGACCGGCGCCCGGCGCGGACGGTGCCCGAGCGCGGCCCGGTTCGCGTCGGCGGACGGCCGCACGGCCAGCGCGATCACGCCGGTCGGGTGCAGCCGGGGCGCCAGCGTCCGCAGCGCGGGCTCCGGCACCTCCACCGCGAGCGCGGCCAGGGCCGGCCCGACGTCCTCGGCCAGCTCGGCGGCGAGCGCCAGCAACGCGACCCGGTCGGCGGTCAGCACCCGCCGCACCTCCCCGCCGAAGCGCAGCGCGTGCTTCAGCGAATGGAACCCGTCCAGCAGCACCGTCCCCGGCTCCCGCTCCACCGCCCGCCAGCCGCGCACCACGTCGTCCATGCCGCTCATGCTCCCACCTCTCCCCCAGCCTCCGGCCGGGGGTGCCACCACCGCTCGGCAACCGCTCCTCCGGCCGCGCCCGCCCGTCAGCAGCGCTCCCGCCGCGACGCACCGGCACGCCGGATCCGCCGCACCCGCGTCTGCGCCCACAGCAGCGCACCGGTCGGCAGGAACACCGCGTCCGCCGCGATCATCGCGAGCGAGAACACCGGCAGCCCGAGCACCACCGCGATCCCGAGGTGCTCGGCCATCATGACCGCCAGCAGCACGTTCTTGACCCGCCGGTTGAGCAGCGTGAACGGGAACGCGACCTGCACGATCACCGTGCCGTACGAGATCAGGAACACCGGCACCAGCGCCGAGCCGACCAGCGCGGACAGCCCCGGCCAGGGCGCGAAGTAGTCCAGGTGGAGCGGGTAGTACAGCGCGGTGCCGTCCTGCCAGCGCGAGCCCTGCACCTTGTACCAGCCGGCCGTGGCGTAGATCAGCACCACCTCGGCGGCGATCACCAGCATCGCGCAGTTGTGCACCATGTTCGCGAGCGCGTCGAGCACGGCCCGCACCTCGCCGTCCGGCCGCAGCCGCCCGAGCACCCACCAGGCTCCGGCCACCGCCCAGAGCCCCCAGAACAGCGGCGCCCACCCGACGTACGGGAAGGCGGGGGAGGTCCAGGTCAGGCTGTCGCCGGAGAAGTCCCCGAGCTGACAGACCGCCAGGACGGCTCCCAGCGCGGCCCAGAGCACGACGCCGCCCCGCCCGGGGCGGGCCCGGTCCGGGGGTGCCTCCCGGCCGGAGGCTGGGGGAGCGTCCAGCGACCACACCTCGGCGCAGCGGGTGAAGACCAGGTAGACCGCCATCAGGTGGACGACGTTGTCGCCGCCGTCGCCGAGGAAGACGTCGCGGTTCTGCAGCGACAGCACGGTGACCAGGAACAGCACCGTGCTCGCCCGGGTCCGCCAGCCGAGCACCACCGCGGCGGCGGCCAGCACCGCCAGGTGGTAGACCGCCTCGAACCAGAGCCGCCCGCCGAACCAGGGCAGCACGGTGAACGCCCCGTTGTCCGCGAGCAGCCGCTGGGCGAGGTCCGTCGACCAGGGCGAGAGGTCGCCGTACAGCACCCGCCGGTGGGGCCACTCGCGCAGCAGGTGGGCGAGCCAGACCAGCCCGAAACCGATCCGCACCGCCGCCGCCTGGTGGCGGCCGAGCGCCCGCCCGGTGAACGCGGTCAACGCCCGGCCGACGAGTTCGAGCGGACCGGGCACGCGCGGCGGCGCGGGTACGGGCTCGGGTACGGGCGTGGGTGCGGCCGGCTGTCCGGCCTGGCGCGGGATCCCGTCCGGCCGCCGCTGTTCCACCTCGGGCTGCGACACCTCGTTCACCCGAGCCCCCGGTAGTCCTCGTCGTCCACCGGCCACCACGGCAGCTCCCGCACCTTCGGCTCGGGCGGCGGCGCCTCGCCGCTCCAGGACGGCGGCGGGACGGTCGTCGAGGTCACCCGGAACTGGATCTCCAGGACCTTCTGGCCGTCCACGCTCCGGCCGATCCGCTGGAGCGCGATCCGCTTCAGGTACTCCTCGGCGAGCTTGCCGCGGCCGTTGGTCAGCGTCTCGTCCTGCGGGTTGTGCGAGCCGTCGTAGAAGTCCCAGGCCCGCCGCAGCAGGTTCTGGTCGACGTGACTGGGCGCCGGGTTGCCCCGTATCGCGGCGATGTCCCGGGCGGTCAGCCCGAGCCAGTCCCGGGTCTGGGTGGCACCACCGTCGGCGACGGTCCGCACCCGGGCGTCCAGGCTGACGTTCTGCTGGAGCGGGTTGGGCGCGAAGAGCTTCCAGTTCTGCTCGAACTCGGGGTAGACCAGGCCGTCGATCTCGTTCCGGTACTGCCGGGACACCGTGTTGGCGGGCGCGACGTGCAGGAACACCGCGCCGAGGAAGAGCCCGGTCCCGGTCATCAGCACCACGGCGGCCAGGCCCAGCACCAGCTGTGCGGGCCGCGACCACGCCCGCCCGTCGGCCGGTGCGTCCGTGCCGTCAGCCATGCGCACTCCCCCTGCCGGACGGGCGCCGCCGGGCCCGTCCCGGGTCGGTCGCGCGCCCATCCTGCCCTACCGGGCCCGGGGGAGCGTACGGGCTACAGCACGTAGGCGTCCTGGCCGCTGCTGCTCACCATCGGACGGCCCGCGCCCTCCCAGGCGTACATGCCGCCGTCCACGTTCACCGCGTCCCGGCCCTGCTGCACCAGGTACTGGACGACCTGCGCCGAGCGCCCGCCGACCCGGCACAGCACGTACAGCTTCTCGTCCGGCAGCTCGCCCAGCCGGGCGATGACCTGACCGAGCGGAATGTGCAGCGCGCCGTCCACGTGGCCCGCGTCCCACTCGTCCTGCTCGCGGACGTCCAGCAGGACGGCGTCGGCGGGCACGGAGGCGGCGTCGGCGGAGGGGATCTGCGGGAACATCGTCTGGCTCTCCTGGGAATGTGAAGGGTCCGTGCCATTGTCGCCCACCGGCGACGAAGGATCGCCGAGCAGCCGGGCCAGCTCGGCCTGCCGGTCCGCTGCCTTGGCCAGCAGCTCCTCGGCGAGCTGCTCCAGCAGCCGGTCCGGGTCCTGCGGTGCGAGCCCGAGCAGCTGCCCCATCGGGGTCCGCTCCAGCCGGACCTGCTCGGCGGCGGTCTCGGCGATCTTCGCGGTGAGCCACTCCAGCCGGCGGCGCAGCCACTCCAGCCGGTCCGGCGCGTCCGGCGCCGGGGCCGCCTCGGGCGCGGTGGACCACTCGGCGGCCAGGCCCGCCAGCGCGTCGGCGTCGCCGAACGCGTAGGCCTCGTTGACCCGGACCAGGAACCCGGCCCGTCGCTGCTGCTCGGCCGGGTCGGTGGTGAGGTCCGGGTGGGCGCGGCGCACCAGCTCGCGGTAGATCCGCTGGGCCTCCCGACCGGGGCGGACCTTGGCCGGGGCGGCGGGCGGCGCCGGCACGGCCTCCTCCTCGCCGCCGCCGCGCTGCTCGCGGACGGACTGGACGGAGTCGAACAGCGCGTCCAGATCGGGGAGTTCCTCGACCTGCTGCCGGGCCTCGGCGGCCCGCCGCAGGTCCTCCGGCCGCCCGGTCCGGGCCGCGACCGCCTCGGCGACGAGGGCGTCCAGCTCGTCCAGCCGGGCGTAGAGCGGGCCGAGCAGCTGATGGTGGATCAGCGCGAAGTTGTCGATCTCGACCCGCAGCGTCTGCACGTCGACGTCCATGCTCAGCCAGGCGAGTTCGGCGGCGGCGACCCGCTCCTCCAGCTCCTGCTGCTCCGGGTCCGTCCAGCGGACGGGGCTCTGCGCGGTCACATCTCGCCTCTGTCTCGTCCTGCCGTCGGCTGGCCCGCCGACCGGTTCCGCGGTGCGGCCCGGCCTGCCACCCTACCCCCGCGCGAGAAGCGTCAACCGGCTGGAAGGGGGGTACGAACCGGCGCGAGGCAAGCGGTGTGCAACCGATCCTGATGAATCTCCTCGTTTCGCTATCGAGCCCGGCCCGGTCCGTGCTTCGCTGGTATCCACACAGCGTGCCTTCCTCCAGAGAGACGGCCGCCTCCAGGCGTGGCGGCCAGGCGGGAGCAGACCGAATCCATGGTGGACGAGCCCAACTCCACACCGCGTCCGGCGGGCGCCGAGCCCGTTCCGGAAGGCCCCCCGGCCGGCGTGGTCGCCCTGGTCCGACTCGCCCTCGTCCTGGTCGACCGGGCCGGGCGGATCGCGCAGTGGAGCCGGGCCGCCGAGGAACTCTTCGGGCACCGCGCCGAGGTCGCCCGCGACCGCCCCGCCTCCGGCCTGCTGCCCGCCGTGGAGCCCCGCAGCGCCTCCGGCGGCACCGGCGCCCGCCGCCGCTGCGACGCCCTCGACACCCTGGCCGCGCTGACCGCCGACGGCCACCCCTGGGCCGGCCAGATGCCCGTCACCGACCGTGAGGACCACCTGCGCGACGTGCTGTGGTGGGCCTACCCGCTGCCCGGCCCGTCCGACGGACTGCTCGCCCTCGCTGCGGACGCCCGCCCGCTGCGCACCGCCGGCCCGCGCCTCGCGCTGGGCGAGCGGCTGCTGCCGTTCGCCGCCGCCCCCGCCGCCCGGGGCGGCTTCCACGGGCTCGTCGCCACGCTCACCCCGCCCGGCGGCCCACTCGCCGGTTCCGCTCTGGCCGCGCCGCTGGCCCGGCTCCTGCCCACCGCCCACCGCGCCCCGCTCCTGGAGTCGCTGGAGCGCGCCGGACTCCCCGCCCTGCGGCTGGACGCCGCCACCGTCCTGCCGCTGCTGCCGTCCGACCCGCAGTCCGGCACCGCGCACGCCGCCGCCGGGATCGGCCGCCGCTACCCCACCGCCCAGCAGCGCGCCGCCCGGATCGGCCCGCCGCCCCAACCCGAGCAGCCCGCCGCGACCCGTGCGGTCCGCGGGCGCCCGGCCGGCCCGCTGCCCGGCCAGCGCGAGTTGACCGAGCGGCCCGCCGGCAGGTCGGCCGCCGCCCTGTCCGTCCCGTCGCCCTCCGGAGGAGGCGCCACCATCGAGCCGGCCGCCGTCGAACCGTCCGCCAACGGCCACCAGGCCCTCTCCCCGGCCCCGGCCGGGAGGTGCTCCCGCGGTGACCAGTCCCCGCCCGCCGTCCCGCCCCCCACGAGCGCCGACGGCCCGCCGCCGGCCGGCCGCCTGGGCCCGTTCCTGACCAACGGCCACGCCGGCGAGCAGCTGGCCCTGCTGAACGAGGTCGGCGGAAAGGTCGGCACCACCCTGGACCTCGGCTTCACCGCCCACGAGCTCTGCCAGGTGCTGGTCCCCCGGGTCGCCGACTTCGCCTGCGTGGACCTCGTGGACGGACTGATCTCCGACTCCGAGCTGCCCGCCGCCCGGCCGGACGACGACACCATGCTCCGCCGGGTCGCCCTGGTCTACAACGAGACCGGCGGCGCCTGGGACCACGTCCTGGCCGAGGGCTCGCTGGTCAGCATGCCCCGCCGCACCCCGCCCGGGATGGCCCTCCAGCTGAACCAGCCGGTCCTGGTCCCGGTGGTCAGCGACGACGTCGCGGTCGACTACGCCATCGCGCTCGGCGGCGTCCGGCTGGCCCCGGTGGTCTCCGGCCGCTCGATGCTGGTCGTCCCGCTCTCCGCCCGGGGCACCGTGCTCGGCATCCTCAAGCTGCTCCGGCTGCCCGACCGCGCCTGCTTCGACGAGAGCGACGCCGCGACCCTCAAGGAACTGGCCGTCCGCGCCGCCCTCTCGCTCGACAACGCCCGGCTGCACCGTGCCGAGGCCAGGGTCGCCACCACCCTGCAGCGCTCGATGATCCCGACCCGCCCGCCGCAGATCCCCGGCGTGCAGATCGCCCACCGCTACCTGCCCGGCGACCCGAAGGCCGAGGTCGGCGGCGACTGGTTCGACGCGATCCAGCTGCCCGGCAGCCGGGTCGCCCTGGTGGTCGGCGACGTGATGGGCCACGGCCTGCACTCGGCCGCCGCGATGGGCCGCTTCCGCACCGCGATGCAGACCCTCGCCGCGCTCGATCTGCCCCCCGGCCAGCTGCTGCGCCACCTCGACAACCTGGCCCACAAGCTCGGCGACGACCACCTCGCCACCTGCCTGTACGCGGTCTACGACCCGATCAACCGGACCTGCGAACTGGCCAGTGCCGGCCACGTCCCGCCGGTCCTGGTGCACCCGGACGGCAGCGGCGAGCTGCTGGAGATCCCGGCCGGCGCGCCGATCGGGGTCGGCGGGGTGCCGTTCGTCGCCAAGACCATCGACGTGTCGGACGGCTCGATGCTGGTGCTCTGCACCGACGGCCTGGTCGAGGTCCGGGGCGGCGACATAGGAGCCGGACTGGCCGCGCTCTGCGGCAACCTGATCGACCCCGGGCAGAGCCCCGAGCAGGCCTGCGACGTGGTGCTGGAGCGCCTGCACTCGGACGACCGCAAGGACGACGTCGCCCTCCTGGTGGCCCGCTTCGACGGGGTCGCCCCGTCCGAGGTGGCCACCTGGAACCTCACCGTCGACCACCGCGAGGTCCGCCGGGCCCGCGCCCTGGTCCGCGAGCAGCTGGCCGCCTGGCACCTGGAGGCGCTCAGCGACACCACCGAGCTGCTGGTCAGCGAGCTGGTCACGAACGCCGTCCGGGTGGCCAGGGACCGGGTCCAGCTCCAGCTGATCCGGGTGGACAAGCTCCTGGTCGAGGTCAGCGACGACAATCACAACCTGCCCTCGCTGGAGCCCGCCGAGCAACTGGGCGAGACCGGCCGCGGCCTCACCCTGGTCACCAAGTTCGCCGAACGCTGGGGCACCGCCCGCAAGGCGGTCGGCAAGGTCGTCTGGTTCGAACTCCCGCTGCCCCACGGGACGCCGAAAGCCTGACGGCCGGGCGGAGCGGTGATTCCGCCTCACCCGGCCGTCAGGCCGGAACGTCTCTCATGAGCCGCTCAGGGAATTGAGCCTCTCAGGGAATGACGGCCCCCGCCGAGGTCCGCCGCCGGGCCTCCACCGCGACCTCGCGGGAGGCCGCCGTGGCCACCGAGGTCGCGGCCCCGACCCCGGCCAGCACCCGCGGCCAGAAGCCGCCGAACACCTCGGCCGAGACGGCGATCAGCAGCGCGGTGATCACCGCGACGACGTGCTCCAGACCGGCCAGGTTCGGCAGCACGACCGCCTCGCCGACCATCAGGACCACCACCAGCCCGGCGGTGAGCCAGGCCCGGCAGCGGAACGCGATGCAGATCGCCAACGCCACCACCGCGGCCGACGGCCCGGTGTCCCGCACGTGGGCGACCCACTTCGGGAAGCCGAACAGGTGGTCCGGCCCGATCGCCACGCCGACCCGGGCGAACAGCGTGCCCGCCAGGGTGCAGGAGTAGGCCACCATCAGCAGCATCCGCCGGCCGAGCACGATCTCGGCGATGCCGAAGACCACGAAGACCTGGGCCAGCGCCCCCCAGACCGGCAGGTCGAGCGCCGGGACGTACAGCGACAGCGGGGTCCGCAGCAGCGAGACGTCCAGCGGCAGCGCGGCCTTCACCACACCGATGTGGTTGACGAAGCGCTCACCGCCCGGCAGGTGCTGCACGATGCTGAACAGCAGGATCAGAGACGTCGCCGTGGTGGCCAGCGGAACGGCGGCGAACTTCTTGCGCACCACCCCGTCGCGAACCTTCACGAACAACGTCCCCCACTCGGCGAAAGCGGCCGCTCTGGCTGTCGCCAGCGGCCCCTTTCGCACGCCCCCCGTGTGGGTCCTGTGAATCACAGCCGTCCTCTCCTGAATCCCCGAGCCGTTAAGTCTTTTCTCAGCTACCCCAACATTAGAAGCCTGTTAACAAATCCACATCGGCATGGATGGGGATAAGGGTCATCCTCAGGGGGGAGGGGATCCCCCCTAGGGCACCCCCATCCGGCCGTCCGCAGCCCTCCACCCCCGGGCGGAGGGACTACCCCTTGCCCTGCTGCGCCCCCACGGGCACCCGGGGCGCCACCACGGCGGACCGGGCGTGCCGGCGCCGGAAAAGGGCTGGCATGCTCGGCGCGACGATGAAGCCCTCGGCGCGCGCGCTCGCGATGCCGATCCGCGGGATCTCGCTGCTCTTCTCGAAGAGCAGGTAGCGCGGCTCCCAGATCGGCCGGTACTTGGCGTTCGCGCGGTACAGCGACTCGATCTGCCACCAGCGCGAGAAGAAGCCCAGCACGGACCGCCACAGCCGCAGCACCGGGCCGGCGCCGAGCCGCGAACCGCGCTCGAAGACCGAGCGGAACATCGCGAAGTTCAGCGACACCCGCTTCAGCCCCACCTCGTCGGCGCGCTGGAGCAGCTCGATCACCATGAACTCGACCAGGCCGTTCTCGGTGTCCCGGGCCCGGCGCATCAGGTCCAGCGAGAGCCCGTCCGGACCCCACGGCACGAAGCTCAGCAACGCCTTGAGCTCGCCGTCCCCGTCGTGGCACTCCAGCATCACGCAGCGGCCGTCGGCCGGGTCACCGAGCCGGCCGAGCGCCATCGAGAAGCCGCGCTCGGTCGCGCCGTCGCGCCACTCGTCGGCCTTGGCCACCAGCTGCTCCATCTCCGCCTCGGAGATGTCCTCGTGGCGGCGGATCCGCACGGTGTACCCGGCCCGCTTGACCCGGTTGTACGCCTGGCGGACCACCCGCATGGCCCGGCCCTCGAGCGAGAACTCGTCCAGCTCGACGATCGCCTCGTCGCCCAGCTCCAGCGCGTCCAGCCCGTGCCGGGCGTAGATCACCCCGGCCTCCTCGGAGGCGCCCATCACGGCCGGCGCCCAGGCGTGCTCGCGGGCCTCGGACAGCCACGCGTCGATCGCGCCCGGCCAGGCCTCCGGGTCGCCGATCGGGTCGCCCGAGGCCAGCGACACCCCGCCGATCACCCGGTAGGTGACCGCCGCCTTGCCGCTGGGGGAGAAGATCACGGCCTTGTCCCGGCGCAGCGCGAAGTAGCCGAGCGAGTCCCGCTCGCCCTGCTTGTCCAGCAGCGCCCGCAGTTGCGCCTCGTCCTCGGGGTTCAGCAGCTCCTTGCCGCGCGGGCTGCGGAAGGCGACGTACAGGACGAGCAGGAACAGCACCGCGCCCATCGCGTTGATCGCCGCGTTCACCCAGGTCGGTGCGGCGATCACGGAGCGCAGGTGCTCGGTCGGGGTGATGGTGATCATCCGGCCGACCGAGTAGCGGAACAGGTCCCAGAAGCCGGCGCCGGTCAGCTCGTTGGTCAGCCACACCAGCAGCGCGCCCACCCCGCCACCGAACAGCAGCCCGCCGACGAAGGTCGCGGCGGCGGTCTTCGGGTTGGACTCGTCGCCCTTGGACGTGAACTCCTTCCGCCCGACCAGCAGCGCCAGTACGAACAGGCAGGTCAGCACGGTGGAGACGTAGTTCAGCGGGTGCCGGTCGAAGCGCTCGTCGGGCAGCACCATGGCCAGCACGTAGAGCAGCGCGAATATCCCGGCCAGTGCCGCGTTGAAGATCCACGCGGCCCGCTTGCGCCGCCGCATCGCGACGGCCAGGAACACCGACAGCACCGCGCTGGCCAGGCCCGAGGTCATCAGGTACGGGGTGAAGTACTCACCCTCGTTGTGCTCGCTGACCTGGTCGCGGAACGGCGCCAGCAGCACTGTCGCCACGTTCAGCAGCGCGATCAGCCGCAGGTACCAGACGGAGGCCGCGGCGGCCCGCGGGCGCCAGCGGTCGAGCAGCCCGACGGGCCGGGGCCCGGCGGACATGGCGGACGGCTCCGACTTCACAGTGGACGACACAGCTCAATTCCAAACGATCAGATGGTGGGGCGCATCCGCACACGGCCCGGCGCCGGGCGCCCGCACGGGCCCGACGGACTGACCGGCGGCCCTCGGGCTCGCCGGCCCCCACACGAGGAAGCGGGCCGACAAAAGGGCAGCCACCAACATGGTTCCCCACCTCGCGTGAGAATCGCGTGAACCGGGTAGCGGATTCCAGCCCCCGCCGTTCGGCGGGGGTGCGGACCCCCCAGGCGTTCGGCGACCCGCCCCGGCTACCCCTACCCTCGACATCGACCCGTGCGCGGACCGCCACCACCCGGCCGCCCGACCCGAGGAGGCACCATCGCCACCACCCGCGTGCTGATCGTGGACGACGAGATCCTGGTCCGCTCCGGCCTCGGCCTCATCGTCGGTTCCGCCCCCGACCTGGAGGTGGTCGGCGACTGCTCCGGCGGCCAGGCCGAGGAGCACGTCCAGCGGCTGCGCCCGCACGTCGTGCTGCTCGACATCCGGATGCCCGACCTCGACGGCATCTCGGTGCTGCGCCGCGTCCGCGCCCTGCCCGACCCTCCGGCCGTGGGGATGCTCACCACCTTCGACACCGACGAGTACATCGGCACCGCACTGCGGGCCGGCGCCTCCGGCTTCCTGCTCAAGGACACCGCCCCCGAGCAGCTGGTGCACGCCGTCCGGGTGCTCGCGGCCGGCGGCAACATCCTCTCCCCGACCGTCACCCGCACCGTGATCGGCGGCTACGTGGACGGCGGCGGCCCGGACGCCGAGGCCTCCGCGCTCGCCCGCACCCTCACCGGCCGGGAACTGGACGTCCTGGCGCTCCTCGGCGAGGGCCTGTCCAACGCGGAGATCGCCGACCGGCTGTTCCTCGGCACCGGCACCGTCAAGGACCACATCAGCGCGATCCTCGGCAAGCTCGGCGCCGCCAACCGCGTCCAGGCCGCCGTCCTCGCCCACCGGGCCGGACTGGTCCGACCGAAACCCGGCGACGGGGCATGACCGCCGCCGACCAGCTGCCGTCGAGACGGCTGCCGGCCTGGTGCACCGCGCCCTGGCTGATGCTGCTGCTGCCCGCGCTGTACTCCCTGATGGACGCGGCCCTGGTCGCCCGGGACGCCGCGTGGTGGCAGGTGACGCTCTCGGTGCTGGCCGCCGTGACGCTGCTCTGGCGCCGCCGCTTCCCGCTCGCGGTGCTGCTGCTCACCATGCCCGGCAGCTACGTCGCCGACATCTGGCTGGCCCCGATCACGGCCGTCTACACGCTGGCCGCCGAGCGCCCCGGCCCCCGCCTCGTCATCCCCTTCGGCACCCTCTTCACGCTCGTCGAGTTCTTCCACTGGCCGATCTCCGACCAGACCGTCTGGCTGAGCCGCGACACCGCGCTCTACGCCATCCAGTCGCTCATGCTCGCCGCCGGCCCCGCCGCCACCGGCCTGCTCGCCCGCACCCGGCGGGAGCTGGCGGCCCGGGTCGAGGAGCTGACCCGCGGCCAGGAACGGGAGACCAGGCTGCTCGCCGAGCGCGTGCTGATCAGCGAGCGCGGCCGGCTCGCCCGCGAGATGCACGACGTCGTCTCGCACCAGGTCAGTCTGATCAGCATCCAGGCCGGCGCGCTCCAGGTGAGCACCGCCGACCCGGCCGCGGCGTCCACCGCCCGCACCATCCGCGAGCTCTCCGTACGCACGCTCGACGAGCTGCGCCAGATGGTCGGCGTGCTGCGCACCGGCGACCCGCACCAGAACACCCCGCTCGCGCCGCAGCCCCGGCTGGCCGACCTGCCCCGGCTGATCGAGGAGAGCGGCCTGGCCGCCGACGCCGAGCTGGCGCCGGGCGACCGCCCGTGGCCGGAGGCGGTCGAGCGGGCCGCCTACCGGACGGTCCAGGAGGCGCTCACCAACATCACCAAGTACGCCCCGGACGCGGCCGTGCACGTGAAGGTGCGGGCCAAGGGCCGACGGCTGAGGGTCGAGGTGCGCAACGATCCGCCGCCGGCGCACCCCGCCGAGACCCTGCCGGGCGGCGGCCACGGCCTGGTCGGCCTGCGCGAGCGCGCCCAGCTGCTCGGCGGCACCCTGATCGCCGGCCCCACCCAGGAGGGCGGCTTCGAGGTCCGCGCCGAACTCCCCGTCTCCCGCTGCTGAGGCGGAGCCGGCCTGGCGGGACCGCCGCGCGAACCCTTCCGGGAGAACGGGAAAGCCCCGCAGATCCGAAGATCTGCGGGGCTTCGCTGTGCGCGAGGGGGGAGTTGAACCCCCACGCCCTTTCGGGCACTGGAACCTGAATCCAGCGCGTCTGCCTATTCCGCCACCCGCGCATGGGTGTGTCTTCCGTACCGACCGGCCCTCCGTCCCGCCCGGCGCCTCGCGGCCCCTGCGGTTCTTCGTTCCGGCCTCCCTTTCGGGCGGCCCTTCCGACGTGGAAAACAGTAGCACGACCCGGGGGAGTGCTCCGAATCCTTTCCGACGGGCGGGATCCGCCCCCGGTCCGCCACCCGAGCACGTCCGAACGGATGCGATCCGAACGCCCGGGCGAAGCGTGGAACCCCCTTCCGACGGGCACACCTGGCGTGCCGTACCCGATATGCGTCACCCTGTGTGTCCGAGCCCACCCCCGGGCACGACGCGGTCCGGGAACCGTACGGATGGGCCCGGCGTGGATACGATCAGTACGGAAGTACCGCAAGTAGGCACGACCGGCTCTCCGGGGCCCGGTCGGCAGGCAGGCGAACGAACCCTGGAAGGGGGTGCCCCATGGGAGTGCTGAAGAAGTTCGAGCAGCGACTTGAGGGTCTCGTCAACGGCACCTTCGCCAAGGTGTTCAAGTCCGAGGTCCAGCCCGTGGAGATCGCCGGGGCGCTGCAGCGCGAGTGCGACAACAACGCGAGCATCTGGAACCGCGACCGCACCGTCGTGCCGAACGACTTCATCGTCGAGCTGAGCCCGCACGACTACGAGCGCCTGAGCCCCTACTCCGGGCAGCTCGGCAACGAGCTCGCCGGCATGGTCCGCGAGTACGCCGAGGCCCAGCGGTACAGCTTCATGGGTCCCCTCCAGGTGAACCTGGAGAAGGCCGACGACCTGGACACCGGCCTGTACCGGGTGCGCAGCCGCACCCTGGCGGCCGAGGAGCCCCAGCAGTACGCCCCGCCGCAGCCCGGCTACGACCGCGCGCCGGCCGCCCCGGCCCCCGGCGCGCCGTGGCAGCAGCCGGGCGCCGGCCAGCTCAACGCGCCCCCGCCGCCGGCCGCGCCCCCCGCCATGCCCGCGGCCCCGCCCGCCGCCGGCGGCAACGTGCGCGCCTTCCCCGGCTCCGGCCACGGCACCTCGGTCCGCCGCTGGATCGAGGTCAACGGCGCCCGCCACCAGATCTCCGGCACCGCGTGCGTGCTCGGCCGCTCGACCGAGGCGGACGTCCGGATCGACGATCCCGGCGTCTCCCGCAAGCACGCCGAGATCCGCCCCGGCACCCCTTCGATGGTCCTCGACCTGGGCTCCACCAACGGCATCGTGGTGGACGGACAGCACACCCAGCGCGCTACGCTCCGCGACGGCTCGCGAATCGTCGTGGGCTCCACCACCATCGTCTACCGACAGGTCGAAGGGTAGTGTCCGATTTGTTCGCTCGCTTCGCTCACCCACACGCGGGGCGGCCATGTCCGAACTGACCCTGACGGTGATGCGGCTGGGCTTCCTGGCCGTGCTGTGGCTGTTCGTCATCGTCGCGATCCAGGTGATCCGCAGCGATCTCTTCGGGACCAAGGTGAACCCCCGTTCCTCGCGCCGCGGCACTGCCGCGCCCGCGGCCGGGTCGGGAGCCGGAGCCGGAGCGGGCACCGCCCCCGCCGCCGGGCGCCCCGCACCGGGCCCGGGCGGCAACCCGGCCACCCCGACCGCGGGCGGCGGCCGCCGACGCGGCGCCCCGACGCAGCTCGTCGTGGTCCAGGGCTCGCTGGCCGGCACCACCGTCGCGCTGCAGGGCCAGACCATTACCCTGGGCCGCGCGCACGACTCCACCATCGTGCTGGACGACGACTACGCGTCCTCCCGGCATGCCAGGATCTATCCCGACCAGACTGGGCAGTGGACGGTCGAGGATCTAGGCTCCACCAACGGCACCTATCTGGACCGGCAGCGCCTGACCGCGCCGACCCCGCTCCAGCCGGGCATGCCGATCCGTATCGGCAGGACCGTCATCGAACTGCGGAAGTAGTAGCGCATGAGGGACAGCATCCCGTCCATGACCCAGAGGGGGGCACAGGTCGCATGACCCTGGTGCTGCGCTTCGCCGCTGGCTCCCACAAGGGACTGATCCGGGAGGGGAACGAGGACTCCGGCTACGCCGGGCCGCGGCTGCTGGCCGTGGCCGACGGCATGGGCGGCGCCGCGGCCGGCGAGGTCGCGTCCTCCGAGGTGCTCGGCTCCATCGTCCGTCTGGACGAGGACGTGCCGGGCGCCGACCTGCTGACCCTGCTCGGTGACGCCGTCCAGGGCGCCAACGACCGGCTCCGGCAGATGGTCGAGGAGGACCCGCAGCTGGAGGGCATGGGCTGCACGCTCACCGCCATGCTCTGGACGGGCCAGCGGATGGGCCTCGTGCACGTCGGCGACTCCCGCGCCTACCTGCTGCGCGACGGCTCGCTGGTGCAGATCACCCAGGACCACACCTGGGTGCAGCGCCTGGTCGACGAGGGCCGGATCACGCCCGAGGAGGCCGAGACCCACCCGCAGCGCTCGCTGCTGATGCGGGCCCTGGACGGCCGCGGCCAGGTCGAGCCCGACCTGTCGATCCGCGAGGTCCGGGCCGGCGACCGCTACCTGATCTGCTCCGACGGCCTCTCCGGCCCGGTCAGCCACCAGACGCTCCAGGACACCCTGGGCAGCTACTACGCGCCCGAGCAGACCGTGCAGGAGCTGATCCAGCTCGCGCTGCGCGGCGGCGGCCCGGACAACATCACCTGCATCGTGGCGGACGTCATCGACGTCGGCGCCACGGACACCATGAGCGGCCAGTTCAACGACGTCCCGGTGGTGGTCGGCGCGGTCGCCGACGCCCCGCCGTCCTCGGCCGCCACCGACCGCTCCATCGCCGACACCCCGGCCGGCCGCGCCGCCGGCCTCGGCCGCAGCCCCCAGGGCGCCTTCGGCCCCGCCGACGGCTACGAGGGCGGCTACGGCGCCGCCCAGGGCGGCTTCGGCCCGGCCGAGGGCTACGGCGAGGAGTACGGCGCCTACGGCGGCGGCGAGCCCTCGGTGTACGGCACCGAGGACTTCGACGAGGAGGAGCCGCCGAAGCGGAGCCGCAAGGGGCTCAAGATCTCGCTGGCCGTCCTGGTCGCCCTCGGCGTGCTGGGCGGCGGCGGGTACTTCGGGTACCAGTGGACCCAGGACCAGTACTACGTCGGCGCGGAGAGCGGGCACGTCGCCGTCTACCAGGGCATCAACCAGAACCTGGCCGGCCTCAGCCTCTCCTCGGTGCACACCGAGTACAAGGACATCGAGCTCAAGTACCTGCCGACGGACCAGCAGGCGCACGTCTCCAAGACCATCTCGGTCAACAGCCTGAACGACGCCGACGCGACCATCAAGGAGCTCGACGGCTGGGCCAAGCTCTGCAAGAAGGTCATCGACGCGAAGACCGGCGCCACCGGGCAGCCCGCGGGCACCCAGCCCACGCAGACCGGCACCACCGTCACCTTCCGGGCCGACCCCGCCGGGTTCGTGGCCGCCACCGCACCCACCCCGAGCGAGCGGCCCACCGAGAAGAGCACCGAGAAGAACCGCACTCCCGCGGCCGCGACGCCCAGCGCGACGCCCACCCCCTCGGCCACCCCGACCGCCCCGGCCACCCAGCCGCCCTCCGCCACGGCGCCGGCCGCCGGCGCGGCGGGCGACGTGCCCGGCCTGAGCGAGGAGGACCGGCAGCGCGCCGACTCCTGCCCGAAGCAGTGACACCCGTGATCCGACATAGGCCCGCCCCCGGCCGGCCCGTCGGCCGTCAGGGAGCGGCCACCCCGTGAGCGCCTACGACCTGAGCAGCGGCGCGAGCCGGCCCGGCCGCCGCCGGACGCCGGCCGCCCGGCCCGTCACCCGGCGCCGGGGCAACACCACCATCACCCCGCAGGAGGCGCCCAACCGGCGCAACACCGAGCTGGCCCTGCTGGTCTTCGCCGTCCTGCTCCCGGTCTTCGCCTACGCCAACGTGGGCCTCGCCATGGACTCCGAGCTGCCCGGCGGCATGCTCGGCTACGGCGTCGGGATGGGCTCGCTCGCCCTCGTCGCGCACCTGCTGGTGCGCCGCTACGCACCGTACGCGGACCCGCTGATGCTGCCGCTCGCCACCCTGCTGAACGGGCTCGGCGTGGTGATGATCTGGCGGCTCGACAAGGCCGGGAAGCTGCTCAGCGGCAACTTCGAGGCGGCCCGCAACCAGCTGATGTGGTCCGGACTGGGCGTCGCGCTGTTCATCGGCGTCATGATGTTCCTCAAGGACCACCGCGTCCTCCAGCGCTACACCTACATCTCGATGGTCGCGGCCCTGGTCCTGCTCGCCGCCCCGGCGTTCTTCCCGGCCCGCGCGGAGGACTTCGGCGCCAAGATCTGGATCCGGATGGGCGGCTTCTCCATCCAGCCCGGCGAGTTCGCCAAGATCATCCTGACCGTCTTCTTCGCCGGCTACCTGATGGTCAAGCGGGACGCCCTGGCCCTGGCCAGCCGCCGCTTCATGGGCCTCTACCTGCCGCGCGGTCGCGACCTCGGCCCGATCGTCGTGATCTGGCTGCTCAGCCTGCTGATCCTGATCTTCGAGAACGACCTCGGCACGTCCTTCCTGTTCTTCGGCCTGTTCGTGGTCATGCTCTACGTCGCCACCGAGCGCACCAGCTGGATCCTGTTCGGCCTGCTGATGTCGGTCGGCGGCGCGACCGCCGTCGCCATGACCACCAGCCACGTGAAGACCCGCATCGACGCCTGGCTCGACCCGATGGCCGCCTTCGCCCCGCACCCGCCCAAGGGGTCCACCGAGCAGATCGGGCAGTCCCTGATGGCGCTCGGCTCCGGCGGGGTGACCGGCTCCGGCCTCGGCCAGGGACGGTCCTGGCTGATCAACTTCGCCGCCAAGAGCGACTTCATCCTGGGCTCCTTCGGCGAGGAGCTCGGCCTGGCCGGCCTGATGGCGATCTTCCTGCTCTACGCGCTGCTGGTCCAGCGCGGCCTGCGCACCGCGCTCGCCGCCCGCGACCCGTTCGGCAAGCTGTTCGCCGTCGGCCTCGCCTCGGCCATGGCACTGCAGGTCTTCGTCGTCGCCGGCGGAGTCACCGGACTGATCCCACTGACCGGTATGACCATGCCGTTCCTCGCCCAGGGCGGTTCGTCAGTGGTCGCCAACTGGGCACTGATCGCGATCCTGCTGAAGATCAGCGACAGCGCCCGCCGACCCGGGGTCGAACCCGCCCCCGCCACCGAGGGCCAGGGAGGACCCGCCAGATGAACAAGCCGATCCGCCGGGTCTCGATCTTCTGCCTCGTGCTGATCCTGGCCCTGATGCTGCGCACCAACTGGGTGCAGGGCGTCCAGGCCGACGCATGGGCCAGCAACGTCAACAACAAGCGCCAGCAGTTCGACCGCTACGCCCACCCGCGCGGCAACATCATCGTCGGCGGCCAGCCGGTCACGAAGTCCGACTTCGTCAACGGCCTGCGCTACAAGTACAAGCGCTCCTGGGTCGACGGCCCGATGTACGCCCCGGTGACCGGCTACTCCTCCCAGGTCTTCGGCTCCACCGGGCTGGAGAACCTGGAGGACGGCGTCCTCTCGGGCACCGACGACCGGCTGTTCTTCCGCAACACCCTGGACATGCTGACCGGTGAGCAGAAGAAGGGCGGCGACGTCGTCACGACGATCAACGCCAAGGCCCAGAAGGCCGCCTGGGACGGACTCGGCAACAAGAAGGGCGCGGTCGTCGCGCTCGACCCGAAGACCGGCGCGATCCTGGCGCTGGTCTCCACCCCGTCCTACGACCCGGGCACCATCGCCGGCAGCGAGGACTCCGACTCCAAGGCCTGGACGGACCTCAACGCCGACCCGAACAAGCCGATGCTCAACCGGGCGCTGCGGGAGACCTATCCGCCCGGCTCGACCTTCAAGCTGGTCACCGCGACCGCCGCGTTCGAGAACGGCCTGTACCAGAACGTCGACGACGTGACCAGCACGCCGGACCCGTACACCCTGCCGAACACCAACACCGTGCTGAAGAACGAGTCGCCGACCGAGAAGTGCGAGAACGCCACCATCAAGTCCGGGCTGGACCAGTCCTGCAACACGGTCTTCGCCAAGATGGGCGCCGACCTCGGCAAGGACAAGATGCGGGCGCAGGCCGAGAAGTTCGGCTTCAACAGCACCATCGACACCCCGGTCCGCTCCGAGAAGAGCATCTTCCCGAACAGCGCCAGCCTGGACGGCACCGCCCAGGACTCGATCGGCCAGCACGACACCCGCGCCACCCCGCTGCAGATGGCCATGGTCTCCGCGGCGATCGCCAACAACGGCGGCCTGATGCAGCCGTACCTGGTCGACCAGGAGCGCTCGGCCTCGCTGACCACCATCTCCAAGCACACCGAGAAGCAGTTCTCCCAGGCCATGAGCCCGGCCACCGCGCAGAAGATGCAGGACCTGATGGTCTCGGTGGTCGAGAACGGCACCGGCACGAACGCCAAGATCCCCGGCCTCCAGGTCGGCGGCAAGACCGGCACCGCGCAGCACGGCGAGGACAACGCGGGCCTGCCGTTCGCGTGGTTCACGTCCTGGGCCAAGACCTCGGACGGCCAGTCGGTCGCGGTCGCGGTCGTGGTCGAGGACGGCTCCAACAACCGCGACGGCATCAGCGGCGGGCGCCTCGCCGCCCCGATCGCCAAGTCGGTGATGCAGGCCGTACTCGGCAAGTGACGGGCCCGGACGGCGGTGAGTGGAATGTCACGATCGACACCCCCGCCCGGATACCGGTCTGATATCGGCCGACGGCTGACTCCGGTCCCACGTGGTGCGACCGGTAGCGTATCCGCCAGCAGCGGGTGTGCCCGTTGCCGCCCGCGAGGCGCCGCGCGACCCGGCCGGAGAACCGGCCGCGGCTCGTGCGACGTCCCCCAGAGCGTGCGGGGACACCTACGTCACAACCTCACCGGCGGGTGAGGGAGAGGGTCGGAACTATGGAAGAGCCTCGTCGCCTCGGCGGCAGGTACGAGCTCGGCGGCGTCCTCGGACGCGGCGGCATGGCCGAGGTGTACCTCGCCCATGACACCCGGCTCGGCCGTTCCGTCGCAGTGAAGACGCTCCGGGCCGACATGGCCCGGGACCCGTCCTTCCAGGCCCGCTTCCGCCGTGAGGCCCAGTCCGCGGCGTCCCTGAACCACCCCGCGATCGTCGCCGTGTACGACACCGGCGAGGACTACATCGACGGCATCTCCATCCCGTACATCGTGATGGAGTACGTCGAGGGGTCCACCCTGCGCGAGCTGCTGCACTCCGGCCGCCGGCTGCTGCCGGAGCGGGCGCTGGAGATGACCATCGGCATCCTGCAGGCGCTGGAGTACTCGCACCGGGCCGGCATCGTCCACCGCGACATCAAGCCCGCCAACGTGATGCTGACCCGGCAGGGCAACGTCAAGGTCATGGACTTCGGCATCGCCCGCGCGATGGGCGACGCCGGGATGACCATGACGCAGACCTCGGCCGTCATCGGCACCGCCCAGTACCTCTCCCCCGAACAGGCCAAGGGCGAGCAGGTCGACGCCCGTTCCGACCTGTACTCCACCGGCTGCCTGCTGTACGAGCTGCTGACCGTCCGCCCGCCGTTCGTCGGCGACTCGCCGGTCGCGGTGGCCTACCAGCACGTCCGGGAGGAGGCGCAGCCGCCGTCCGTCTTCGACCCCGAGGTGCGCCCCGAGGTCGACGCGATCGTGCTCAAGGCGCTCGCCAAGGACCGCGACTACCGCTACCAGACCGCCGACGAGATGCGCGACGACATCGAGCGCTTCCTCGACGGCCTCCCGGTCGCCGCCGCCCAGCAGGCCGCCGCCTACGGCATGGGCGCCGCCGGGTACGGCTACGACCAGAACGGCTACCCGCAGCACGACCCGTACGGCCAGACCAACGTGCTGCCGCAGCAGCCCGGCGGTCCGACCACCGTCCTGCCGCAGGTCGGGCAGCCCGGCTACGGGCAGCAGGGCGGCTACCCGGACGACGGCTACGGCCAGACCTACGCCGGCACCCCGGCGGGCGGCGGCCACGACGGCTACGACGACGGCTACGGCCGCGAGGGCGGCCGGCGCGGCGAGGAGCCGCCGAAGAAGAGCAACACCTCCTGGATCGTGCTGGCGCTCGCCGCCGTGCTGGTCCTGGTCGGCACCTTCTTCGTGGCCCAGGCGATGTTCACCGGCGGTGGCGGCACCAAGGAGACCTCGAAGATCGCCGCGCCGAACCTGGTCGGCAAGAGCCTGGCCGACGCCAAGACGGCGGCCCAGCAGGCCGGTCCCAAGCTCGTGGTGACCGAGGGCGACAAGGTCGCCTGCCCGGACGGCAACATCAAGAAGGACCAAATCTGCACCCAGAACCCGGCGGCCGGCAGCCAGGTCGCGGAGAACGGCACGATCACCGTGCAGGTCTCTTCCGGCCCGGCCAAGGCGAACGTGCCGGGCGTGGTCGGCAAGCCCAAGGACCAGGCGACGCAGGCCCTGTCCACCGCCGGCTTCACCAACGTCACCACCGAGTACAAGGACGACGACACCGCCCCGCAGGACACCGTCACCGCCCAGGACCCGGCGGCCAACACCCCGGCCGACCCGAGCGCCCCGATCAAGCTGACGATCTCACAGGGCAAGAGCAAGACGCCCGTCCCGTCCGTGGTCGGCATGCAGAAAGACGCGGCGGCGGCCCAGTTGCAGGGCCAAGGCTTCCAGGTCGACATGTCGAAGACCGTGCCGACCCCCGACCCGACCAAGATCGACACGATCGCGGCGCAGACGCCCGCGGCCAATACCAAGGCCCCAGCCGGGACCAAGATCACGCTGACCGTCTTCAAGGCGCCGGAAAAGGCCACCGTCCCGCCGTTGCAGAACGCCAAGCTGTCGGACGCCATCGCCGCGCTCTCGAAGGCCGGCCTGGGCTACACCGTGGTCAGCGGCCCGCAGGACCCGAACGCGATCGTCCAGCTGAGCAACCCGGGCGCCGGCGCCCAGCTGGACCCGAACACCCAGGTCCAGCTGTTCACGAAGGCGGCCGAGCCGCCGAAAGGGGGCAACCCCTTCTTCCCCGCACCCACCGACCCCAACAAGGGGAACTAAGCCCTTCTTCCCCTGGTTCTGAGGGTTCCGAGGACCGGTGGAAGTCGGCACGACAGCACCGAGGGCCCGTCGCAGCGATTGCGACGGGCCCTCGGGCTTTCCCCCCGACGGGGAGCGGAGAATTCAGGAGTGCCGCAGCTCGGGCGGCGGGGTGCGCTCGGCGTCCACGGCGTCCACCCGGACCAGGCTCCCCCACACCGCCATCCGGTAGCGCGAGGTGTAGACCGGCGTGCAGGTGGTCAGCGTGATGTACCGGCCCGGACCGGTGTAGCCGGAGCCGGTCGGGACGGGCGCGACGATCCCGGTGTCGTACTTGGACGTCTCCGGCAGGGTGTTGTCGACCTTGTAGACGTACCACTTGTCCCTGGTCTCGACGACGATCGCGTCGCCCTTGCGGACCGCGTCCAGGTCGTGGAACTTCGCGCCGTGGCCGTCCCGGTGGGCGGCCAGCGCGAAGTTGCCGGTCGCGTCCCAGGGCATCGCCGCCTGCTCGTACACCCCGGCGACGCCCTCGGCCAGGGTGCCGGTGTCGGTGCCCATCCGGATCAGCACCTGGAAGTCCCTGCCCATCGCCGGGACGTGCAGGAAGCCGATCTCCTCCCCCGCCGCGTACGGGGCCGGCGAGGACGGCGCGCCGGACGCCTCCGGGGGCGCGCCGGGTGCCTCCGGGGGTGCGCCGGGAGCCGCCGAGGGTGCGGCGGGCGGGCCCGCGGCCCAGGCACTGCGCAGCTTGCCGGAGGCCTCGGCCGCCGAGCGGTCCGCCTCGACGTTGGTCCACCACAGCGAGTACGCGACGAACAGGCCGAGCACCAGGCCCAGGGTGATCAGGAGCTCGCCGAAGACCCCGATCGCGGCCAGCGCCCGGGACCGTCCCCGTCGGGCGGGCCCCGGTCCGGGCTGCGGGAAGGCCTCCGCGGCCGTCTCGTCCTGCGTCACCACCGGTGTTCCCCTCCATCGCCCTGCGGCCGGGTGGCTACCCGCCCGCGATCGCGTCCGGCTTGCCCTGGCTGCGCGGCCGCTCCTCGGTCATCTTGCCAAACAGGATGAGGCGGAACTTGGAGGTGAACTCCGGCGTACAGGTGGTGAGCGTGATGTACCGGCCAGGGCCCGTGTAACCGGAGCCGTTCGGAACGGGCTTGATCACGCTCACGTTGTTGGGCGAGGTCTCCGGGATGCCGCTGGTGATCTCGTACGTGTAGTACGCGGTGGCGGTCTCCACCACGACCTTGTCGCCCTTGCCGAGCTGGTTGATGTACCGGAACGGCTCGCCGTGGGTGTTGCGGTGCGCGGCGAGCGCGAAGTTGCCCGCCTTGTCGGCCGGCATCCCGGTGCCCGTGTAGTGGCCGACCAGGCCCTTGTCGAGCACCGCTGACTTGGAGGTGCCCTCGGCGATCGGGAACTTCAGCCCGAGCTTGGGCAGGTAGATGATGGCGAAGCCCTTGCCGGGCTCGAACGTCTCCGGTTTGGCCGGATCCGGCGCCGGCTGTCCCGGCTGGGCGGGCTGCGCGGCGTCGAACTGCTTCTCCAGCTGGTTGCGGGCGCCGTTGGCGGCCGCGTCGGCCTGCACGTTGGTCCACCACAGCTGGTAGGAGACGAAGAGCAGCATCACCACGCCGAGCGTGATGCACAGTTCGCCGGCCAGGCGGGCGACCACGACCACCGGGGACTCCTTGGGCCGTACCCGCGGCCCGGCGCTCTGGCCGGACGCCCGGCGCCGGCCGTTGCCCGGGCGCACCGAGGTGCGCCCCTGGGCGGCCCGTCGGCGCTCGGCCCGGCCGCCGGTGGGCGGGGCCGGCTCGGCCTCCGGGGCTCCCTCCTCGGCGGGCAGCCGCAGCTGCACGGTCTGGTCGGGCAGCCACGGGTACTCGGGCGCGCCGGCGGCCTGCTCGGCCTGCTCGTACACGCCCCAGCCGTCCTCGGTGCCCGCCGGCCCGGGCTGTGCGGGCGGGACGGGCTGGGCCTGGTAGGCCTCCTGGTACTGGCCGTTCCCGAACTGGCTGTAGCCGTACTGGCCGTTGCCCTGGTGGCCGGTGCCCTGGTGGCCGGTGCCGTGCTGGGCGTGGCCGTACTGGCCCGCGGGCTGCTGCCCGTCCCCGTACGGGCCCGCCTCCGGCTGGTAACGCCCCTCCGGACGCAGCGCGGTCACGCCGCTCAGCCCCGGCCGATCACCGGGGCGAGCCCGGCCGACCGGTCCACGGCCTGCGGGTGGCCGCACTCCGCCAGCCAGTTCGCGAGCATCCGGTGCCCGCCCTCGGTGAGCACCGACTCGGGGTGGAACTGCACGCCCTCGACGAGCAGTTCGCGGTGCCGCAGGCCCATGATCACGCCGCTCTCGGTGCGGGCGGTGACCACCAGGTCGTCCGGCACGGTGGCCGGGTCGACCGCAAGCGAGTGGTACCGGGTGGCGGTGAGCGGCGAGGGCAGGCCCTCGAACACCCCGCCGTCCTCGTGCTCGACCAGCGAGGTCTTGCCGTGCAGCAGCTCGGGCGCCCGGCCGACCACCGCGCCGTACGCGGCCGCGATCGACTGCAGGCCCAGGCAGACGCCGAACACCGGCAGCCCGATCCGCGCACAGTGGTGGACCATCTCGATGCAGACCCCGGCCTCCTCCGGCGCGCCGGGGCCGGGGGAGAGCAGCACCCCGTCGAAGCCCTCGTCGCCGCTGCGGCGGACGGCGTGGTCGACGGTCACCTCGTCGTTGCGCACCACCTCGCAGGTGGCGCCGAGCTGGTACAGGTACTGGACCAGGTTGAACACGAAGCTGTCGTAGTTGTCGACGACCAGGATCCGGGGCTGGGTCGGCTGGGGGGTGGTCATTCGCGCGCTATCTCCGGGGATTGCGGGGACTGGGGGGAAGAACGGGGCCCACCGGCTCAGCCGGCCGCGGCACCGTCGCCGCCGTCCACTGTGACGTCACCGAAGGGGAGCAACGGTTCCGCCCACGGAAAGACGTAGGTGAACAGGAGGTAGACCACCCCGAGGATGAGGAGCAGCGAGATGACGGCCTTGACCAGGGTGTTCCCCGGGAGGTGTCGCCAGATCCAGCCGTACATGGTGCTCCCTCGACGTAGCAGACTGGGGTCAAGAGTAGACCCGCTCTCGACGGCGCCGAGGCCGGTCCACTACTGCTGGCCGCCCGCCGAACGGAGGTCGGTGGTACCCGAGTAGCCGGGCAGGGTGAGGTCGCCGCTCTCCTGGACCTTCCAGCCGAGTCCGTACGCCTGGACGTAGCGCAGGTAGTTGCGGATGGTCGGGTCCGCGTCCACGGCGGCGCGCAGCTCGTCGGTCTTCCCCACCGCCTTGACGACGTACGGCGGCGAGTAGACCCGGCCCTGGAGCAGCAGGGTGTTGCCGACGCAGCGTACGGCGCTGGTGGAGATGAGGCGCTGGTCCATGACCTGCACGCCTTCGGCACCGCCCCGCCACAGCGCGTTGACCACGGCCTGGATGTCCTGCTGGTGGATGACCAGGTCGTTGACGCCCGGCTCGGGGACGTTCGGGATGCGGGCGGTGGCGTTCGGCGGGGCGTCGTTGAGGGTGACGGTCAGGCCGCCGCCCTGGAGCGGTTCCAGCGCGGCACCGAGCCGGAGCCCGTCCAGCCGGGCGGTGTCGGCCGGGTTGCGGCCCTGCTGCTCGGTGAGCTCCTGGGCGCGGGCCTGGAGGTCGGCGAGCTGGGCCTGTGCCTGCTGGTTCTGGGCACTGCGCTGGCGTATCACGTCGCCGAGGCTGAGGAGCGAGTTGTCGGTCCGCAGGTCGGTGCCGCGGGCGGTCTGCGCGCTGATGTAGAAGAGCAGACCGGCGAGCGCGAAGACGGCGCAGGTCAGGGCACGGCCGACAATTCGGATGCCGGATCGACGGGTACGGGTCGGCCGAGGGGGAATCGACAAATTAGGCACCGTACCCTTATCTCCTTAAGACCCGCCGAGCCACTACGCTAACGGACGCCGGTGGCACGTGCGGGAGCCGTCCCCAGCGTTCTCCACGAGCGACGCCGGCCGACTCCACCCCGCTGCACCCTGCGCGGTCTCACAGCGCATCGACAGGAGAGCTCCTCGTGCCGAAGTCTCGACTCCGCAAGAAGTCCGACTACACCCCGCCGACCACGGCCACGGTGAAGATCAGTTCGGGCCGCGGGTGGGTCGCGCCCCTGATGCTGGCACTGTTCCTGATCGGCCTGGTGTGGATCGTCACCTACTACGTGACGAGCGGGAACTACCCGGTCGAAAGCTGGCGGAACTGGAACATCCTGGTCGGCTTCGGCTTCATCGCGGCGGGCTTCGGCGTCTCCACCCAGTGGAAGTGACGCCCGGGGCCCACGCCCTGGCCGGATCCCACCGCTGATCGGCCTTCCCGGCCTCCGACGAGGTGTCTGCGCCGTCCCGGACCGCTCGACCCGGGACGGCGTCGAGGCGTGCCCGGGGACGGCCGACCGGCCCGACGGTTATCCCCACAATCACACTGTCGGCTTTATCCACATGGTTATCCACACTGGGGAAAAGCATCCCCACCCTGTGGATAACTTCGCTATGGCGCGCCGCTCACACCTGTGGACACCGCCCGCCGAAACCGGAGCCACACAGGGGAACGCGCGTAGAACAACTGTCCGCACCCGGCGCACCACACAGGCTGTGCACAACCCCGCACCCGTTGTGGACAAACGCCTCCGGTGTCAGGCGCCGTAGCGGGCCATCCCGATCAGCACCATCGCCAGGACGACGGCCACCGCGCCCGCCATCGTCAGCCCCTGGACCAGCCCGCGGCGCTCGCGCGGGGCGAACATCAGGCCAACCGCGGTCAGCGCCCCCACCACCAGGCCGCCCACGTGGGCCCGCCAGTCGATCCCGGGGACCGAGAAGGTGACGATCAGGTTGAAGACCAGCAGCGCCATGACCGGACCGATCGGGCCGCGGGTCCTGACCTGCAGCACGAGGGTCGCGCCGAAAAGGCCGAAGACGGCCCCGGAGGCCCCCAGCGAGCTCATCAGGTCGCCGGCCACCAGGAACGCGAAGGCGCTGCCGGCGAGGCCCGAGACCAGGTAGAGGGCGAGGAAGCGCGCCCGGCCGAGCACCGCCTCCAGGACCTGTCCGGTCCACCAGAGCGCCAGCATGTTGAACCCGACGTGCCAGACCTGGACGTGCAGGAAGGTCGCGGTCAGCAGCCGGTACCACTGGCCCGGACCGTCGGCGACGCCCCCGGGGCCGCCCGGGATCGCCCGCCCGGCGCTGTACAGCATCCAGTCCTGGGCGAGCCACGGTGTGAAGACGTAGGCGGCGAGCACGAAGACCGCGACGTTGATCCCGATCAGGACCTTGGTGACCAGCGCGCCGTCCGCGGTCAGCGCCCCGCCGTAGCGGGTGGTCGGCTGCCGTACCTGGGCGTGCGCGCCGCTGACGCACTCCGGGCACTGGAAGCCCACCGAGGCGGGGACCATGCACGACGGGCAGATCGGGCGCCCGCAGCGGGTGCACGAGATGCCGGTGGGCGTCTGCGGGTGGCGGTAGCACCCGGGCAGCGCGGCCTCTGGGCCGGTCGCCCGGATCCGATCGGCCGGCGACCTCGGCTCGTCCGGGAGCATCAGCGGTTTCCCCTTCCCGTACAAGACCACCGGAGCCGCCAGCCTACTGCGGCGAAACCGGCGGCGGAGGTCTTCCCCACCCCAGATCCTGCCCCGCTCCCACCCACACATCCCCACCCCACCGCCACACCGTCGCCCGCGTACGGCCCACTCCGGAATGCCATCGGACGAATCAGGATGCATGATCGGCATTCAGGTGGATATGCGCACAAAGGACGCCACCGAGGAGGAGAGAACCCGTGACCCGTTTGGACTCAGCTCGCGAGACGGCCGCCAGGACCCGGGACACCGCCGCGCACCTCGCGGACGGCGCCAGGCAACGCCTGGGCCCCGCCCTCGACGCCCTCGGCCCGAAGGCCTCCCAGGCCGCCCAGAGCCTCCGCGTCCAGTACGACCGGCACATCGCCCCCCAGTTCGGCCACGCCTTCGCCAGCCTCCCACCCGACGCCCAGGAGAACGCCCTGAGGGCCTTCCACCGGGCCCAGGAGGCCGCTCTGGCCGCCCGCCTCTCCGCCACCCGGGCCGCCGACCAGGCGCGCTCCACGGTCGGCCCCAGGGTCGTCCAGGCCGTCGGGGAGGCCCGCGCCGTCGTCGTCCCGGTCGCGCAGGAGGCCCAGGCCCGGGGCGCCGCCGCGCTCACCGCCCTGCACGGCCACGTCAGCTCCGCCGAGATCAGCGATCTCGCCGCCCGGAACATCCGGAAGGAGCAGCGCAACGGGTGGACCACCGGCCTCGCCGTGGCCGGAGCGGTGGCGATCGGCAGCGGGGTCCTCGCCTGGCAGTGGTGGCGCCGGCACAGCAACCCGGAGTGGCTGGTCGAGCCCCCGGCGCCGCAGGCTCCCCAGCCGTCCGGTGCCCACGCGACGGGCTCGGCCGCCGCGCCGGTCAACGGTGCCGGTCCCGAGGACGCCGCCGAGCCCGGGCCCGCCCCCGACGACCGCCCCAAGCCGCACGACCCGCGCAAGCCCCACTGACGCCGGAACGCCGATCGGCCGTTGACCTGGATTCAGGTCAACGGCCGATCGGCTCGTACGACGAACTGTGGAGCATAGGAGACTCGAACTCCTGACATCTGCCTTGCAAAGGCAGCGCTCTACCAACTGAGCTAATGCCCCTCGACGGCACCGCGCGTGCCAACGGGCACTAGCGTACCGGGTTCCGGCGGCCTACCAGCGCCGTCCCCCTGAGGGAATCGGCCGATCCGGTCGGATGACCGGACCGGCCGACCCGAGGAGGCGCGTGGCGCGCCCCCGAAGATCGTCGATCGTCAGATCGCCCGGGCCTCAGCGACCGGCCGGAACCGGGTCGGTGGCCTCGGTCCACAGGTCCTGCTCGGCGCGGTCCGCCTGGACCTGACGGTAGACAAAGAAGCCGCCGAGGGCGACCAGGGCGACCAGGAGAAGCTTCTTCACCGCGGGACCTCGTCCTTCTTGCGTAAGTGGACTCAAGAGCCGGCTCCGGCCGGAGTGACCGGGCCGACGAGTCCAGATTGTTTCGAACGCCTACGGGGCCGCCGGGTGCCAGACCGCCCTTGTGGCCGATGATACACACCGGTGTCCCAATCGTGACCAGCCACCGCTGCCGCCAACCCCGCGTCCGGGCCGGAGGATTGACGCCGGGAAACGCCGAGGGGCCCGGAGTGGATCACTCCGGGCCCCTCGGGGAGGTGGGCCTAACAGGACTTGAACCTGTGGCCTCTTCCTTATCAGGGAAGCGCTCTAACCGTCTGAGCTATAGGCCCTCGCCACACGCAGAGGTTACCGGAACCTGGCCGCGGAACGAAAACGGGAAAACGTCGAAGGGCCCGGAGTGGATCACTCCGGGCCCTTCGCGGTGGTGGGCCTAACAGGACTTGAACCTGTGGCCTCTTCCTTATCAGGGAAGCGCTCTAACCGTCTGAGCTATAGGCCCTCGCCGCACTGAAAGATTAGCGGACCGACCGCCGATCCCCCAAATCCGTGCCGGCGGGGGTCGCGGCAGGGACCCCGGCACCGAGCTGCGGCGCTGCGGCGGACCGCCGCAGCAGCCACTCCTCGCGGGTCGCCGGCAGACGGGCGGCGCCCGCGTCGGTGCTGCGGACGGCGAGGATCTGGTTGACCCCGATCCGGTTCCGCTCGAAGGCGAGCGCGGAGGCCGCCATGTACAGCCGCCACACCCGGGCCCGGCCCCGGCCGGCCAGCCGGACCGCCTCGGTCCAGTGCGCCTCGAGGTTGGCCACCCACTCGCGCAGCGTCAGCGCGTAGTGCTCGCGCAGCGACTCGACGTCCCGGACCTCGAAGCCGGCCTCCTCCAGCCGGGCCACGGTGGAACCGACCGGGGAGAGCTCGCCGTCCGGGAAGACGTAGCGGTCGATGAAGGGGCTGGTGCGGTGCGTCTCGCCGGGGTGGTCGGGGCGGCGCGCGATCTGGTGGTTGAGCAGCCGGCCGCCGGGCACCAGCAGCCGGTACAGGCCCGCGGCGTACACCCGGTACTGCTCGGAGCCGACGTGCTCGGCCATCCCGACGCTGGAGATCGCGTCGAACGGGCCGTCGGTGATCTCCCGGTAGTCCTGCAGCCGGACCTCCACCCGGTCGGCCAGCCCGGCCTCCTCGACCCGCCGGCGGGCCAGCGCGACCTGCTCCCTGGAGATCGAGACGCCGACCGCCGTGACGCCGTAGTGGCGGGCCGCGTGCAGCAGCAGCGAGCCCCAGCCGCAGCCGACGTCGAGCAGGCGCATCCCGGTCCGCAGGCCGAGCTTGCGGCAGATCAGGTCGAGCTTGGCCTCCTGGGCGTCCTCCAGGCTCTTCGACTCCGGCGTCCAGTAGGCGCACGAGTACACCATGGAGGAGCCCAGGACGAGCCTGTAGAAGTCGTTGCCGACGTCGTAGTGGTGGCTGATGGCCGCGCGGTCCCGGCCGCGGCTGTGCAGCCGCCCGTGGGCCGTCCTGGCCTCCTCGGGGGGCGGCGTGGGCCCGGGGCCGAGCGCCCCGGCCCGCAGGGCTGCGGCGAACACCCGGCGGCCCCTGGGGCCGAGGACGTCGCGCGGGCCGAGCTTCAGCGTGCGGATCTCCGGGCGCTCGGCGAACCGGCCGACGGCGTCGAGCACCTCGTAGAGGTCGCCGCCGGGGGCGACCTCCAGGTCCCCGGAGACGTAGGCGCGGGCCAGGCCCAGCTCGCCGGGGGACCAGAGCAGGCGGCGCAGCGCGCGGCGGCCCCGCAGGACGACGGTGGGGGCGCCGGGCGGGCCCGCGACGCTGCCGTCCCAGGCCTGGACCCGCAGCGGGACCGGGACCCCCAGCAGCCCGTCCAGGGCTTCGACCAGTTGACCTGCGAGCTGTGCCATTGAGCGCGCCTCCGTCCAGTCGTCCTGCACGACCCGGTCTGTCGGACCGGGGGCGGCCTGTGGCACTCCCTGGCGCGGAACGGGCGGCACCCAGCTAATCCCACCGCGGCCGGCCCGAATTCGAGCGGCACGCCGCGGGCGGCCGGCTGTCACCCGAATGCCGACGGGCCCCGGAGGCTGGAACAGCCTCCGGGGCCCGCACATTCCGTCCGCGGACGGATGCCTGACCCGGGATCAGGACCCGGCCAAAATCATTCCTCCTCGGCCAGGGTCAGCTCGACCCCGCCGGTGAAGCCGGCCGCGGCGTTGTAGATGAACGCGGAGAGCGTGGACAGCGCGGTCAGCAGCACGACGTCGACCACGGCGATCAGCGAGGTGAAGGTCATCACCTTGCCGAAGCCGATGTAGTCCATGATGTTGATGCCGCCGTTGCTGTCCGAGCCGGTGACGTCCTTCAGGGTCTTGGACAGCGAGTCGAAGACGCCGAGCGAGTCCAGCGTCATCCACAGGACGGCCGCGGCCACGATGACGATGATCCCGACCGCCAGCGACAGCAGGAAGCTGACCTTCATCACGGACCACGGGTCGACCTTGGTCACCCGCAGCCGGGCCTTGCGGGTCCGCCCCAGGCCCACGCCGCCGGCCGGGGTGTTGCCGGGACGGCGCGCGGCCCCGGGAACGGGCGTGCCGCCGGGCGGCGTGTTACCCGTCCGGGTGCCGCGGGCCGGGGTCGGCTGCCCCTTGGCGTAGGTGGTCGGCTGCGAGAACCCGCTGCCGCCGGGCGCCGGCGTCTGACCGCCGTACGTGCCACCGCTCTGGCCCGCTCCGCCGACCGGTGGCATCAGCGAGGTGGACGCGGCCGGGTGTTCGGCCGGCGGCTGCGGCACGCCGTACCCGCCCCCGCCCTGCGCGCCCGGACGGCCGCCGGAGGCTCCTCCCGCAGCACCCGTGGCTCCACTCACCTGGTCCTCCCGCACTTCCCGCCAGGACGGGGGAACCGCCCTGCTCGTCACTCGACATCCAGCGCCCGGCGGGATTGCCCGGAACTGGTCGGCGGCCGGTGCCACCGCATCCCCGTCCTAGGGACGCGACGACACCGGCCCACGGTTCGGATCAGGCCCCGGCTTCGCCGCCGGCCGCCGTCTCCGTACCCTCGGCCATCTCGGTGGACTCGGTGCCCTCGACCTCGTCCTCCGACGTCTCCTCGTCCTCGGCCTCCGCGTTGCGGGCCATGCCCACGACCGCGTCGCGCTTTCCGAGGTTGATCAGTTGGACGCCCATGGTGTCACGTCCGGTTTCACGAACTTCGGAAACCCTCGTACGGATCACTCCACCCGAGAGGGTGATCGCCATGATCTCGTCGGTGTCGTCGACCACCAGCGCGCCGACCAGCGAGCCCCGGCCCTCGACGATCTTCGCCGCCTTGGTGCCGAAGCCGCCGCGTCCCTGGACACGGTACTCGTCCACCGCCGTGCGCTTGGCGTACCCGCCGTCGGTGGCGGTGAAGACGTACGTGCCCGGACGGACGACGTTCATCGAGAGGAGCTCGTCGTCCTCGCGGAAGGCCATCCCCTTGACGCCCGAGGTGGCGCGGCCGGTGGGCCGCAGGGCCTCGTCGGTGGCGGTGAAGCGGATCGACTGGGCCTTCTTGGAGACCAGCAGCAGGTCGTCCTCGGCGGAGACCAACTCGGCACCGATCAGCTCGTCGTCCCGGCCCTCCTCGTCCTGGCGCAGGTTGATCGCGATCAGGCCGCCGGAACGCGGGGAGTCGTAGTCCTTGAGCGGGGACTTCTTCACCAGGCCGGCCCGGGTGGCGAGGACGAGGTACGGCTTGTCCTCGTAGGTGCGGACGGCCATCACCTGGGTGATGTGCTCCTCCGGCTGGAAGGCCAGCAGGTTGGCCACGTGCTGGCCGCGGGCGTCGCGCCCGGCGTCCGGCAGCTCGTAGCCCTTGGCGCGGTAGACCCGGCCCTTGTTGGTGAAGAACAGGATCCAGTTGTGGGTCGTCGTCACGAAGAAGTGGTCGACGATGTCGTCCTGCTTGAGCTGGGCGCCGCGCACGCCCTTGCCGCCGCGCTTCTGCGAGCGGTAGAGGTCGGAGCGGGTCCGCTTGACGTAGCCGCCACGGGTGATCGTGACGACGATGTCCTCCTCGGCGATGAGGTCCTCGATGGAGAGGTCGCCGTCGGACGGGATGAGGGTCGAGCGCCGCTCGTCGCCGTACTTCTCGACGATCGCGGTGAGCTCCTCGGAGATGATCTCCCGCTGGCGGGCCGGCGAGCCGAGGATGACGTTGTACTCGTCGATCTTGCGCTGGAGCTCGTCGTGCTCGTCGGTGATCCGCTGGCGCTCCAGGGCGGCCAGGCGGCGCAGCTGCATCTCCAGGATCGCGTTGGCCTGGAGCTCGTCGATGGAGAGCAGCCCCATCAGGCCGGTGCGGGCGGCGTCGGCGCTGGCCGAGGCCCGGATCAGGGCGATGACCTCGTCGATCACGTCCAGGGCGCGGAGCAGCGCGCGCAGGATGTGGGCGCGCTCCTCGGCCTTGCGCAGGCGGAAGGTGGTGCGCCGGACGATCACGTCGACCTGGTGGTTCACCCAGTGCCGGATGAAGGCGTCGAGTGACAGGGTGCGCGGCACGCCGTCGACCAGGGCCAGCATGTTGGCGCCGAAGTTGGTCTGCAGCTCGGTGTGCTTGTAGAGGTTGTTCAGCACGACCTTGGCGACGGCGTCGCGCTTGAGCACGACCACCAGGCGCTGGCCGGTGCGCGAGGAGGACTCGTCGCGGACGTCGGCGATGCCGGCGATCTTGCCGTCCTTGACCAGGTCGGCGATCTTCAGCGCGAGGTTGTCCGGGTTGACCTGGTAGGGCAGCTCGGTGATCACCAGGCACTGGCGGCCCTGGATCTCCTCGACCTCGACGACGGCGCGCATGGTGATCGAGCCGCGGCCGGTGCGGTAGGCGTCCTCGATCCCGCGGCGGCCGACGATCAGCGCACCGGTCGGGAAGTCCGGGCCCTTGATCCGCTCGATCAGGGCCTCCAGCAGCTCCTCGTTGGAGGCGTCCGGGTGCTCCAGCGCCCAGAGCGCGCCGGAGGCGACCTCGCGGAGGTTGTGCGGCGGGATGTTGGTGGCCATGCCGACGGCGATGCCGGTGGCACCGTTGATCAGCAGGTTGGGGATGCGCGCGGGCAGGACGGTCGGCTCCTGCGAGCGGCCGTCGTAGTTGGCGGCGAAGTCGACGGTCTCCTCGTCGATGTCGCGCATCATCTCCATGGCCAGCGGCATCATCTTGCACTCGGTGTAGCGCATGGCCGCGGCCGGGTCGTTGCCCGGGGAGCCGAAGTTGCCGTTGCCGTCCACCAGCGGCATCCGCAGCGACCACGGCTGGGCCAGGCGGACCACGGTGTCGTAGATCGAGGTGTCGCCGTGCGGGTGGTAGTTGCCCATGACGTCGCCGACGACGCGGGCGCACTTGTAGTAGCCCTTCTCGGGCCGGTACCCACCGTCGTACATCGCGTAGAGCACGCGGCGGTGCACCGGCTTGAGGCCGTCGCGGACCTCGGGGAGCGCCCGGCTGACGATCACGCTCATCGCGTAGTCGAGGTACGAGCGCTGCATCTCGGTCTCGAGCTCGACCGGCTCGATCCGCATGGTCGCCTGGGCGGTGGCCTCGGCGGGCGCGGGGGTCTCGGGCTGTTCGCCTTCGGGACGGTTGTCGTCGACCACTGGTGGTCAGTTTCCTTTCACGCGGACTGGTACGTGCGGCTGCCGGTCGGGCGGCGTCACACGTCCAGGAAGCGGACGTCCTTGGCGTTGCGCTGGATGAAGGAGCGGCGGGCCTCGACGTCCTCGCCCATCAGCACGGAGAACAGCTCGTCGGCGCGGGCGGCGTCCTCCAGGGTGACCTGGAGCAGCAGCCGGTGCTCGGTGTCCATGGTGGTGACCCGGAGCTCCTCGGCGTTCATCTCGCCGAGACCCTTGAACCGCTGGATCGCGTCGTCCTTGGGCAGCCGGCGCCCGGCCTCCACACCGGCGGCGATCACCGCGTCGCGCTCGCGGTCGGAGTAGGCGTACTCGAAGTCGTCCTTGCCCCACTTGATCTTGTACAGCGGGGGCATGGCGAGGTAGACGTACCCGGCCTCGACCAGCGGCCGCATGAAGCGGAACAGCAGGGTCAGCAGCAGGGTGCGGATGTGCTGTCCGTCGACGTCGGCGTCCGCCATCAGGACGATCTTGTGGTAGCGGAGCTTGGACTCGTCGTAGTCCTCCTGGATGCCGCAGCCGAAGGCCGAGATCAGCGCCTGGACCTCGGTGTTCTGCAGCACCTTGTCGATCCGGGCCTTCTCGACGTTCAGGATCTTGCCGCGGATCGGCAGGATGGCCTGGGTGCGCGGGTCGCGGCCCTGCTTGGCCGAGCCGCCGGCGGAGTCACCCTCGACGATGAAGATCTCGCACTCGGACGGGTCCTTGGACTGGCAGTCGGACAGCTTGCCCGGCAGCGAGGCGGACTCCAGCAGGCCCTTGCGGCGGGTGAGGTCGCGGGCCTTGCGGGCGGCGACGCGCGCGGTGGCGGCCTGGATGGACTTGCGGATGATGTCCGCGGCCTCGTTGGGGTTGCGGTCCAGCCAGTCGTTCAGGTGCTCGTGGACGACCTTCTGGACGAAGGTCTTGGCCTCGGTGTTGCCGAGCTTGTCCTTGGTCTGGCCCTCGAACTGCGGCTCGCCGAGCTTGACCGAGATGATCGCGGTCAGACCCTCGCGGATGTCCTCGCCGGAGAGGTTGTCGTCCTTCTCGCGGAGCAGCTTCTTGTCGCGCGCGTAGCGGTTGACCAGGCCGGTCAGCGCCGCGCGGAAGCCCTCCTCGTGGGTGCCGCCGCCGTGGGTGTGGATCGTGTTGGCGAAGCTGTAGACACCCTCGGTGTAGGAGGAGTTCCACTGCATCGCGATCTCCACCGAGATCGACTTGTCCTTGTCCTCCGCCTCGAAGTCGATCACCGAGGGGTGGATGACCTCGCCCTTGCGGGAATTGAGGTGGGCGACGAAGTCGGCGATGCCGCCGTCGTACTTGTAGGTGACGGTGAGCGGCTTGCCGTCCTCGTCGACGTGCTCGGGGCGCTCGTCGGTGAGCGAGATGGACAGGCCCTTGTTGAGGAAGGCCATCTCCTGGAAGCGCCGGGAGAGCGTCTCGAACGAGTAGACCGTGGTCTCGAAGATGTCCGGGTCGGCCCAGAACGTGACGCTGGTGCCGGTCCGGTCGGTGGCCTCGTTCTTGGCCAGCGCCGCGGTCGGCGCGCCCATCTTGTACTCCTGCGTCCAGCGGTGGCCCTCGGTGTGGATCTCCACCGCGAGCCTGGTGGAGAGCGCGTTCACCACCGAGACGCCGACGCCGTGCAGACCGCCGGAGACCGCGTACCCGCCGCCGCCGAACTTGCCGCCCGCGTGCAGCACGGTGAGCACGACCTCGACGGCCGGCTTCTCCTGCCCGGGGACGATGCCGACCGGGATGCCGCGGCCGTTGTCGTCCACCCGCACGCCGCCGTCCGGCAGGATCGTGACGTCGATGGTGTCCGCGTGCCCGGCCATGGCCTCGTCGACGGAGTTGTCCACGACCTCCTGCACCAGGTGGTGCAGGCCACGCTCACCGGTCGAGCCGATGTACATGCCGGGACGCTTGCGGACGGCGTCGAGGCCCTCCAGCACCTGGATGTTGCTGGCGTTGTAGGACTTCTCGCCCTGGTCGGTCTGGTCTGGGGTCTGGCTGAGGTTGCCGGAATCGGCCACGAAGCGCCCTCTCTGGCACAGCGCGGGCCGCATCCCCACCCCGTGTGGGCGGGCGTGCGACCACGGCGTTTCGACTCGGTTGCCACTAGCAACAGTGTTTGGCTCCCAGTCTACCGGTACGACTGACAGAGATGGGCGTTTGGCAGCCCTTGAGGGCAGATATGCCGCCCTGAATCCCCTCTGCACATGTCCCGATACTCGCCCGGGGGGCCCAGAGCGCCTGGAAGGGCCGTCAGGGGTTCCGGAAGGCCGTGGTCCGCTCGGCACTCGTCCGACACCGGGCCGACATCCCGATCAGCCCCAGGTGTCGCCCGGGCCCTTGCTGCCCGGCGCACGCAGCCGGCCGTAGCCGCGGGCGGGCGCGGCCGGGCCCAGCACCTTGATGGTGCGGACCGTGCCGTGGCCCAGCTCGTGGTTCAGGCGCGCCACCAACTGCCTTGCCAGCCAGCGCAGTTGGGTCGCCCATGCGGTCGAGTCGCACTGCACGGTGAGCACCGCGGCCTGGTCGTCGTAGGAGGACGGATGGCAGTGCGCGGCGATGTCCGGGCCGACGATCTGCGGCCACCGGCCCATCACCCCGCCGACCGCGGCCGAGGACTCCCAGCCCCGCTCGGTCAGCAGCCGGTTCAGCGCGGCACCCAGCGGCACCGGGTCGCGGCCGTCCGAGCGGGCCCCGCTGCGCAGGCCGTGCCGCTTCGCCTCGCGCTTCTCCCGCACCTGCTCGCCGCGCTGACGCGCCTGCGCCCGGGCCGCCCGCAGAGCCGAGCGGGCGAGGTCGGCGCCGGTCAGCTCCGCGGCGTCAGGCTGCGGGGAGGTCTCCGCGGACTCACTCACGACGATCTCCTTTCCCCAGCCTGTGGACAACGGTGAGCGGTCCAGCGTACGGGAGCGCCGGGGCGGACGGGATCCGCCCACCGACGGGGGCGTTCGGGGGCTCTTGGGGGTTTTCCGGGGAAATGGTGAAGGTCAGGCGTCGATGCGGCGCACGGCGCCGTCGGCCACCGCGAAGCGGGCGCCGGCCAGCGCCTTCGGCACGTCCTCGGCGACCGCCGCGGTCACCAGGACCTGCTCGCCGTCGGCCACCAGCTCGGCCAGCCGGTCCCGGCGGGCCGCGTCGAGCTCGGCGAACACGTCGTCCAGGATCAGCACCGGCTCGCCGCCGTCAGCGCGCAGCAGCTCGTACGAGGCCAGCCGCAGCGCGAGCGCGAACGACCACGACTCGCCGTGGCTGGCGTAGCCCTTGGCGGGCAGCGGGCCGAGCTTGAGCACGAGCTCGTCGCGGTGCGGCCCGACCAGGGTGATCCCGCGCTCGACCTCCTGCCTGCGCACCGCCTGCAGGGCCTGGAGGAGCTGCTCCTCGGCCTGTTCCCGGCTGGTCGGCAGCTCGCCCTCGAAGGAGCTGCGGTACTCCAGCGCGGTCTCGCCGCCACCGGGCGCCAGCTGCCCGTACGCGGCCGCCACCAGCGGCTGCAGGGCGGCCACCAGCTGGATCCGGAAGGCCGTCAACTCGGCTCCGGCGCGGGCGAGATGGCCGTCCCACACCTCCAGGGTGGAGAGGTCGGCGCCCTTGCCGCCGCCGGCCCGGCGGGCCATCGCGGCGGTCTTCAGCAGGGCGTTGCGCTGCTTGAGCACCCGTTCGTAGTCCTGCCGGACGCCGGCCAGGCGGGGGGCGCGGGAGGTCAGCAGCTCGTCGAGGAAGCGGCGGCGCTCGCCCGGGTCGCCCTTGACCAGGCTGAGGTCCTCGGGGGCGAACAGCACGGTGCGCAGCAGCCCCAGCACGTCGCGCGGGCGGACGTTGTCGGAGCGGTTGATCCGGGCCCGGTTCGCCTTGCCCGGGGTGAGCTCCAGTTCGACCAGCGTGGAGCGGCCGCGGTCCACCACGGAGGTGCGGATCACCGCCCGCTCGGCGCCCAGCCGGATCAGCGGGGCGTCGGTGGCCACCCGGTGGCTGCCCAGGGTGGCGACGTAGCCGATCGCCTCGACCAGGTTGGTCTTGCCCTGGCCGTTGGGACCGACGAAGGCCGTCACGCCCGGGTCGAGGGGCACCTCGGCCCGGGCGTACGACCGGAAGTCGGCGAGCGACAGGTGCGCGACGTACATGGCTGTGGACTGCGCTCGCCTTCTGTGACTGTGTCTTCCCGGGGGTCTTCCCGCGGGAAGACCCCCGGGCCCCCGGCCGGTTCTCGCTACTTGGACTCGACCGCGTGGCCGCCGAACTGGTTGCGCAGCGCGGCGATCATCTTCATCTGCGGCGAGTCGTCCTGGCGGGAGGCGAAGCGGGCGAACAGCGAGGCGGTGATCGCCGGCAGCGGCACGGCGTGGTCGATCGCGGCCTCGACGGTCCAGCGGCCCTCGCCGGAGTCGGCGGCCCAGCCGCGCAGCTTGTCCAGGTGCTCGTCCTCGTCCAGGGCGCGGACGGCCAGGTCCAGCAGCCAGGAGCGGATGACGGTGCCCTCCTGCCAGCTGCGGAAGACCTCGCGCACGTCGGTGACCTCGGGGGCGGCCTCCAGCAGCTCCCAGCCCTCGGCGAAGGCCTGCATCATCGCGTACTCGATGCCGTTGTGGACCATCTTGGCGAAGTGGCCGGCGCCCACGGCGCCCGCGTGCACCGAGCCGAAGTCGCCCTCGGGCTTGAGCGCGTCGAAGACCGGCTGGACGCGCGCGACGTGCTCGGCGTCGCCGCCGTACATCAGGGCGTAGCCGTTCTCCAGGCCCCAGACGCCGCCGGAGACGCCGCAGTCGACGAAGCCGATGCCCTTGGCGGCCAGCGCCTCGGCGTGCTTGATGTCGTCGGTCCAGCGGGAGTTGCCGCCGTCGACCACGATGTCACCGGGCGAGAGCAGCTCGGCGAGCTCGTCGACGGTCGCCTGGGTGGCGGCGCCGGCCGGGACCATCACCCAGACCACGCGCGGGCCCTGGAGCTTGGTGACGAGCTCCTGGAGGCTTTCGACGTCGGAGATGTCCGGGTTGCGGTCGTAGCCGATGACGGTGTGGCCGGCGCGGCGGATCCGCTCGCGCATGTTGCCGCCCATCTTGCCGAGACCGATGAGGCCGAGCTCCATGACTCAAGTCCTTACCTGTGGTGATGTGCCTGCCGGCGGCGCCGTTGCCGCACACTCCCTGAGCCTACGCGCTGAACGAACAGGGCCTCCCCCGGTCGGGCCGACCGGGGGAGGCCGTCCACAGGCTGTGGGTACGGCCTGTGGGTATCGCTCGTACGGATCAGCCGGAGAGGCGGACCGGCATGATCAGGTACTGGTACGCCTTGTCCTCCTCGGCGTCCACCGAGGCCTTGCCGCTGAGCAGGGCGGGCTTGGTCGGGGTGGTGAAGCTCAGCTGGGCGTAGGCGGAGTCGATGGCCTTCAGGCCCTCCTCCAGGTAGCCCGGGTTGAAGGCGATCGAGATGTCGTCGCCCTCGAGGTCGGCGTCGATCCGCTCGGTGGCCTGCGCGTCGTCGCCCGAGCCGGCCTCCAGGGTCAGCACGCCCTGCTCGAAGCTGAGCCGGACCGGGGTGTTGCGCTCGGCGACCAGCGAGACGCGCTTGAGCGCCTCCAGGAACGGCTGGGTCTGGATCGCGGCGACGGCGCTGAACTCGGTCGGGAAGAGGCTGCGGAACTTGGGGAACTCGCCCTCCAGCAGCCGGGTGGTGGTGCGGCGGCCGGCGCCCTCGAAGCCGATCAGGCCCTCGCCCGCGCCGCCCGAGGACAGCGCGATCGAGACGTTGTCGCCGCTGCCCAGGGACTTGGCGATGTCCTGCAGGGTCTTGGCCGGGACCAGCGCGACGGCGGAGATGTCCGACTGCTCGGGCTTCCACAGCAGCTCGCGGACGGCGAAGCGGTAGCGGTCGGTGGCGGCCAGGGTGATCCGGTCGCCCTCGATCTCGACCCGGACACCGGTGAGCACCGGGAGGGTGTCGTCGCGGCCGGCGGCCACGGCGGCCTGGCTGACCGCGGAGGCGAAGACGTCGCCGGAGACGGTGCCGGTGGCGGTGGGCATCTGGGGCAGCGCCGGGTACTCGTCCACCGGGAGGGTGGGGAGGGTGAACCGGGAGCTGCCGCAGACCACGCTGACCCGCTGGCCGTCGGTGGAGATCTCCACAGGCCTGTTGGGGAGGTTCCGCGAGATGTCGTTGAGCAGGCGACCGGAGACCAGGACGGTGCCGGGCTCCTCGATGTCGGCCTCCAACTCGACCCGGGCCGAGACCTCGTAGTCGAAGCCGGACAGCGCCAGGCTGCCGTCCTGTGCGGTCAGCAGCAGGCCGGCCAGCACCGGCACCGGCGGCCGTGCCGGGAGGCTGCGGGCAGCCCAGGCCACCGCCTCCGCGAGGACGTCACGCTCCACCCGGAACTTCACCGGTAACCGCCTCCTGGATCGAGCGCTCCCGCTCGCACTCTGGTTCGTCTGATCTTGATCGTCGGTCGGCCTGTCCGCCGAGCTCTGCCACTCCGCTTCCAGTTGCCGAGGACAGTCTGACGTACTCCGCCGACAGACGGGGCAGACGGGCGGAAGCAACCCGAACAGATGTCGGGGTCCGGTTGTCCACAGATTTCGAGCCCACCCGCTTTGAAACGCATCGATGGCTCTAACTGTGTAGTGGTAGTAGTAGGGCCTGTGGAAACCGTGGATAACCCCGTTTCCGCAGGTCAGCGCCAGAATTTTGTCCACAGTGGGTGTGGACGGCGGCTGTGGACGGACAGGGCCCGCTGTGGACGGCGGAGCGTTACCCACAGGGTACCGAGCGTATCCACAGGTTTTCCCCAGCGCTGTCCCCAGATCCGGGCCCGGTTATCCACGGGGGCCGGTCAACTTTTCGTGACGCCTTTCACACCTGGGCGTGAACGCCACCCCAAAGTTGTCGAACTGTGGACGTCGCTGTGGACAAGCTGGGGATAACCGCCCCGGACCTGGGGACAAGCGGTGGATAACCCGGACGGCCCACTGGCGGCCCGTCAATTGTCCACAGCCTGTGGATAACCGTTGTGCACAAGTCCACAGGCACCTGACCTGCGCGGAAGAGCGTAGCGGTGGCCCGCCTGTGGAGGAATTCTGGATAACTTCGGGCTCTCCACCCTGTGGACGGTGGAGAAAGCCCGCCGCCTGTGGACGACCGCCCCGTGCGCCGCCGGTTTTCGAATCGCCGGTCAGATGTTCGACGCGGGCCGTGGACTGGCGGAGCATCCGTCGAGGCATCTCTGCCCGGCATTCGGGTGATGCACACCTGTGGATATGCCAAGAGGGCGTCAGGATCGCTCCTGACGCCCTCGGCGGGTCGCGCTGCGCCGGTCGGCCACCGGTGGCTGCGGCCGACCCCAACGGCTGTGGAAGGCCTAGCTCTTGATGCGGTTGGTGAGCTCGGTGACCTGGTTGTAGATCGAGCGCCGCTCGGCCATCAGCGAGCGGATCTTGCGGTCCGCGTGCATCACCGTGGTGTGGTCGCGGCCGCCGAACTGCGCGCCGATCTTCGGCAGCGACAGGTCGGTGAGCTCCCGGCACAGGTACATCGCGATCTGGCGGGCCGTCACCAGCACGCGGCTGCGCGAGGATCCGCAGAGGTCGTCCACGCCCAGCCCGAAGTACGCGGCGGTCTGCTGCATGATGACCTGCGCGGTGATCTCCGGGCCGGCGTCCTCGTCCCCGCCCGGGATCAGGTCCTTGAGGACGATGCCGGCCAGCTCCAGGTCCACCGGCGCCCGGTTGAGGTTGGCGAAGGCGGTGACCCGGATGAGGGCGCCCTCCAGCTCCCGGATGTTGCGGGTGATCCGGGACGCGATGAACTCCAACACGTCCGCGGGGGCGTTGAGTTGCTCCTGGATCGCCTTCTTGCGGAGGATCGCGATCCGGGTCTCCAGCTCCGGCGGGGTGACGTCGGTGATCAGGCCCCACTCGAAGCGGTTGCGCAGCCGGTCCTCCAGCGTGGTCAGCAGCTTGGGCGGCCGGTCCGACGAGAGGACGATCTGCTTGTTCGCGTTGTGCAGGGTGTTGAAGGTGTGGAAGAACTCCTCCTGCGTGGACTCCTTCTGCGCGAGGAACTGCACGTCGTCCACGAGCAGGATGTCCATGTCCCGGTAGCGCTTGCGGAAGGTGTCCGCCTTGCCGTCCCGGATCGAGTTGATGAACTCGTTGGTGAACTCCTCCGACGACACGTACCGCACGCGGGTGCCCGGGAAGAGGCTGCGCGAGTAGTGCCCGATGGCGTGCAGCAGGTGGGTCTTGCCCAGCCCGGACTCGCCGTAGATGAAGAGCGGGTTGTACGCCTTGGCCGGGGCCTCGGCGACCGCGACCGCCGCCGCGTGCGCGAAGCGGTTGCTCGCGCCGATGACGAAGGTGTCGAAGAGGTACTTCGGGTTCAGCCGGGCGGCCGGCTCGTCCTTGCGCGAGCCGCCGGCCGGCGGAGCGCCCGGAGGAGCGGGCACGCCGGGGACGGCCGGGCGCTCGGTGGCGCGCTCCGGCGCGGGCCTGTCGGCCGGACGCCCGCCGACGGGGCGGGCCGCGGGGGAGCGGCGGCCGCCGCTGGTGCGGGGCTGCTCGTTCGGGCCGGGTCCGTAGGCGCCGCCGAAGAGGTCGCCCTGGGTGGTCGCGGGCGGTCCGGGCATCGGGCGCGGCGCTGGACGGGGCGCGGGCTCGTCGGCGTCGTGGTACGCGGCCTCGTGCTCCTGGTAGCCGGACCACGAGGGGGCCGCCGGACCGCCGTAGGGCGCGGGGCGCTGCTCGTAGCCGCCGGTGTCGTACCGGGAGCGGTCGTAGTCCTGCTCGTACGGCTGCGGGTATCCCTGGCCGCCGTAGCCGCCGTCGTCCTGGACGGGACCCGGGTAGGGCTCCGCGGGGGCCTGCGGGGCCGGCGCGGGGGTCGTGGGGGCGGCGTTGGCGTCGACCATCACGGCGATGCGCACCGGGCGGCTGAGCTCACGGCTGAGGGCCTCGGTCAGCTGCGGCAGCAGCCGGCCCTCCAGCACCTGCTTGGCCCGCTCGTTCGGGGTCGCCAGCAGGGCGGTGTCGTGCATCATCCACATCGGCTGGGTGCGCTGCACCCACTGTTTGTCCATCTCCCCGACGTCCGGGTCGCTGACCAGCCGCTCGACGACCCTCGCCCAGACCGGGACGAGGTCGCTGTTGACATCAGCCACTGGTGCACGCTTTCCAAGAACAAACCAGACAAGTTCTGCAACGGTAGTCAGCGAACAGGGTCGGATCAAGTCGTTGTCCACAGGCTGTGGGCAAAGCGGCCCCGCGGAGGCCCCGGGGCGGCTGGTTTGACCCTCGCGCCCCGTCCCGCGTACCGTAACCAGGTCGAGTTGTCGATGGCCGCTGCCGCATGTCCGCGGGTCCACCCGCTCCATAAGGCGCGCAGCACGGGCGCCGTGGATTGCCTCAAACCCCAGCCGAACTGGGGAGATGGGCCGGATTTCCGAATCAGGGGAGATCACGCGGACGCACGGTGACGGCCAAGCGACTCCCCGTCATCCTACGATTCACCTCAGGAGCCCCCGAGTGAGCAAGCGCACCTTCCAGCCGAACAACCGTCGTCGCGCGAAGACCCACGGCTTCCGGCTGCGGATGCGTACCCGCGCCGGCCGCGCCATCCTGGCTGCCCGCCGTGGCAAGGGCCGCGCCAGCCTGTCCGCCTGATCCACGACAGAGTCTGTTGTGCTGCCCTCCGAGAATCGGCTGCGGCGGCGCCAGGACTTCGCGACCGCGGTGAAACGCGGTCGCCGGGCCGGCCGGCCCCTGTTGGTCGTTCATCTCAGCAGAGACGGTGACCCCAAGGGCCAGGCCGACCGGACCAGCGACTCCCGCCCGCACGTCGCCGAGGGGACTCCTTCGGCGCGTGCGGGTTTCGTCGTGAGCAAGGCCGTTGGCCCGGCGGTCGTCCGCAATCTGGTCAAGCGCCGGTTGCGCCACCTCGTTCGTGATCGTCTGTTCAGGCTGCCCGCCGGTAGCCTGATAGTGGTGCGTGCGCTGCCCCAGGCCGCGTCCGCTTCGTACCAGGACCTCGAACGTGACCTGGACGCGGCGCTCAAGCGGTTGCTGAAGGCGGAGCCCGCCCAGACGGCGCCGACGGGAGCAGGGCGATGAAGTACCTGCTGATGGGTCTGATCAGGGTCTACCAGTGGACGATCAGCCCACTGCTCGGTCCGGTCTGCCGCTACTACCCCTCCTGCTCGCGCTACGGCTACGAGGCCGTGAAGGTGCACGGGGCGGTCAAGGGCGGCGGGCTGACCGTGTGGCGCATCCTGCGCTGCAATCCGTGGAGCCCTGGCGGGGTCGATCACGTTCCGCCGCGCAAGCATCCGGTGTGGCACCGCCGGTTGCGAGACTGGCTGAGCCGCCGGTCCGCCACCGGGGCGCCGGTGGCCACCACCCCCGCCGGTCCGGCCCCCGAGGGCCCGGCGACCATTGGCCCGGAGCGGCCGATCCACATGTCCAAGGAGCCTGACCGGTGACCTTCTCCTTCCTGAATCCCCTGTACACAGCGGTGTCCTGGATCATCGTCCAGTTCCACACGCTGTACAGCCACGTCTTCGACCCGGACGGTGGCTGGGCCTGGGGTCTGTCCATCGCCTCGATGGTGGTCGTCATCCGGATCTGCCTGATCCCGCTCTTCGTGAAGCAGATCAAGGCGACCCGGGCCATGCAGGCGATCCAGCCGAAGATGAAGGCCATCCAGGAGCGCTACAAGAACGACCGGCAGCGCCAGTCCGAAGAGATGATGAAGCTGTACAAGGAGGCGGGCACCAACCCGTTCTCCAGCTGCCTTCCCATCATCGTCCAGGCGCCGTTCTTCACCGCCCTCTACGGTGTGCTCGCCAACGTCGCCAAGGGCCACGACATCGGCGTCATCCACGGCGACCTGCTGCTGAGCGCCGGCAAGGCGCACATCTTCGGCGCCCCGCTCTCCGCCACCTTCGTGAGCAGCAGCGAGACCAGCGTCAAGCTCGTCACCGCGGTGATGATCATCATGATGTCGGCGTCGCAGTTCATCACCCAACGCCAGCTGATGACCAAGAACGTCGACCTCACGGTGAAGACGCCGTTCATGCAGCAGCAGAAGATGCTGATGTACGTCTTCCCGATCATGTTCGCCGTCATGGGCATCAACTTCCCCGTCGGTGTCCTGGTCTACTGGCTGACCACCAACGTCTGGTCGATGGGCCAGCAGCTGATTGTCATCCGCAACAACCCGACTCCGGGCAGCAAGGCCTGGCAGGAGCGGCAGACGCGCCTCAAGAAGGCCGGTCGCCTGAACCCGGACGGCTCGGAGATCAAGGGCCCGCTGTGGGGCATGCTGCCCCCGTCGAAGGCGGCCATCAGCGCCGCCGCCTCCGCGTCCACCGCGGTCGAGGAGTCGGTGCAGGCGCGCCGCCAGCAGCCCCGCAAGCAGACCAAGGCCCAGCGCCAGCAGACCGGCGGCCAGACCGCGAGCCTGACCAAGGACACCCCGGCGGAGGAGGAGCGCGCGGACGCCGCCCCGGCCGACGCCGGCGGCGCCAAGCCGGCCGCCACCAAGCCGGGCACCTCCCGTCCCGGCGGCGCCAAGCCCGGAACCGCCCGGCAGCAGCCGAAGCAGGGCGGCCAGCGGCCGAAGAAGAAGTCCTGACCGGCTTCGTCCAGAGCTTCGTTCCCGGCCCACCCAACCTGGGCCTCATCTCCGAAGGAGTCCATCAGTGACGGAAGGCACCACCTCCGCCGTCGAGGCCGAGGCCGCCGCCAGCGCCGACGAGAGCCTCGTCGCCCGCCTGGAGCAGGAGGGCGACATCGCGGCGGACTACCTGGAGGGTCTGCTCGACATCGCCGACCTCGACGGTGATATCGACATGGACGTCGAGGGCGACCGCGCCCTGGTGTCGATCGTCAGCGACGGCAACGACCGCTCGCTCCAGCGCCTGGTCGGCCAGGACGGCGAGGTACTGGAGGCCCTGCAGGAGCTGACCCGGTTGGCCGTCCACCGGGAGACCGGTGAACGCAGCCGCCTCATGCTGGACATTGCCGGCTTCCGGGCCCGCAAGCGCGAGGAGCTGGCCGCGCTCGGCGCCAAGGCCGCCGAGCAGGCCAAGCGCACGGGCGAGCAGGTCAAGCTGCGGCCGATGACGCCCTTCGAGCGCAAGGTGGTCCACGACGCGGTCGCCGCGGCGGGTCTGCGCAGCGAGTCCGAGGGCGAAGAGCCCCAGCGGTGCGTGGTCGTGCTTCCGGCCTGAGGCCGGCAGGTCGATGACCGGTCGCCGTGGCGGTCGGTGCGCTTCACAGGACGCGACCCCGTCCGCTTCGTGCGGGCGGGGTCGTCGTCCCTTCGCGGGGCGATGGCCCGGCGAGAGATGTTTCACGTGGAACTGTGCGGAGAGCGGGTCGGTGGATCCGGGGATCGGAGAGGTCGAGATGGACACGGAGAGCACGGCTGACGGCCAGCCGGGGGCGGGTGCCGTCAATCCGGCCGCTGGGGACGAGGGCGTCGAGACACCGGCCGTGGTCGAGCCGGCCGAGGCACCGCCCGTCGCCCGGGAGGTCTTCGGCGACCGCTTCGACGCCGCGGTCCGCTACACCGAGCTGCTGGCCACTGCGGGCGTCCGGCGCGGGCTGATCGGGCCGCGCGAGGTACCCCGGCTCTGGGACCGGCACGTGCTGAACTGCGCGGTGCTCGCGGAGCTGCTGCCGACCGGCGCCACCCTGTGCGACGTCGGCTCCGGTGCCGGCCTGCCGGGCATCCCGGTGGCGCTGGCCCGCCCGGACGTCACGGTGACGCTGCTGGAGCCGCTCCTGCGGCGGACCACCTTCCTGGAGGAGGTCGTCCGGGAGCTGGCGCTGGAGAACGTCACGGTGCTGCGCGGCCGGGCCGAGGAGATGGTCGGCAAGCTCGCGGTGGACGTGGTGACCGCCCGGGCGGTGGCCCCGCTGGACCGGCTGGCCGGCTGGGGCATGCCGCTGCTCCGCCCGCACGGGCAGATGCTGGCGCTCAAGGGCGACAGCGCCGAGCAGGAGCTGGCCGACTCGCGGGCCGGACTGACCAAGCTGGGCGCGGTCGAGTGGAGCGTGATCTCGGTCGGCGAGGGCACCCTGGAGACCTCGACCCGGGTGGTCCAGGTCAAGGCCGGGGAGAGCCCCGGCGGGGTGAAGGCCGCGACCCGGCGGGCCAAGGCGGCCAGGGCCGGACGGTCCGCGAACGCCCGCGCCGGCGAGCGCGGCCGGGGCGGGCGGCGCCGGAGCCGCTGACCCGGGCGACGCCCGACACTCGCCACGACGGGCGGACGGTGCTCCTGAACGGAGAACCGTCCGCCCGTCGTTGTTGGGGTGACGGGAAGGCCGACATCCGGACATCGGAGTGTCGCAACGTCAGATTTCCGACATAGCGGGCATGGTGTTTCACGTGAAACGTCGCTCCTTGCTCTCCGGAATCCTTGGTCGCGGCCGGGCGGCGACTGTCGCCGCTCCGGTTTCACGTGAAACACTGAGCCCCATGCAGGACTCGGAGACCATCGACCAGATCGATGACACGCCCATCGCGCGTGCTGCCCAGGCTGCGGTCAAGGCGATCGGCCGGGCGGGTGAGGGCCTTCCGCGGCCCGCCGCGACCCGGGTGATCGTGGTCGCCAACCAGAAGGGTGGGGTCGGCAAGACGACCACCACCGTCAACATGGCCGCCTCGCTCGCGATGCACGGACTGCGCGTCCTGGTCGTCGACCTCGACCCGCAGGGGAACGCCTCCACCGCCCTCGGCATCGACCACCACGCCGACGTGCCGTCGATCTACGACGTCCTCGTGGAGGGCAAGCCGCTCGCCGACGTGGTGCAGCCGGTGCTGGACGTCGAGGGGCTCTTCTGCGTCCCCGCCACCATCGACCTGGCCGGCGCGGAGATCGAGCTGGTCTCGCTGGTGGCCCGGGAGAGCCGCCTCCAGCGCGCCATCGCCGCCTACGAGCAGCCGCTGGACTACATCCTGATCGACTGCCCGCCCTCGCTGGGCCTGCTGACGGTCAACGCCCTGGTGGCCGGCCAGGAGGTGCTGATCCCGATCCAGTGCGAGTACTACGCGCTGGAGGGCCTCGGCCAGCTGCTGCGCAACGTCGAGCTGGTGCGCGCGCACCTCAACCCCGTGCTGCACGTCTCGACCATCCTGCTCACCATGTACGACGCCCGGACCAGGCTGGCCGCCCAGGTGGCGGAGGAGGTCCGGACCCACTTCCAGCAGGAGGTGCTGAGCACGGCGATCCCGCGCTCGGTGCGCATCTCGGAGGCGCCCAGCTACGGTCAGACGGTGCTCACCTACGACCCGGGTTCGACCGGCGCGCTCTCCTACCTGGAGGCGGCCCGTGAGCTCGCGCTGCGTGCGGTGGGCCAGGCCGGGGGCTCGCTGGTGGGTCAGCAGCGGAGCGGCAGCGGTACGGGGCACGGTGCCCCGGTGGCACAGCACGGTACGACGGAGGGTCATCAGTGAGTGGTCGCAGGGGTCTGGGACGAGGGCTTGGGGCGCTGATCGGCCCCGCCACGCCGGCGGACGGCGGGGCGGCGGGGCAGCCCGCCACGGCCGCGCCCGCGTCGGCCTCGGTGGTGGCGACCGGCGCGGTCTCGCCGGCCGCGGTGCCGGCGCTGCCGGGCGGTCGCGGCACGGTCGCGGCCAGGGCGGCCGCGGAGAGCCTGCGGGAGCAGCCGGCGCCGGTGGCCGGTGCCTTCTTCGCCGAGCTGCCGCTCGACGCGATCACGCCCAACCCGCGCCAGCCGCGTGACGTCTTCGACGAGGACAAACTGGCCGAGCTCGTCACCTCCATCAAGGAGGTGGGTCTGCTCCAGCCGGTCGTGGTGCGCCAGATCGAGCCGGAGCGCTACGAGCTGATCATGGGCGAGCGCCGCTGGCGCGCCTCCCGGGAGGCCGGGCTGGACCGGATCCCGGCGATCGTCCGGGCGACCGAGGACGACAAGCTGCTGCTGGACGCCCTCCTGGAGAACCTGCACCGGGCCGAGCTGAATCCGCTGGAGGAGGCCGCCGCCTACGACCAGTTGCTGCAGGAGTTCTCCTGCACCCACGATCAGCTGGCCGACCGGATCGGCCGCTCGCGCGAGCACGTCTCCAACACGCTGCGACTGATGAAGCTCCCGCCGTCCGTCCAGCGTCGCGTGGCCGCCCAGGTGCTGACGGCCGGGCACGCCCGCGCGCTGCTCGGGGTGCCGGACGCCGAGCTCCAGGAGCAGCTGGCCGCGCGGATCGTCGCGGAGGGTCTCACGGTGCGCAACATCGAGGAGATCGTCAAGGTGATAAAGCTGGAGCAGAAGCCGAAGCGCCAGGCGCCGAAGGCGGGCAAGCTGATCTCCCCGGCCTTCAACGACCTGGCCAGCCGGCTGTCGGACCGCTTCGACACCCGGGTCAAGGTCGAGGTCTCGCAGCGCGGCGGCAAGCTCGGCAAGGGCAAGGTGGTGCTGGAGTTCGGCTCGGTGGAGGACCTGAACCGGATCCTGGACAGTCTGGCCCCGGGCGAGGACGGACTGCGGCTGTCGCAGGGCTGAGCCCGGTCGAAGAGGCGTGACCCGATGGGTGCGTGTTCCGCGTGAGCGCTGTTTCACGTGAAACATGCACCCGTCGGCGTTCGGGGGGAATGCTCGACTGTGGAGTGGACGAGGAGGTGCGGGGCATGGGACGCCGGATCGCTCCGCTGACACTGGACAACCTCGCGGATCTGCCGACGACCTGCCGCTCCTGCGTGTTCTGGGAGCTGGACCCGGTGAGCGGCAAGGCCGCGGTGGAGTCAGGCAAACCCGAGCTGGAGAAGGAGGGGTGGATCTCCGCGGTGCTGCTGGAGTGGGGGTCCTGCGGCCGGATCGTCTACGTGGACGACCAGCCCGCCGGGTTCGTGCTCTACGCGCCGCCGGCCTACGTGCCGCGCTCGCAGTCCTTCCCGACCAGCCCGGTGTCCCCGGACGCCGTTCAGCTGATGGTCAGCCGGGTGCTGCCGGGCTACCAGCGGCAGGGGCTCGGCCGGGTGCTCGTGCAGACGGTGGCCAAGGACCTGCTGGGGCGCGGCGTGCGCGCGATCGAGGCCTTCGGCTCGACGGGACGGGTGCCGACGAGCTGTGTGCTCCCGGCCGATCACCTGCTCGCGGTCGGCTTCAAGACCGTCCGTCCGCACGCCCGCTACCCGCGGCTGCGGCTGGAGGCGCGGACCACGCTGTCCTGGCGCGGCGACGTGGAGGTGGCGCTGGAGCGGCTGCTGGGCGGCGGGCGCAAGGAGCCGGCGCTGCGGCCGTTCTGATCCCTTCCGCGTCGCAGCGGGAACGACGGAGGCGGGGCTCCCCGGTGATGGGGAGCCCCGCCTCCGCGGGTGGTCGAGGACCTAGATGAACTCGGCCAGCTCGCGCAGCAGCGCGGCCTTCGGACGGGCACCGGTGATGGACTTCACCGGCTCGCCGCCCTTGTACACGATCAGGGTCGGGATCGAGATGACGTTGTACTGGGCGGCGGTCACCTGGTTGGCGTCCACGTCGAGCTTGGCGACGGTCATCTTGTCGCCGTGCTCGGCCGCGATCTCCTCCAGGATCGGGGCGACCTGGCGGCACGGGCCGCACCAGGTGGCCCAGAAGTCGACCAGTACGGGCTTGTCGCTGTCCAGGACGTCGGCCTGGAACGTCGCGTCGGTGACGGTGGTGGTGGCGCCGGCCACGGGAACTCCTCGGGTTCGGACAAAGAGGGCTGCTGCCAGGAGAACAACGGGCGGACCCGTTCTGTTTCTGCCTGGGCGGGGCGGGGGTGTTTCACGTGGAACAACGCGCGACACCCCCGCGGGGGATCGGTCGGTGTGGTGGGACTCGGACCGCTCAGACCGCGACGGCGGCGGCCTTGGCCTCCAGGTCGTCCAGCGCGGCGAGGTAGCGCTCGGCGTCCAGGGCGGCGGAGCAGCCGGTGCCGGAGGCGGTGATGGCCTGGCGGTAGGTGTGGTCGACGACGTCACCGGCGGCGAACACGCCGGGGATGTTGGTCCGGGTGGAGGGGGACTCGACCTTGAGGTAGCCCTCGGCGTCGAGGTCCAGCTGGCCCTTGAACAGCTCGGTGCGCGGGTCGTGGCCGATCGCGATGAACAGACCGGTGATGTCCAGCTCGCGGGTCTCGCCGGTGGTGGTGTCGCGCAGGGTCACGCCGCTGAGCTTCGGGTCGCCGTGGATGGCCTCGACCGCGCTGTCCCACTCGAAGCGGATCTTCTCGTCGGCGAAGGCGCGCTCCTGCATCGCCTTGGAGGCGCGCAGGGTGTTCCGGCGGTGGATGATCGTGACGCTGCGGGCGAAGCGGGAGAGGAAGGTGGCCTCCTCCAGGGCGGTGTCACCGCCGCCGACGACCGCGATGTCCTGGTCGCGGAAGAAGAAGCCGTCGCAGGTCGCGCACCAGGAGACGCCGCGGCCGGAGAGCTTGTCCTCGTTCGGCAGGTCGAGCTTGCGGTGCTGGGAGCCGGTGGTGACGATCACCGCGCGGGCCTTGTGCACGTTGCCCTCGGAGTCGGTGACGGTCTTGATGTCTCCGGTGAGGTCGACCGCGACGATGTCGTCCGGGATCAGCTCGGCGCCGAAGCGCTCGGCCTGGGCCCGCATGTTGTCCATCAGCTCGGGGCCCATGATCCCGTCCCGGAAGCCCGGGAAGTTCTCGACCTCGGTGGTGTTCATCAGCGCGCCGCCGGCGGTGACGGCCCCCTCGAAGACCAGCGGCTTCAGGGAGGCACGGGCCGTGTAGAGCGCGGCCGTGTAGCCGGCCGGGCCGGAACCGATGATGATCACGTTACGGACGTCGCTCACTGCATCTCCTGGTTCGCATCGCGACCCGCGTTTGCTGCGGGGAGGGCGGTCCTGCTCCGCCGCCCGGGACAACGACTGACCAGTGTCTCGCATTCCCAGGCGGATCAGTACCAGGTGCCCGCACTCCGGAAGCGGCGTGGTGGCTCCGGCGTCGATCGCATGGGACCCGTCGATCGCATGGGAGCCGGAGCCGGCCCGGGCGGTCAGCGGGCGGGGACCGCCTGGTGCAGCGCGATCGCGCAGTCGGGGGAGCGCAGGTAGACGTCGACCTCGCCGGGCTTTCCGGGCACGGGGTAGACCAGGACGTCGACCGGGGAGCCGGCGTAGGTGCCGTGGTCGGCGGCCAGCGGCGTGCCGCCGGCGGGGGCCGGGCAGGTCCGGGGGGTCCCGGGCGCCGCCTCCGAGGTGAGCCGCCCATCGGCCGGTGCGGCGGCGGAGGGCTTGGCGACGCCGTTCGGGGGCGGGCCCACGGTGGCGCCGGAGCGGGCCAGCAGCTGCTGGATCTGCGCGGCGAGCTGGCCGTCGCGGTACTCGGTGCCCGTGCCCAGGGCGTGCTCCCCCTTGGAGCTGTGGCCGGCCTCGGCGGTGGACGGTGCCACGGCCGAGGCGGTCGCGTTGTGGGAGTCGGAATCCGCCAGGTCCAGCAGTGCGCCACCGAGGCCGAGCGCGGCGAGCGCGGCGGCGGCACCGAGCAGGAGGCCGACACGCCGCCGCCGGGGACGGGGGCGGCCGGGGCCGGTGGCGCCGAGGGGGCGAGCGGGCGGCGCGACGGGGGCCGTGGCGGGCCGGGACGGCGGGGTCGGTGCGGCCCGTCCACGAGTGCTCTCGGAGGCCTGGTGCGGGCCGTCGACGGCGTCGCGCCGGGCGGCCTCCGCGGCGATGGCGGCGTCCAGCCGGGCGGCGACGTCGGCCGGCATCGGCGGGGCCTCGACCTCGCCGAGCAGCGCCCGGACCTCGCCGAGCGCGTCGGCGGTGCCGCGGCACTCGGTGCAGTCGGCCAGGTGCCGGCGCAGCGCCCCTACGGTGTCGGCGTCCTCGATCAGCTCCTCGGCGAGGTCGGCGAGCTCGTCGACGGAGGGGTGGGACCCGTGGGAGCCGGAGGAGTCGGAGAAGGAGAAGGGGGCCGTCATCGCGTGCTCGCATCTCCTTCCAGAATCGTCCGGCCTGCGGCCGTACTTGTTCCTGTTCCTGTGACGGTGCGGGCGTCCTTCGGGTTCCCCGGTGCGCTCCGCCGCGGTGGAGCGGCCCCCGGGGCGGACGCCGTTTCACGTGAAACAGCGGCTCCGCCGCCCTCGCGGAGGTGGCGGACCAGCGGTAGCAGCCGGGCCCGCCCCCGGGCGCAGCGGCTCTTCACCGTGCCCACCGGCACGCCCAGCAGCTCGGCCGCCTCGGCGACCGGGTAGCCCTGCATGTCGACCAGGACCAGGGCGGCCCGCTGGTCTGCGGGCAGTTCGGCGAGCGCCGCGGTCACCTCGCGGTGCACCTCGGCCCGGACGACGGGGGAGTCGGCGGGTTCGGCGGAGCCGACCAGGGTGTCCAGCCGCTGCGGGTCGTCGTCCAGCGGGCTGGTGCGGCGGGTGGCGCTGCGCCGGGCGCGGTCCAGGCAGGCGTTGACCACGATCCGGTGCAGCCACGTGGTGACCGCCGAGCGGCCCTGGAAGCCGGGCGCGGCGCGGAAGGCGGAGACCAGGGCGTCCTGGAGCGCGTCGGCGGCCTCCTCGCGGTCGCCCAGGGTGCGCAGGGCGACCGCCCAGAGCCGGTCGCGGTGGCGGTTCACCAGCAGGCCGAAGGCGTCCGGATCACCGGCGACGTGCCGGGCGAGCAGCGTCGCGTCGTCGTCCGCCACTGTCACCCCTGGACCCCTTGCCGTCGGTGTGCGCGGTCGTCCGGTCAGCCGAAGACCTTGACTTCGTTGACCTGACCGCGGAACTTACCACTGCCATCAGGATCCTTGGGCAGGCTGGTCAGCCAGATCAAGAGGTAGCGCGTTTTCGTCGGGCTGGTGAGGGCGAAGTCGATGGTGCTGCCGCTCTTCTTGTCCAGCACCGTGTAGGCCTCGGGCTGGGCATCCTTGGGGTTGGCAGCCGCCTGGGCGTCCGGCACCCGCAGCTCGGCCGTGTGGAGGCCGCCGAACTGGACGTTCACCGAGCTGACCGACTGTTCCGAGCCGAGGTCGATGAGCAGGCCGGTGCCGTCCTTGAGCGGCGGCTTGGGGCCGAACGGGTCGATGTAGCTCTTGGTCACCCAGGAGGTGCTCGGGTCGCCGTCGAAGACCTTCGGGAGCAGGTAGGTGGACTCCGGGGAGTCGCCCCTCGGGTTGTAGGACAGCGCGTCCTTGATCTGGATCGGCACCGGCGTGTGCTGCGGGGCGGTGTGCACGGTCGGCGAGGCGCTGCTGGCCGAGGGTTGGGGCGCGGCGACCGTCGACCCCTGGTGGCGCAGGTTGTCGACGAGCTGCCAGGAGGCGATGCCGATGGCGCCCAGCGCGACCGTCCAGGCCGTCGCCTTGATCGCCCGGCGCAGCCGTCGGCGGGTGCGGCGGACGGTGGCCGGACGGGACGAGGGCGGCAGCGGGGCCACGACGGGCCCGTCGATCACCCGGGTCGGGTTGGGCGCCGTCGGCAGGGAGTGGGTGTTGTGCCGGGGCGGGGGCGTGAAGGCGGGCAGCTCGGGCTCGGGCTGGCGGATGCGGGGCATCAGCGCGATCGCCTTGGCCAGCTCCTCCGGCGTGGTGATCGGCTCGGCGTGGTGCGGCGGGTGGTCGAACAGGGCCCGCGCGGCGAGCTCGGACAGGCCCTTGTGGACGCCCGCCCGGACCTGGTCGGGGGCGGCGTTCTGGAGGCCCTTCGGCAGGCCCTGGAGGTCGTAGCGGTCCTCCGGGTAGGGCCAGCGGTGGGTGAGCGCGGTGAACAGCAGGGCGCCGATCGCGCGGGTGTCGGTGCGCTTGGCGTCGTCGGTGTCGTCCTCGGCGGGCAGCCCGCGCAGGGCGGCGTCCACCGCGATGCCGTTGATCCGGTACTGGCCGCTGTCGGTGCGCAGCACGCAGCGCGGGGTGAGCCGCAGGTGGGCCTGGCCGCGGCGGTGTGCGGCGGCGACCGCGTCGGTCACCTGGCGGACCATCTGGTACGCCTCGTGCGGCTCCATGGGGCCGCCGACGAGCAGCTTGGCGAGGTCGGAGGCGTGCGGCAGCCACTCCCGCACGACGTAGACCAGCTCGCCCTCCTGGACGGCGTCGAGGACCTGGACGAAGCGCGGGTCGCCGAGCAGGGCGGCGGACTTGGCGGCGGCGAGCACCTTGCGGGCGCGCTGGTGGCCGGAGGCCATCAGGTGGACGCCGACGGCCCGGCGCAGCTTCTCGTCGACGGCGCGCCAGCTGCTGAAGGTCTCGGTCTGGGAGATGCACTCCTCCAGCCGGTACCGGTGGCCGATCTTGTCGCCGCTGTGCCGCAGCGGCGCGGGGAGGGTGCGGGGGAGGGTGGCGGTGTCGCGCGGGTCGACGGTGGGCTGCGGGTCGGTGGGCGTGCGGCGAGGGGTGCCGTGCACGGGCCCGGCGGGCCCGGCCGGCTTCGGCCCGACGCCGCCGGCGGCGAGTTCGGCGGCGATCTCGTCGACCGAGAGCGGCGCGGTGATCTCCGAGGTCTCCTCACCGACCGGGGCGTCGTCGGTGGAGGCGTCGAAGTCGCCCGATGAGGCGTCGTCGCCCGACGAGGCGTCGCCCGACGAGGCGTCGCCCGACGAGGCGTCGGCGGCGGAGGAGCCGTCCGAGGAGGAGCCGTCCGAGGAGGAGCTGCCGGGGGAGGGGGCGTCGTCGGCCGGGGCGGCCTTCGCGCCCGCGAGCTCGTCGATCGCCGCGGCCAGTGCGGCGTCGTCCGCCGCCGCGTCAGCTGCTGACGTGTCGACGACCGCCTTGGTGCCATCAGCCACCGTGGTCCTGCCTCCCCTTGTGTCGCCCCGGCTGAGAGAGTCGCTGGAGCACGCGGGTTGGCGGCCCTGTGCTCCAGGACAATTGTGCCCACTCTTCTCCACCGGGTACGACCGCTGAGGGGGCCGCTCGGTTGCGTGAAGGTGGAGAGATGTGGTGCAGAACCGACACCGGGCCGCCACCTGCGGGCCCGGTCGGGCCCGGTGCGGGTGGCGGCCCGGTGTCGGGCCGGACCGGCTCGTGAGCCGATCGTGCGGGTTGACGCGCGGTCAGGGTGCGCGCCGGTCCGGCCGGTTGGTGCGATGGGTCAGCGGCCCAGTCGGCCGCGCACCATGCCCAGCATGGCGTTGAGCTCCTCGATCCGCAGTCTTTTCGCGATGAGCACGAACACGGCCAGTTGGAGGCCGCCCGCCGCGACGAGGGAGACCACGCTGCCCGGCCAGCCGCCGAGCGCCCGCTGGACCGCCAGGCTGACGCCGAGACCGATCAGGGCGGCCGGGATGCACGCGGCGGCCAGGCGGCTGTACGTCTTGCCGATCCGCTTGGTGTCCAGCCCGCCGATCTTCTTCTTCAGCTTGGGCACCGCGACCGTCACCCCGACGGCGTAGGCGAGGCCGTAGCCGAAGGCCATGCCGGTCACCGTCCACTCCGGCGGCAGGGCGAGCCAGCAGACCAGCGAGAAGCCGGCCTGGCAGGCCGCCACCCAGACGGTGTTGGAGAACGGCGTCCGGGTGTCCTCGTAGGCGTAGAAGCCGCGCAGCATGACGTACTGCGCCGAGTACGGGATCAGGCCGAGCGCGAAGGCGGACAGCATCAGACCGACGTTGGTCGCGTTGTCCAGGGCCGCGGTGCCGCCGCCGACCGCGTAGATCGAGCGGCCGATCGCCGGGCCGAGGGCCAGGAACAGGAACGCGGCCGGGACGACCGCCACCGCGGTGGTGCGCAGCCCGTACGACAGGTCGTCGCGGACGGCGCCGGCGTCCTCGTCGGCCGCCGCCCGGGAGAGCCGGGGGAGCACCGCGCTCATGATCGAGACGGTGATGACGGCCTGCGGGAGCTGCCAGATCAGCAGGGCGTTGGAGAACGCGGAGAGGCCGACACCGCCGTGTCCGCCGTGCTCGGCGGCGCTGCCGGCGGCGGTGGCCAGCTGGGTGATGACGAGGTAGCCGGCCTGGTTGGCGAGCACGAAGAAGAACGTCCACTTGGCGAGGCGGGCGGCCTTGCCGAGGCCGTGGCCGCGCCAGTCGAAGCGCGGACGGTAGTGGAAGCCGGCCGCCCGCAGGTACGGGATCATCGCCAACGACTGGACGACCAGGCCGATCAGCGTGCCGAGTCCGAGCAGCCGCACGCCCTCGGGGGTGATGTTCTCCGGCGTCACCTGGGTGGAGTTGAAGCCCCCGTAGACCCAGATGTAGGCGCCGAAGGTGAAGATCACCACGATGTTGTTGAGGACCGGGGTCCACATCATGGCGCCGAACCGGCCACGGGCGTTGAGGATCTGGCCCATCACCACGTGGATGCCCATGAAGAAGATGGTGGGCAGGCAGTACCGGGCCAGGGCCACCGTCGTGTCGGCGCGGGCCGGGTTCTCCATCATCGGGTGGGCGATCAGCTGCACCAGGAGGGGAGCCCCGAGCACTGCCAGGAACACCACGCCGCCGAGGCCGACCATCACCAGGGTGAGCAGCCGGCTGGCGTAGGCGGTGCCGCCGTCCTCGTCGTTCTTCATGCTGCGGACGAGCTGCGGCACGAAGACGGCGTTCAGCGCGCCGCCGCCGATCAGGATGTAGAGCAGGGTCGGCAGGGTGTTCGCCGCGTTGTACGAGTCGCCCATGACGGCGATGCCGATCGCGCCCGCGATCACCATCGTGCGCAGGAAGCCGGTGCCGCGGGAGACCAGCGTGCCGGCCGCCATGATCGCGCTGGAGTTCAGCAGGCTCGCGACCTTGCCGCCACCGCCACCGCCACCGGCCGCCGGGGCGGACTCGGCGGCAGGCGCCTGCGCGGCGTGCCCCTCGGCGGCGAGGTCGTCCAGCGGCTCCACCGCGGGCGGCAGCGCCACCGCGGCCACCTGCATGGTGGCCTCCTCCTCGGAGAGCGGCGGGTCGAACTCGATCGGGGGCACGAACGGCCGCGGCTCGTCCCCGCGGCCCTCCTGCGCCGGGTGCCCGCCCAAGGGCGGGAACGGCACGGGCGCGGGCGGCGCCGGAGGCGGCCCGGCGGGGGCGGCCGGCGGGACGGGCGCGGGCTCGGCCGCGGCCTCGGACCGGCCGCCGAACAGCGAGTCCACGCCGACGTACTCGGTGGTCTCGGTGTCCCACCGGGAGTGCGCCGGACCGGGCTCCCACTGCGGCTGCGGCTGCGGCTGCTCCGCGGCACCCCACTGGCCGTCGGCCGCCGGGACCTCCTCGTGGGGCTCCCGCCAGCCGGCCGGGGTGTCCCAACCGGGCTGCACCGGCGGTACCGGCGGCGCGAACGGCGTCGGCGCGACCGGCGCCGGGTAGCCGCCGGCCTGCGGCGGCAGCTGCGGCGGCACGTCGTACGCGGCGGCCTGCTGCTGCGCCACGGCGGGCCGGGCGGCCCGGAGACCGTACGGGTCCTGGCCGTCCTGCGGGCCCTGGTACGCGTCGGCCGCGTACGGGTCCTGGGCGTAGGTGTCGGCCACGTACCAGTCGCCGGACGGCGACTCGGCACCCGGCCGGTTCTCACCGCGGCCCGGCGGCCGCTCCTCGCTGCGCCCGGTCATGTCACCTCTTCGCGTTCGTGGGGGAGGCCGGCCCGGTCGGGTGCGGGGTCGGCGGTATCAAGGACCAACCTTCTCATCACTGGAGGTCCGATCCCGGCCATCCGCGCTGCTGCCGCGCGGTGTCTGTGCGGGAGCGCCACCTGCGGAGCCGCCCCCGTCGGAGGGGCCGGAGGGGTCGTGGGGGCCGTCGGCGGGGGCGGCGTCGTCCGGCTCGGCGGGGGGCTCCCCGGCCGCGCCGCCCGTCCCGGCGTCGCCGACCGGCTGGTCGCCGTCCTCGTGCGGCTGCCCGGCCCGCCGCTTGCGCTGGCGGAAGAACCGCAGGGCGGCGAGCAGGAGCAGCACCACCCCGCCCGCGAAGACGTACAGCACTCCGTTGGTCACCGAGGTGACCTCCACCCGGAAGTTCTGCGGGAGTCCGTACGGGCGCGCGTCCGGCCCGGTGGTGTAGAGCTGGGCGGTCATCTCGACCGGGCCGTTGTTGCGCGCCAGGGCCTGGAAGCGCACGGTGACGCCCTGCGAGGCCGGGATGACCAGGTCCACGTCGTTGCTGACCGACAGCCGGTTCTGCTGGTGCGAGGTCAGCCGCAGCTTGAGGTTGGTGACGGTCTGGGTGAGGTCGTTGCGGACGCTGACCTGCAGCTGGCCGGTGTTCCCGGCGAGGGTGACCACCGTCTTCTTGGGCACCTGCACCGCGCCGGTCAGCTCGGCGAGGTATCTGCTCACACCCGTGCGGTAGTTGCTCCCCCCGGGGGCGTCGGAGCGCCACTCGGTGGACAGCGAGCGGATCATGGCCGCGCTGAACGGGCCGCGCACCCGCTGCGGCAGGGTGAGCACCTGCATCAGGGTGTCGAGGTCGTGCTGGACGCTGTCGGTGCCGCTCAGGTCGGCCGCCGGCAGCTCGGAGGCGCGGGCCTTGGCCGGGTAGTCGGCGGCGGCCGGGACGGCGGTGGCGGCCCCCGGGTCGGGCGCGGACTGCGCCACGACGTCCAGCTTCGTCGGCTCCACCCACTTGCCGTTCGCCGCCGTCTGGAGGGCGTTCGCCAGCACCTTCGCGGTGCTCACGGTCAGGTCGCGCGGCGGCAGGACCAGCAGGCCGCGCTGGTTCTGCGGCTGCTCGTGGGTGATCGCGTAGGTCTCGGCGAGGAAGCGCTGGGTCGCCAGGGTCTGCGCCTGCGGGGTGCTCAGGTCGCCGTCGAACAGCGCGGAGACGGTCTCGTCGGACACCACGGCGCTCTGCCCGTTGCCGATCGGGCGCACCGCGTTCGGTGTGTGGTTGAGCGCGTCCGGCTCCGGCATGCTCGCGCCGTCCACCAGCAGCAGGCTGCTGCCCGCCTGCTGGGCGACGCCGGCGACCTGCTGGTCCAGGTAGCCCTGGTAGGGCCAGGCGACGTCGGAGCGGGTGTCCACGGACAGCCGGCCCTCGACGGTCAGCCGCCCGGCGGTGGCGGCCTTGTTCAGGGCGGTGCCCATGCCGGTCAGGTCGGCGCCGTTGTGGGCGATCGAGGCGACGTCCGGGTCGGCGTACGGCAGCGCCACCACCTGGTTGCCGGGCTTGGCGACGGCGGCCCGCAGCTTCTCCAGCCAGTCCTTCGCGGCGGCCGTGCCGGCGCCGGGGACGGTGGTGTCGTCCTTGGCCGAGAGGCCCTTCACCTCGGTGCCCGGCTTCTGCACCCGGTACGGCCTGGTCATCGCGAACGCGGTGTCCAGCAGGTCCGGATCGATCGTCCAGGTCAGGCCGGTCAGCTTCGAGCCGGTGTCCACCAGCTCGTACAGCCGGCCGCCCGGGGCGAACTCGGTGGCCAGGCTGTCGTCGCGCAGCACCGGGATCGTCTGGTCGTTGTCGGCGTAGGTCTGCGCGGCCAGCACCGGCCCGTGCACCAGGGGCCAGACCGTGGCCACCTTGGTCGGCTGGGCGTCGCCGGGGTTCGAGCCGTACGTCAGGAAGGTGCGGGCGATGCCCAGCGCCCGTTCGTGCTGGTTGTCGGCGGTCGCGCCCCAGGCGTCCACGGCGAGCTCGTAGACGCCGTCGCCGTTCAGCTGGAGGTCGTTGACCGCGACGCCGAGGGTGTACGGCTGGCTCTGGCCCGGGGCGAGCTCGGGCAGCGCGTACTGCGGGCTGTCCAGCTCCACGCCGTCCGTGCTGAGCGGGGCGGTGCGCGTGGCCACGTTCTGCAGTTCGCTGCGCCGCTGCAGCGGCTTGCCCGACGACGGCCTGCGGACGGCCGCGTGGGCGCCCTTGAGCGCCGACTTGCCGCCGTTGGTCACGTGCCCGGTGATCGTCACCGTGCCGTTCGGGCTGGCCACCTGCGGGGCCACCGTGTCGATCGTCATGACCACCGGGGACTCGGCCGAGGCCGAGCCGGCCGAGTCCGGCACGTTGCCGCCGGCCGGCAGCGCGCCGGCCGGCGTGGCCGCGACCACCGCCAGCGCGGCCCCCAGGGCGGCCGCGAGCCGCCGTGCCGTGCGGCGGCCGGGACGCCGCCCGTCGGCGGGTTCCCCGGGCCGCGCGGGCCGTCCGTACGCTCCCAGGCCCGAGTGCCGTGCCGGCTCACTCACTCGTTTCGCCCTCGCCGTTCTCGCTCGCTCGATGCTGCTGATGCTGTTCGCCTGATGCTGTTCGCCGCTCGATGCCGCGGCCGCTGCCGCGGGCCGAAACGATCAGCCGTGCGAAGCAGCCGGGAAAGGGCAGCCGTGAAGAGGAGGCCTCCGGTCGCCCGGTCGGCCGTGGTGGCACGCGGCACCGCATCCCCTGTCCGGTGCCCGAGAACCCGTTCACCGGCATGGTAACGATGCGGCCCCGGGTGCGGTGTTGCGGGCCTTGGGGTGAGACGCCCAAAACGCGCGGGCGGTTGACCTGCCGAGCCACGTACCCTTGTGAGCCGTGTCCACTGCCAATGAGCCCGCCGCCCGTACCCATCCTTCCAGCACCGCGACCCGGGTCGTACCAAGCCTGAGCGAGGCCCAGACCCTGGGCCTGCAAGAGCTGCTGCGGGTGTCGCCGGTCGCCGACGAGATCGCCCGCCGCTTCCAGGCGGCCGGGCACCGGCTGGCGCTGGTCGGCGGCTCCGTGCGGGACGCACTGCTCGGCCGGCTCGGCAACGACCTGGACTTCACCACCGACGCCCGCCCGCAGCAGGTCCTCAAGCTCGTCAAGGGCTGGGCGGACGCGGTCTGGGACGTCGGCATCGCCTTCGGCACGGTCGGCGCCCGCAAGGACACCCCGCAGGGCTCGTTCCTGATCGAGATCACCACCTACCGGTCCGAGGCCTACGACCGCACCTCCCGCAAGCCCGAGGTCACCTACGGCGACACCATCGAGCAGGACCTGGTCCGCCGCGACTTCACCGTCAACGCGATGGCCGTCGACCTGCCCGGCCGCGGCTTCGTCGACCCGCACCGCGGCCTGGAGGACCTGGAGGCCCGGGTGCTGCGCACCCCCGCCACCCCCGAGGAGTCCTTCTCCGACGACCCCCTGCGGATGATGCGCGCCGCCCGCTTCGCCGCCCAGCTCGACTTCGACCCGGCCCCCGAGGTCGTCGCCGCGATGACCGCGATGGCCGAGCGGATCACCATCGTCTCGGCCGAGCGGGTCCAGGCCGAGCTCAACAAGCTGCTGCTGGCCGCCCACCCGGTGAAGGGCCTGCGGCTGCTGGTCGACACCGGACTGGCCGGGTACGTCCTGCCCGAGCTGCCCGCGCTGCGGCTGGAGCGCGACGAGCACCACCGGCACAAGGACGTCTACGAGCACTCGCTGACCGTCCTGGAGCAGGCCATCGCCCTGGAGCAGGAGGGCCCCGACCTCACCCTGCGGCTGGCCGCGCTGCTGCACGACATCGGCAAGCCGCGCACCCGCCGCTTCGAGTCGGACGGCCGGGTCTCCTTCCACCACCACGAGGTGGTCGGCGCCAAGATGACCCGCAAGCGGATGCGCGAGCTCAAGTACTCCAAGGAGCTCACCGAGGACGTCTCGCGCCTGGTCGAGCTGCACCTGCGCTTCCACGGTTACGGCGGGGGCGAGTGGACCGACTCCGCGGTGCGCCGCTACGTGACCGACGCCGGGCCGCTGCTGGAGCGCCTGCACAAGCTCACCCGCTCCGACTGCACCACCCGCAACCGCAAGAAGGCGGCGGCGCTGTCGCGCACCTACGGCGGCCTGGAGCAGCGGATCGGCGAACTGAAGGCCCAGGAGGAGCTGGACGCCATCCGCCCGGCGCTGGACGGCAACCAGATCATGGAGCTGCTCGGCCTCAGGCCAGGCCCGCAGGTCGGCAAGGCCTACAAGCACATGCTCGAACTCCGGCTGGAGAACGGCCCGATGGAGCACGACGAGGCGGTGGCCGCACTGCACGCGTGGTGGGCGGAGCAGCAGCAGGGCTGAGCGAACGCGGTGAGGGGCGGTCCCGGGATCCGGGACCGCCCCTCTGCGTGCCCGGTCAGCTGTGGATCGACTGCAGGCACAGGACGTAGTTCAGCGCCTGCGACGCCGTGTCCTCGCTGACGTAGGTGCTGTCGGACTTCGGCTGCGCTTCGCAGACCTTCGAGTCCGAGGTCGCCGGGTACTTCCAGAGCACCTTGTACTGGGCGCGCTGGTCGCTGCACGGCAGCATGGAGATCCGGGGGTTCGGGTCGTGCGTCGCCCCGGTGCCGTTCTCGTTGCGCAGGCAGTCGCCGACCTTCGCGGAGTCGATGGTCTTCGGCGCCGGGACCGGGGCCTGCGGCTTGGCCGAGTTGTCCGGCGGGAGCGAGAACGTCGGCGTCGGTATCGGCGGGAGGCTGAAGCTGGGCATCGGCGGCACCGACACGCTGGGCATGACGATCGGGTGGGGCACGTACGGGTCGTTCTTGGGGGCGAAGGCGCCGGCGGCGATCAGGGCGATCACCGTGATGATCCAGCCGACCGGCAGCAGCAGCATGAACACGTGCGGGCGCTTGGACAGCGGGACGCCCGGGTCGAGCTGCGGGCCGTGGGTGCCGGGGGCGGGCGGCGGCAGCTGCTTGAACTTGTTGTGGGGGCCCAGGTTCAGCAGCAGGGTGATGATGGTCATCGGTGCGCCGAGGTAGCTCCACCAGCCCTGGACGAGGGTGCGCGCGGACATGTCGCGCACCGTCGCGTCGCCGCAGACGCGGCAGAACGGACCCCGCATCTTCAGGAACCGCATGATCACGATGATGCCCTGGTGGCCGCGGACGGTGGCCTCCACGGCCGGGAAGCCGCCGCAGAAGCGGCAGACCGGACCCTGCGGGGCACCGCCCGGGTAGCCGTAGCCGTACGCTGCCGGGTCGGGCGCGGGCGGGTAGCCGTAGTTCATCGGCGGCGGGGGCGGGGCCGGCTGGCCGTACGGGTTCCCGCCGGCGTACGGGTTGGAGTTGTTGGGCGGCGGGGCGCCGTAGGGCATCTGGGGCGGTGGAACGGACAAGGGGTCCCCTGGGGAAGCGGTGGCGGAGAGGTCGGGCGGGAAGTCGGGCGGAGCGGTCAGGAGGCGCCGACCGGCGGGGCACCGGTGGGCTTGAGCGGGCCGAGGCAGAGCACGTACCGCTTCTTGTTCCAGCGGCGTCCGCTCTTGCCGGAGACCGCGCTGGTGGACTGCGGATTCTGCCGGCAGCGGCTGGTGTCGGTGGTGTCCTCGAACTTCGAGAGGACTCGGTAATTCGCCTTGCTGTCAGTGCACTTGACGATCTCGACATCGCGCGTGCCGCCCACCCGGACGCAGTCGCCGGGCTTCGCGCTGCTGACGCTCGGGCCGCTGACGAAGTAGCCGACGGCCACCACCGCGGCGGCGATCAGCACGCCGACCGCCTTCAGCTTCGACCGGACGGTGCGCTTGCCGCCCGCCGGACCGGCGGGCGGAGCGGGCTGCGGGTAGCCGTACGGTCTGGCGGGCGGGTACGGCTGCGCCCCGGCGTACGGCGGCTGCGGCGCCCCGTACGCGGGCGGCGGCCCGTAGCCGGGAGGGCCGGGCTGGGCGGGCACCTGCGGGGGCGGCGGCCCGTACGGCGGCGATCCGTACGCAGGCGGCGGGCCGTACTGCGGGGTCTGCGGGGGTGGCCCGTACTGCGGTGGAGGCCCGTACGGGCCGGGCGGTGTGCTCATCAGGTAGTCCCCCGTGACCGAGTGCTGTCGCTCCGACAGGTCTGACGTACCTTAGCGACCCTCTCGGACGCCACCCGTTCCGAGTCCCCGCGGACCCTCAGGAGGCCTGGTCACCGGGGAGCGGCCCGTGGCGCCGGGCCGCGCGGAAGTACAGGAGCGCCGCCAGCGCGTACACCGCCGCCACCCCGACGACCACCACCACCGACCGCCCGGACAGGGGCAGTACCAGGGCGGTGACGAGCGCGGCGGCCACGAAGGCGACGTTGAACAGCACGTCGTAGATGGCGAACACCCGGCCGCGGTAGTCGTCCTCGACCGATTCCTGGACCACGGTGTCCGCGCAGATCTTGGTGCCCTGGGTGACCACTCCGAGCAGCAGCGCGGCCAGCAGGCAGGGCGCCAGCGAGAAGCTCAGCCCGAGCGCCGGGACGAAGACCACCGGCGCCACCAGGCAGGCCGTCATCCAGCCGGCCAGGCCGAGGCGGCGGGAGCACCACGGACTGACCACCGCGGCGATGAAGAACCCGGCGGCGGACAGGCCGACCGCCTGGCCGAGGGTGACCAGCCCGGCCGCGCTGTCGGCCGGGTCGTTGAAGGTGTACCGCGCGAGCATCACCACGACCACGATCAGCATGCCGTAGCAGAACCGGGCCGCGGTGACGGCGGCGAGCGCGTGCACGGCGGGCCGGCAGTCGCGCACCAGGTGGCGGACGGCGGCACCGAGCTCGACCGCGGCCCTCACGAGGACCTGGCCGAGCGCCGGGTGGTCCCCGTGACGCTCGGGGCCGAGCAGGTCGCGGTCCATCCGGCGGGCGGCCAGCGCGGCCGACAGGTAGAGCAGCGCGGCCACCGTGACGAGCGCGGCGTCCGCCTTCGGCCCCGGGGTCATCACCTGGTGCAGCAGGAAGCCGATGCCCCCGCCCGAGGCGGCGGCGACGGTGCCGAGGGTGGGGGAGAGCGCGTTGGCGGTGACCAGCCGGTCCTGCCGCACCACCCGGGGCAGGGCGGCGGACAGCCCCGCCAGGATGAACCGGTTGAGCGCGGTGACCAGCAGCGCCGAGGCGAAGAACAGCCAGGTCGGCGCCTCGGCCAGGAGCAGCGTCGCGGTCGCGAGACCGAGCCCGAAGCGGGCCAGGTTGCCGATGTAGAGCACCTGGCGGCGGCGCCAGCGGTCCAGCAGGACGCCGGCGAACGGGCCGATCACCGAGAACGGCAGCAGCATCACGGCCAGCACCGAGGCGATGTCGGCGGGGGAGGACTGCTTCTCCGGGGAGAACACGACGTAGGCGGCCAGCGAGACCTGGAAGACGCCGTCCGAGAGCTGGGAGAGCACCCGGGCGGTCAGCAGTCTCCGGAAGTCGCGGCCCCGGAGCAGTTGGAGGAGCGTGGCGCGCTGCGCGGACTGGTGGGTGCTGCCGTTCTCGGTGATCGCCACCCGCCCAGGGTGCCACGGAACCGGTCGCCGTTTCACGTGAAACATTCGCCGGGAAATGGTGAAGGGCCCACGATCTCGTGATCGTGGGCCCTTCCGAGGCACTACGAGCGGTTATGAACCGTCAGTTCACGCAGCGCTCAGCACTCGACAGTCGCGAACCTCGCTGCGCTCAGCGCCCAGCACTCGACAGTCGCGAACCTCGCTGCGCTCAGCGCTCGACCTCACCGCGGATGAACTTCTCGACGTTCTCCTTGGCCTCGTCGTCGAAGTACTGCACCGGCGGCGACTTCATGAAGTAGGAGGAGGCCGACAGGATCGGGCCGCCGATGCCGCGGTCCTTGGCGATCTTGGCAGCGCGCACGGCGTCGATGATGACACCGGCGGAGTTCGGGGAGTCCCAGACCTCGAGCTTGTACTCCAGGTTCAGCGGGACGTCACCGAACGCGCGGCCCTCCAGGCGGACGTACGCCCACTTGCGGTCGTCCAGCCAGGCCACGTAGTCCGACGGACCGATGTGGACGTTCTTGGCGCCCAGCTCGCGGTCGCGGATCTGCGAGGTGACGGCCTGGGTCTTGGAGATCTTCTTCGACTCCAGGCGCTCGCGCTCCAGCATGTTCTTGAAGTCCATGTTGCCGCCGACGTTCAGCTGCATGGTGCGCTCGAGGATGACACCGCGGTCCTCGAACAGCTTCGCCATCACGCGGTGCGTGATGGTGGCGCCGACCTGGGACTTGATGTCGTCACCGACGATCGGCACGCCGGCCTCGGTGAACTTGTCCGCCCACTCCTTGGTGCCCGCGATGAACACCGGCAGGGCGTTCACGAAGGCGACCTTGGCGTCGATGGCGCACTGCGCGTAGAACTTGGCCGCGTCCTCGGAACCGACGGGCAGGTAGCAGACCAGGACGTCGACCTGCTTGTCCTTGAGGACCTGGACGACGTCGACCGGGGCCTCGTCGGACTCCTCGATGGTCTCCAGGTAGTACTTGCCCAGGCCGTCGAGGGTGTGGCCACGCTGGACGGTGACGCCGGTCGGCGGCACGTCGCAGATCTTGATGGTGTTGTTCTCGCTGTTGCCGATGGCGTCGGCCAGGTCGAAGCCGACCTTCTTGGCGTCGACGTCGAAGGCGGCGACGAACTCCACGTCACGGACGTGGTAGTCACCGAACTGGACGTGCATCAGCCCGGGGACCTTGCCGGCCGGGTCGGCGTCCTTGTAGTACTCGACACCCTGCACCAGCGACGCGGCGCAGTTGCCCACGCCCACGATGGCTACGCGAACCGAACCCATTCCGGTTGCTCCCTGTGATCTCATGAGGGCCGCCGGGGTCGGCGGCACTCGTCCTGCTTCTTCGAATGACTGCTTGTACGGGCGCGAGGCGCCCACTCCTGCCGCGTGGCACAGGCCTGACGCGGTGTCAGCGCTCCTCGGTGGAGCGCCCCGGGCGGTCGTACGGTGGCCCGGTCACCTGGCCACGGCCGTCCGAAGTCTTGGGGGGTGCGGCGGCGGGGTTCCCGCCGGCGGCGGGCCCGGTCCGGCCGGTGCGGTTGGCGCGCTCGGTCTCGATCAGCTCGTTGAGCCACCGGACCTCGCGCTCCACCGACTCCAGTCCGTGCCGCTGCAGCTCGACGGTGTAGTCGTCGAACCGCTCGCGGGCCCGGGCCAGCGAGTTGCGCATCCGCTCCAGGCGCTCCTCCAGCCGGCTGCGGCGACCTTCCAGGACGCGCATCCGCACCGCCCGGTCGGTCTGGCCGAAGAACGCGAAGTGGACGCCGAAGTGCTCGTCCTCCCACGCGTCGGGGCCGGAGTCGGCGAGCAGCTCCTCGAAGCGCTGCTTCCCCTCGGGGGAGAGCCGGTAGACGATCTTGGACCGCTTGCCGTTGAGCGCGGTGGCCGGGACGTACTCGACGTCCGGGTTGTCCTCGACCAGGAAACCCTGGGCGACCAGGCTCTTCAGGCAGGGGTAGAGCGTTCCGTAGGAGAAGGCACGGAACGAGCCGAGCAGGACGTTGAGCCGCTTGCGCAGCTCGTACCCGTGCATCGGGGCGTCGTGGAGCAGGCCGAGAACGGCGAACTCCAGCACTCCTGAGCGCCTGCCCAATGCCGTCGTCCTCCTTCCCTCTGACCGGTGTCCGGCCGCCGTGTCCGGCGGTATGCCGCTTCGATGTATCGGCTCGATATATCGAGAACAGTAAACCTGGCCCCCGAAACGGGCAAGGGGGGCACGCGTGAATGTGATCACAAGCCGACGCGCGGGGAAGGTTGGCAACGGGCGTGTAATGATCTGCTGCCGTTTTGCGGCTATTGGCGACTGATGCCCGATTAGTTGCATTTCAGGCCTGCGTACGCTGTCGCGTGTGCACGAGGACCACCTCCGGGGTTAGGGCGGTTGGCGGGCATCGGACGTGAACCCTGCCTTCAGGCTGGAACCGCCTGGCGAGGAGTGGCTGCAAGATGAGCGAACGACGGCGCAGGACGCCCAACCCGGGCGGGGACGGGCCGCAGCCCCCGGGAGGCGGTGGCCGTCAGGGAGGGCCGGGTCCCGACGAGCTGCGCTCCGACGGGGTCGGCCGCCGGCGCCCGCCAGGTGTCCGGGAGACCGCTCAGCAGCCCCGGATGGGCCGTGCGGAGATGCGCAAGGCCGCGCAGAAGAAGGGCAAGGGCGGCCGGGGCGGTGCTGCCGCGGCCTCCGCCGCAGCGGCCGGGCCCGGCAAGAAGCGCTTCATCGACTACCCGCGGTTCGGCAAGACCGGGATCCGGCGCTGGCTGCCGTCCTGGAAGCAGTGGCTGAGCGGCTTCCTGCTGGTCTTCGGCTGCTTCGTGGGCCTGGTGTTCTACCTGTACCAGACCACCCAGGTCCCGAAGCTGAACGACCTGGTGAAGGACCAGAACACCATCTACTACTGGGCCGACGGCACGGAGATGGTCCGCAAGGGTGAGACGAACCGCCAGATCGTCGAGCTCAAGGACATCAGCCCCAACCTGCAGAACGCCGTCATCGCCGCGGAGAACCAGGACTTCCGCAACGACAACGGCATCGACCCCAAGGGCATGCTCCGCGCCGTCTACAACATGGCGAAGGGGGGCGAGACCCAGGGCGCCTCGACGATCACCCAGCAGTACGTGAAGAACGCCTACCTGAGCCAGGAGCAGACCCTCAGCCGCAAGCTGAGGGAGTTCTTCATCACGCTGAAGATCAACCAGCAGATGGGGAAGGACGACATCCTCACGGGCTACCTGAACACCAGCTGGTTCGGCCGCGGCGCGAACGGCGCCCAGGCCGCCGCGCAGGCGTACTACGGGGTGGACGCCAAGGACCTCAGCCTCTGCCAGAGCGCCATGCTGGCGGGCCTGCTCAAGGGCGCGGCGTACTACGACCCCACCAACCCGGCCAACAAGGAACGGGCCCAGGGGCGGTGGTCGTGGATCCTCGACAACATGGTGAAGATCAAGGCGGCCACCCCCGAGGAGCGTGCCAAGTGCACCACGTTCCCGGACCCGGTCCCGCGCAAGGTCTCGTCGAACATGAACGGCGAGATCAGCTACCTGGTCGACACCGCCAACCGGTACGTCACCAGCAAGGACCCCTCGATCACCCAGCAGGTGATCGACAAGGGCGGCCTGAAGATCTACACGACCTTCGAGAAGGACAAGGTCGACGCCCTGAAGAAGGCCGTCGACGACGTCAAGGGCGAGACGCTCGACCCGCAGAAGCGCCCCGACAACGACAAGTTCATCCAGTTCGGCTCCGCCAGCATCCGCCCCGGTGACGGCGCGATCGTCGCCATCTACGGCGGTGACGGCGTGGAGAACGGCCACTTCGACAACAACGCCGAGGCCACCGGTGTCCAGGTCGGTTCGACCTTCAAGCCCTTCGTGCTGGCCACCGCGATGCAGGTCGGCGTCCAGACCGCGAAGGACGACAACGGCAAGCCGAAGCGGATCAACGCCGACAGCCGTTACCTCGCCGACGACATGTCCGAGATCCGCAAGCCGGACGGCTCGCTGGTGATCGGCGACGACGGCAAGCCCTACCGGCAGAAGAACGAGGACCCCGGCAAGCGCGGCTACGTCTCGCTGCGGCAGGCCATGCAGAACTCGTACAACGTGCCGTTCGTCCAGCTCAACCAGGACGTCGGCGGCCCGAACGTGGCCGACATCGCCATGCAGATGGGCATCAAGAAGGAGAGCCTGGCCGACCCGAAGACCGCCACCTTCCCGCTCGGCACCTCGACCATCAGCCCGATCCGGATGGCCACCGCCTACGCGACGCTGGACGCCAGCGGCAAGGAGGCCGAGCCCTACTCGGTGACCAAGGTCGAGGTGAGCGGCGTGCAGAAGCCGGCCTTCACCAAGCCCGAGCTCAAGCAGGCGCTGGAGCAGCCCGTCGCGGACAACGTCACCGACGTGCTGGTGAACGTGGCGAAGAACGGTACCGGTTCGAAGACCAAGGACCTGGGCCGCCCGGTGGCCGGCAAGACCGGTACCACCGACGAGAACAAGTCGGCCTGGTGGGTCGGCTACACCCCGCAGCTGGTCACCAGCGTCGCGATGTGGCGCGAGGACCCGAGCAACCACGTGCGGCTCTCGCTCAAGGGCACCGGCGGCAAGGAGTCGATCCACGGTGGTGACATCCCGACCGACATCTTCACCCGGTACATGAAGGCCGCGCTGGCGAACGAGAAGAAGCTGGACTTCCCGGCGCCCACCCCGATCGGCAACGAGGTCGACTCCTCGGGCGCCCCGGTCTCGCCGACCGCCACCGCCACGCCGACCATGACCGACACCCCGTCGGCGCCGGTCACCCAGCCGCCGGCCGGCGGCAACCCGTCCCCGTCGGGCGGCCAGCCGCAGCCGCCGCAGCCCACCCAGGGCGGTTGCGTCCCGGGCGTCGACTGCCCGGCCCCCCAGCCGAGCCAGCCGCCCAAGACCCACCCCGGCCCGACGAGCAGCTGTGTCCTGCTGTGCCCGACACAGCAACCCTCGTCGACGCCGACGGACAGCAGCCCGGTGCCGACCAAGACGGGCAAGCCCACGCCGTCGGCCCCGCCGGGAGGCGGCGTCCAGGGCGGTTAGGCGAACCGACCCGGACACCGGTGAAACGGCGGTGGCGGTCCTCCCCGGAGGACCGCCACCGCCGTTTCGTCATGATTCGCCGAGGCCGGGACGGCTCCGTCGCGGGGGCCTCCTCGTCCCGGCGGGGCGGGTGCGGCAGGATGTCCGGCATGACGTCGAGCGCACCTGACGAATCCGCCGGCCTGACCGGGCCCAGCGACGCCGTCGGGCCGGCCCCGGCACCCGTCGCCACGGCCGGGCCGCCGGCCAACACCGTGGTGGTCCCGGCCGACGAGGACCCGGTGGCGGCGGCCGGCAGCGAGGTCTTCGGCGGGCCGCCGGGCCGCCGGGCGCTGCTGGGCGTCTCGTGGTGGATCCCGGTGCGCGTCCTGGCGCTCGCCGTCATCGTGATCTCGGTGCTCGGCATGGTGCAGAAGGCGCCGTGCTACAGCCACGCGTGGTTCCAGCCGGGCTCGCCGCAGTACATCCACGCGTGCTACAGCGACATCCCGCACCTGTTCGCCGGACGCGGCTTCGCCGCCGGGCTGCACCCGTACGTGGACCGCATCCCGGGCACCTCCGGGGACCTGCAGTACCTCGAGTACCCGGTGCTGACCGGTCTGTTCATGCAGATCGCGGCCTGGCTGACGCCCGGTGGCGGCACCCAGCAGGACCAGGAGCAGTGGTTCTGGGCGATCAACGCGGGTCTGCTGATGGCCTGCGCGGTGGTCGCCGCGGTGGCGCTCTCGCGCACCCACCGGCGCCGCCCGTGGGACGCGATGCTGTTCGCGCTCGCGCCCGTCCTGCTGCTGAACGGCACCGTCAACTGGGACCTGCTCGCGGTCGCGCTGGCCGCCGTCGCGATGGCCTGGTGGGCGGGCTCCCGGCCGCTCTGGGCCGGCGTGTTCATCGGCCTGGCCACCGCCGCCAAGCTCTATCCGCTGCTGCTGATCGGCCCGCTGCTGGTGCTGTGCTGGCGGGCCGGCAAGTGGCGCGAGTTCCGCGCGGCGCTGGGCGGCGCGGTCGGCGCCTGGCTGGTGGTCAACCTGCCGATCATGATCGCCAACTGGCAGGGCTGGTCGACCTTCTACGTCTTCAGCAACCACCGCGCCGAGGACTACGGCTCGTTCTGGCTGATCATCATGCAGAACCGCGGGGTCGGGCTGGAGTACCTCAACGCCTGCATCGCGGCGCTCATGGTGCTGGGCTGCGCCGCCACAGCGTGGCTGGGCCTCTCGGCGCCCCGTCGCCCGCGCTTCGCGCAGCTGGCCTTCCTGGTCGTCGCCCTGTTCGTCGTGGTCAACAAGGTGTACTCGCCGCAGTACTCGCTCTGGCTGCTTCCGCTCGCGGTGCTGGCCCGGCCGCGCTGGCGGGACTTCCTGATCTGGCAGGCCTGCGAGGTGCTGTACACCCTGGGCATCTGGTCCCACCTGGGCTTCGTCACCGGGACCAAGCAGCACGGGATCGGCGAGGCCTGGTACCACTTCGCGATCGTGCTGCACCTGCTCGGCACGCTCTACCTGGTCGGCCTGGTGGTCCGCGACATCCTGCTGCCGGACCGCGACCCGGTGCGCTGGGACGGCAGTGACGACCCGTCCGGCGGGGTGCTCGACCGGGCCCCCGACGTGGTCGTGCTCGGCGCCGCCCGCCGGCTGCGCGAGGACGAGAGCTACGCCGCCTACGCGGCGGCCGGCCCCGAGCAGTGGCTGGACGAGCCGGGACTGCCGGAGCCGGCCGAGAAGGCGTAGCGGCGGAGGCGGGAGGCCTCAGCGGGGAGGCCTCAGCGGTCCACCACGCGGTCGAAGTGCGTGGTGGTGTGCCGGACCTGGAGACCGAGCTCGTCGCCGATCGCCGGCGGCTTGGTCTCCCCGTCCAGGAACAGCAGGGAGACCTGCATGTGCGGGGGCTCGGCGAACCACAGCTGCTTGCCGGCCCAGTGGAACGGCGACTTGGTCTTGTTGACGGTCGCCAGGCCGGCCCGGGCGATGCCCTTGGCCCGCGCGCCCATGCTCGCCACGTACTTGGGCGCCTCCAGGCCGATGCCGTGCGCGGTGCCGCCGGCGACCACGACGATGTGGCCGTCGGAGGGCGCCGGGTGCTGGCGGTAGCCGTAGCGGTCGCCCTTCTTCACCGGGGTGACGTCCAGGACCGTCGCCCGGACCTCCAGCGCGCCGTGGTCGCCCAGCCAGAGCCGGGTGCCGATCCGCGCGCGGAAGACGGTGTCCGGGTAGCGCTGGGTCAGCTGGTCCATGCCGGCCGCGCCCAGGTGGCTGACGAACACGGTGTGCACCGGGATCCCGGCCGCCCTGGCGGTGTCCACCCAGTACGCGACCTCCTCGACCGGGCTGGAGCCGTCCGGGCGGTCCATCGGCAGGTGCAGCGCGAGGCCCTCGAAGGCCACGTTCTCCAGCTCGCCGGCCACCGTCAGCAGGTCGGCCGCGCTCACGCCGTGCCGGCGCATGGTGGTCATGCACTCCAGGACCACCCGGGCGCCGTGCAGGGCGCGCAGGGCGTCCACGCTCGCCACCGTCCGGATCACCCGGGCGTGCGGCAGCGGGAGCGCCTCCTCGCCGACCCGGTACGGGGTGAGCACCAGCAGCTCGCCGCCGTACCACTCGGCGGCGTCGGCCGCCTCGTACGCGGTGCCGACGGCCAGCACCCCGGTGCCGAGCAGCGTCGCCTCCTCGGCCAGCCGGTGGTTGCCCAGGCCGTAGCCGTTCCCCTTGGCGACCGGCACCAGGCCGGGGAACTCGGCGAGGACGGAGCGCTGGTGGTTGCGCCAGCGTTCGGTGTCGAGGTAGAGCGACAGCGTCATCGGGTCAGCCTCCTCAGCGGCGGGACATGTAGAGGTCGAGGGCCTTGTGCAGCAGCTTGTTGAGCGGGAAGTCCCACTCGCCGAGGTACTCGGCCGCCTGGCCGCCGGTGCCGACCTTGAACTGGATCAGGCCGAACAGGTGGTCGTTCTCGTCCAGGGTGTCACTGATGCCGCGCAGGTCGTACACGCCGCCGCCGAGGGCGTAGGCGTCGCGCATCATGCGCCACTGGATCGCGTTGGAGGGCTTGACCTCGCGCTTGTGGTTGGCCGAGGCGCCGTAGGAGTACCAGACGTGCTCGCCGACCACGAGCATCGTGGTCGCGGCCAGCGGCTCGCCCTCGTGGTAGGCGATGTAGAGCCGCATGCGGTTCTGGTCCTCGGCGGTGAGGGCCTTCCACATGCGCTGGAAGTAGGACAGCGGGCGCGGGGTGAACTTGTCGCGCTCGGCGGTCACCAGGTAGAGCTGGTGGAAGATCGGCAGCTCGTCGTAGCCGCCCTGGTACACCTCGACGCCGCTCTTCTCGGCCTTCTTGATGTTGCGGCGCCAGAGCTGGTTGAAGTTCTTGTGGATGTCGTCCAGCGAGCGGTTGGCCAGCGGCACCTGGAAGACGTAGCGCGGCTGGACGTCGCCGAAGCCGGCGCCGCCGTCCTCGCCCTGCAGCCAGCCGGCCTTGCGCAGCCGGTCGGCCACCTCGAAGGCGCGCGCCTCGTACCAGTCGGCCTCGACGTCGCGCAGGCGCTTGGCCTGCTTGCCGGCGATGGCCTCCTTGATGGTGGGGGCGTCCCAGCGGCGGATGACGACCGGCGGGCCCATCTTCACCGAGAACGCGCCCTGCGACTTGAGGTGGGCGAGCATCGGGGAGAGCCAGCGGTCGAGGTCGCGGTCGAACCAGTCGATGACCGGGCCCTCGGGCAGGTAGGCCAGGTAGCGCTTGACCTTCGGCAGCTGGCGGTAGAGCACCAGGCCGGCGCCGACGAGCTGGTCGGCGTCGTCGAACCAGCCGATCGACTCCGAACGCCACTCGGCCTTCACGTCGCCCCAGGACGGCACCTGCATGTGGCTGGCCGAGGCGCGGCTCCTGATGAAGGCGAGGTGCTCCTCGCGGGTGATCGTCCTCAGGCGCAGGCTCATGCTCGGTGCTCCTCGTCGGTCGGGCGGTGGTGGCCCCTTGTTCTCGGGGTGACCTTATCGTCCGGTGGCACCGGCGCCCGTGGGCGCGGGCGTGACGGCGCCCCCGTGCGTAGCTGTCTCCTGCAGACACGCGACGGGGGCGCGGAGGGTTCCTGGGGGCAGGGGCCGGGGTCAGCCCCAGAGACCGCCCCGGGCGACGCCGAGGTAGAAGCCGATGGCGGAGGCGCCGAGGGTGATCATCAGGACGAAGCGCTCGGCGGTGGTGACCGAGACGAACATGCCCCAGAGGCCCGTGACGATGCCGAGCAGGCCCGTCCACGAGGTCAGCAGGTGCAGGTTGTGGAAGAACGACGTGGTGAAGGCGACCACGCCCAGCAGGGCGGTGATTGCCACCAGGGTGTTCTCCCGCGGGTGCGGGTGGCCGTCGGTGTTGAGCGTGAGGGCGGGCATGCGGTTGACGGGCTGGGCCATGTGTCCCACCTCCTGGCGTGGAGACGAACGGGCAGGAATCCCGTTCCGTCCAGATTGCGGTGGTTGGACGCGTCTCACAACCCCTATGCGTTTTGTTCGGCCGTACGGGTGCGGGTAGGCTGTGCCGTCTGCACTGGTGTAGTTGTGCCCCCTTGCACCCTCTTCCGGGTGGCTGCCCGATCGGGTGAGCGGGGCCCGACTGTCGGACCCGGCCGCTACGGTGGGCCGGTGTCGTCACACGCTCCGGTGCCGACGCTGCACAACCCTCCTGCCACGGAGAGACCGTGGCCGTTGAGTCCAAAGGAGGTGGGTTACCTATGCGTCACTACGAGGTCATGGTGATCCTCGACCCGTCGGTCGAGGAGCGCGCTGTCTCCCCCCTGATCGAGAACTTCCTCACTGTCGTCCGCAACGGCGGCGGCAAGGTGGAGAAGGTCGACACCTGGGGTCGTCGCCGTCTGGCTTACGAGATCAACAAGCAGTCCGAGGGCATCTACTCGGTCATCGACCTCAAGGCCACGCCTGAGGTCGTCAAGGAGCTCGACCGCCAGATGGGCCTGAGCGAGTCGGTTCTGCGGACCAAGGTCCTGCGCCCGGACACCCACTGAGCCACCTCTGAGGCCTTCGGGTCTCGGGTAGCTCGCGTCCGCTGTTTCACGTGAAACAGCGGTGAACGGACATCTTCCCGAGAGGTCATCACCACCATGGCAGGCGAGACCGTCATCACCCTCGTCGGCAATCTCGTCGACGACCCCGAGCTGCGCTTCACCCCGTCGGGTGCGGCGGTCGCGAAGTTCCGCATCGCGTCCACCCCCCGCACCTTCGACCGCCAGACGAACGAGTGGAAGGACGGCGAGAGCCTCTTCCTCACGTGCAACGTGTGGCGGCAGCCGGCGGAGAACGTGGCCGAGTCGCTCCAGCGCGGCATGCGCGTCATCGTGCAGGGCCGACTGCGCCAGCGGTCTTACGAGACCAAGGAAGGCGAGAAGCGGACGGTCTTCGAGGTCGAGGTCGACGAGGTCGGCCCCAGCCTGCGCTCGGCGACTGCCAAGGTCACCCGGGCCAACCGGTCCGGTGGCCCCGGTGGTCCCGGTGGCGGCTTCGGCGGCGGCCCGCAGGGCGGCGGCCAGGGTGGCGGCTGGGGCGGCGGCGGTGGCCAGCAGGGCGGTGGCTGGGGTGGCAACTCCGGCGGCCAGTCCGGCCCCTCCGACGACCCGTGGGCGTCCAGCGCCCCGTCCGGCGGCAACCAGGGCGGTGGCTGGGGTGCCCCGTCCGGTGGCGGCTTCTCGGAAGAGCCCCCGTTCTAAAGAGCTGACAGATTTCGTGCGGCCCGGCCGTGGGCGTCCTCGGACGCCCGCCGGGCCGTGAACCCCAAATGGAGCACACAATGGCGAAGCCGCCTGCTCGCAAGCCGAAGAAGAAGGTTTGCGTCTTCTGCAAGGACAAGGTCAACTACGTTGACTACAAGGACACGAACCTGCTGCGGAAGTTCATCTCCGACCGCGGCAAGATCCGTGCCCGCCGGGTCACCGGCAACTGCACCCAGCACCAGCGTGACGTCGCCACGGCCGTGAAGAACAGCCGTGAGATGGCGCTGCTGCCCTACACCAGCACCGCGCGCTAAGAGAGGGTGACCGAGTAATGAAGATCATCCTCACGCACGAGGTGCCGGGTCTCGGCTCCGCCGGCGAGGTCGTCGAGGTCAAGGACGGCTACGCCCGCAACTACCTGGTCCCGCGCGGCTACGCCATCCGCTGGACCAAGGGTGGTCAGAAGGACGTCGACGCCATCCGTCGCGCCCGCAAGATCCACGAGATCCAGACCCTCGAGGCCGCCAACGAGGTCAAGGGCAAGCTCGAGGGCGTCCAGGTCAAGCTGGCCGTCCGCTCGGGCGACGCCGGCCGCCTGTTCGGCTCGGTGACCCAGTCCGACGTCGTCGAGGCCATCAAGGCCGCCGGCGGCCCGGCGGTGGACAAGCGCGCCGTCGCGATCGCCTCGCCGATCAAGACCGTGGGCACCCACAAGGTCTCGGTCAAGCTGCACTCGGACGTCGTGGCCAACCTCGACGTCGCCGTCGTGGCTGCCTGAGTCGCATAGCAGTGGCCCGAGGGCCGGACTCCTCCGTGGAGTCCGGCCCTCGGTGCGTTTCCGGGCCTCCGGAGCTCTGCCGGGTCTTTCGGCGCCCCTCCGGGGCGGGGCTCAGCCCCGGACCGCCCCGGTGACCAGCCACCTGCCGCTCCGGGCCCGCCGGACCATGAAGGCGGCGCGGACCAGCATGAACAGGTTCATCGCCCACCAGAGCCCGGCCAGCCCGGTGCCGGTCGCCGGGACCGCGAGGGCCGCCGGCGCGAACACGGCCAGAGTGGCGAGCATCGCCCGGGCGAGGTACGGGCCGTCCCCGGCGCCCATCAGCACCCCGTCCAGCACGAACACCAGGCCGGACAGCGGCTGGGTGAGCGCGAGCAGCAGCAGTGCGGTGCTCAGCTGCGCCTGCGCCGCCGGGTCGGGCGTGAACAGCGGGACGTACAGCGGGCGGGCCACGACCACCAGCAGGCCCAGCACCACGCCGGACCCGACCCCCCACTCGACCATCCGCCGGGTGGCGGCCTTCGCCCCCGGGACGTCCGAGGCGCCCAGGTGGCGGCCGATGATCGCCTGGCCGGCGATCGCGAGCGCGTCCAGCGCGAAGGCCAGGAAGCTGAACAGCGTCATGGCGATCTGGTGCGCGGCCACCTGGGTGTCGCCGAGCCGGGCGGCCACCGCGGTGGCGATCACCAGCACGGCCCGCAGGCTGATCGTCCGGACCAGCAGCGGACCGCCCGCCTTGGCGCTCGCCCGGATGCCGGCCGCGTCCGGCCGCAGCGAGGCCTGCTCCCGGCGGGCGCCGCGGACCACCACGACCACGTAGACGGCGGCCATCCCGGTCTGTGCCAGCACGGTGCCCCACGCAGAGCCGGCCACGCCGAGCCCGGCGCCGTACACCAGGCCCGCGTTCAGGCCGATGTTGGCGGCGAAGCCCGCGACGGCGACGACGAGGGGCGTGCGGGTGTCCTGGAGGCCGCGCAGCACGCCGGTGGCGGCCATCACCATGAGCATCGCGGGGATGCCGAGGGCGCTGATCCGCAGGTATGTGACGGCGTAGGGCGCGGCCGTCTGCGAGGCGCCCAGGAGGTCCGCGGCCCGGGGGGCCAGCAGGAGGGCCGGCGCGACCACGGCGACGGACAGGGCCAGGGCGAGCCAGATGCCGTCGACGCCCTGCTGGACGGCCGCCCGGCGGTCCCCGGCGCCGATCCGGCGGGCCACGGCGGCGGTGGTGGCGTAGGCGAGGAAGACGAACACGCCGGTGGCGGTGGAGAGCGCGGTGGCGGCGACGCCGACGCCGGCCAGCTGGGGGGTGCCGAGGTGGCCGACGATCGCCGAGTCGGCCATCAGGAAGAGCGGTTCGGCGACGAGCGCGCCGAAGGCGGGGACCGCGAGGGTGAGGATCTCGCGGTCGTGCCGGCGTCTGGAGGGTTCGGTGGTGGCGGCGGTCATGCGCTCCAGGCTACTCATCCACAGGTAATGACTGCTAGTGATATCCAGTCATTACTCGAACTCCTGAGTGATGTGCTCGACGGGCTCCGTGCCCACAGCCATCCGGTGGTGTGTGAAGAATTTCTCATGCACAGCCCCTGGAGGAGGTAACTCCAGGTCAGCGAGTTGACGGAAGGCTGATAGTCCGGTTATCCACAGGGCCTTCCACAAGGGTGTCCACAGCTTTGCGGCAGTTCTCCACAGCCCTGGGCCGCTCGTCCACACCCCCTGTGGATAACCGTGTTGGCTGTAGGGCGTCCGGCCCTTTAGCGTGGGCTCTCCGCCAGGAACTCCCACCCGCCCCGGCGTCCGTTTTGTCGGTCCCGTGGCGTACAAAGAGGAGCGGCTCCGCTCCAACTCGCACCACTCGCTGATCGGGGAACACGCGTGACCGGCCCCCAGTACGACGACCACGACGCCCCGCCGCCCGAGGAGGACTGGCAGACCGCCGAGGACCCCTTCCCGGCCGGCGCGTTCGACGACGCGCCGTTCCCGGACGGGCCCGGCGACCGGCTCCCGGTCTCGCGGGGTCGCGGTGGCGGCCAGGGCGGCTTCCAGAAGGGCGGCGGGTTCCAGAAGGGCTCCCAGAACGGCAAGGGCGAGCGCCGCGACCGCCGCGACGACGAGGGCCCGGGCGGCTCGGACGGCTTCGAGCGCGTCCCCCCGCAGGACCTCGCGGCCGAGCAGTCCGTCCTCGGCGGCATGCTGCTGTCCAAGGACGCGATCGCCGACGTCGTCGAGGTGCTCAAGCCGGCCGACTACTACCGGCCCGCGCACGAGATGATCCACGGCGCGATCCTCGACCTGTACGCCCGCGGCGAGCCGGCCGACCCGATCACCGTGGCCGGCGAGCTCACCAAGCGCGGCGAGCTCCAGCGCGTCGGCGGCGCCCCCTACCTGCACACCCTGGTCAACTCCGTCCCGACCGCCGCGAACGCCGAGTACTACGCCCAGATCGTCCACGAGCGTGCCGTCCTGCGCCGCCTGGTCGAGGCGGGCACCCGGATCGCGGGCATGGGCTACGCGGCCGAGGGTGACGTCGACGAGATCGTCAACGCGGCGCAGGCGGAGATCTACGCCGTCACCGAGCAGCGCACCAACGAGGACTACGCACCGCTCGCCGACATCATGGAGGGCGCCCTCGACGAGATCGAGGCGATCGGCTCGCGCAACGGGCAGATGTCCGGCGTCCCGACCGGCTTCGCCGACTTCGACCAGCTCACCAACGGCCTGCACCCCGGCCAGATGATCGTCATCGCGGCCCGTCCCGCCATGGGTAAGTCCACCCTGGCGCTGGACTTCGCGCGCGCCTGCTCGATCCACCACAAGCTCCCGAGCGTGATCTTCTCGCTCGAAATGGGGCGCAACGAGATCGCCATGCGTCTGCTCTCCGCCGAGGCCCGGGTGGCGCTGCACCACATGCGCTCCGGGAACATGACGGACGACGACTGGACGAGGGTCGCCCGCCGCATGCCGGACGTCAGCGAGGCGCCGCTGTTCATCGACGACTCGCCGAACCTGTCGATGATGGAGATCCGGGCCAAGTGCCGCCGGCTCAAGCAGCGCAACGACATCAAGCTGATCGTCATCGACTACCTCCAGCTGATGCAGTCCGGCGGCTCCCGCCGGGCCGAGAACCGCCAGCAGGAGGTCTCGGACATGTCGCGGAACCTGAAGCTGCTGGCCAAGGAGCTGGAGGTGCCGGTGATCGCGCTCTCCCAGCTGAACCGTGGCCCCGAACAGCGCACCGACAAGCGCCCGATGGTCTCGGACCTGCGCGAGTCCGGCTCGATCGAGCAGGACGCCGACATGGTCATCCTGCTCCACCGCGAGGACGCCTACGAGAAGGAGTCCCCGCGCGCGGGCGAGGCCGACCTGATCGTCGCCAAGCACCGTAACGGCCCGACGGCCACCATCACCGTCGCCTTCCAGGGCCACTACTCGCGCTTCGTGGACATGACCCGGGACTGACCCCGGGCCTGACCCGGGCCGTGCGACCGCGGCTCAGGCGGTGCCGTCCGGGGTCGGCCCGGGCCTGGTGTGGAGGACTTCGCGGCCCTGCTCGGCGGCGCGGGTGATGCTCTCGGAGACGAAGTCGAGGAATCGGGCGATGTTCTCCAGGCGGGCGGCGGCGGGGGTGCCGGAGCCGAGGACGGTGACGCCCTGGCGTGCCGTTCCGACGAGCTGGGCGGTGGCGCGGGCGCTGGCCATCATCGACTGGTACCAGACGTCGTCGTCGACGAAGTAGCGCTCGCGCCGGCCCTCGCCGCGTTCCCGGCGGACGAGGCCCTGGCCTTCGAGGAACGTGATCGACTTGGAGACGGACGCCGGGCTGACCTGCAGGCGCTCGACGAGTTCGGACGCGGTGAGGCTGCCCGCGTCGGTGGTGTAGAAGCAGGCCAGCACCCGGGACATCATCTTCGCCATGCCGGACTGCATGAGGACGGTGGTGAACAGCTCCTCGTACTCGCGCACCGCCTCGGCGTCGCGTCCGTGGACCTGCGGGGCCGTCCTCGGGTCGCGGGGCGCGGCCTGCTTGCGGTGGCGGATGCGGTGTTCGGTGGCGCGGTGGGCGAGGTCGGCCCGGTAGGCGGTGGGGCCGCCGTTGCGCATCACCTCGCGGGTGATCGTCGAGGTGGGACGGTCGAGCCGGCGGGCGATCTCCGCGTAGGCGAGGCCGTCGGCCAGCCCCAGCGAGATCTGCTGGCGGTCGTGCTGGGTGAGCCTGGCCCCTGGCATCGCGCTCTCCTTCGAGGTCCTTCAAGCCAGTGCAACGATTTACCGGCTTGCACCTGCGGTGATGCTGATTCTTGGCAACCAGTATGTTGCCATGTGTGTGAGTGCAACGTGGCTTTTCCCCCTGGGAAAAGCGGGGCGGCCAGGCCGGCCGATCCGGGGATGGCTCCCGAACGCCCGTGGCAAAATCAGCGGGTGCAGATCGGGATGCTGGGGACATTGCAGGTTCGCACGGATGACGGCGGCTCGGTCGACGTTCCGGGGGCGCGGTTGCGCGGACTGCTCGTCGCCCTCGCGCTGAGGCCGGGGCAGGTGGTCCCCAAGGCGTCGCTCGTCGACTGGATCTGGGGCGAGTACCCGCCCGCCGATGCGACGAACGCCCTGCAGCGCCTGGTCTCCCGGCTGCGGAAGGTGCTGCCGGACGGGGTGGTCGAGGGGCGGACGGACGGCTACCTGCTGGCGGTGGAGCCCGACGCCGTCGACGCCGTACGGTTCGAACGCCTCGTCGCCCCGGGTCAGGCCCACGCCGCGGACGGTTCCCGGCGGCTGCGGCCGCTGCGCGAGGGGCTCGAACTGTGGCGCGGGGCGGCCATGCAGGACGTCGGACTGCAGGACAGCGGCGCGTTCGACGCCGCGGTCGTCCGGCTGGAGGGGCTGCGCCTGACCGCCACGGAGGAGCGGTTCGAGGCGGAGGCCGCCCTCGGGCACGGAGCGGAGCTGGTCGCCGAACTGACCGACCTGGTGGCCGCGCACCCGGTGCGGGAACGGCTCGTCGCCGCGCTGATGCGCGCCCTCGTCGCGGCCGGTCGCGACAGCGAGGCGCTGCAGGTGTTCCAGAACGCGAGGGAGGCCCTGGCCGGCGCACTGGGCGTCGATCCGTCCCCGGAGCTGTCCGCTCTTCATATCGCGCTGCTGCGAGGAGAGTTGGGGCGACGCGAGGAGACCCGAAGGACCAACCTGCGCGCGGAGCTCACCACGTTCGTCGGCAAGGAGACCGAGGTCGCCGCGGTCCGCGCGCTCGTCGCCGAGCACCGGCTCACCACCCTGATCGGGCCGGGCGGCGCCGGCAAGACCAGGCTGGCCACCGAGACCGCGCGCACGCTGCTCGGCGAACTGCCCGACGGCGCCTGGCTGGTGGAGCTCGCCGCGATCGGGGCCGACGGCGACGTGGCGCAGTCGACGCTCGCCGGGTTCGGCCTGCGCGACGCCCTGCTCGGGGAGACGTCGAACGCGGACCCGGCGGACCGTCTCATCGCCGCGATCCGCGAGCGGGAGGCGCTGCTGATCCTGGACAACTGCGAGCACGTGATCGAGTCGGCGGCGGTGTTCGCCCACCGGGTGCTCGGCGAGTGCCGGCGGCTGCGGATCCTGGCGACGAGCCGGGAGCCGCTCGGCATCACCGGCGAGGCGCTGTGGTCGGTCGAGCCGCTGGCCCTGCCGCAGGCGGACGCGGACCCGCAGGAGATCGCGTCCTCACCCGCCGTCCGGCTGCTGCGGGACCGCGCCGGGGCGGTGCGCCGGGACCTCGCGGCCGACGCGCACACGCTGGCGACGATGGTCCGGGTCTGCCGGGCCCTGGACGGGATGCCGCTGGCGATCGAACTGGCCGCGGCCAGGCTGCGCACGATGTCCGTCGACCAGCTCGCCCACCGGCTCGACGACCGGTTCCGTCTGCTGACCGGTGGCAGTCGTACGGCGCTGCCGCGGCACAGGACGCTGCGCGCGGTGGTCGACTGGAGCTGGGAGCTGCTCACCGACGCCGAGCGGGCGGTGCTGCGGCGGCTCTCGGTGTTCTCCGGCGGGGCGAGCCTGGAGGCGGCCGAACGCGTCTGCGCGGGCGGTGCAGCCGAGGAGGACGATGCCGTCGAGGAGGAGCAGGTGCTCGAACTGCTCACCTCGCTGACCGAGAAGTCGCTGCTGGTCGCCGACGGCGAGGGCGCGCCGCGCTACCGCATGATCGGCACGATCAGGGAGTACGCCGGGCACCGGCTCGCGGAGGCGGGGGAGGCGGACCCGGCGCGCCGGGCGCATCTCGCGTACGTCACCGAGCTCGCCGAGACCGCGGATCCGCACCTGCGCCGGGCCGAGCAACTGGAGTGGCTCGCCGTGCTGGAGGCCGAGCGCGACAACATCGGTTCGGCGATGCGCGGCGCCCTCGCGGCCGGCGAGGCGCAGGCGGCGATGCGGCTCGCGGCGGGTGCGGGCTGGTACTGGTGGCTCGGCGGGCGCCGGGCCGAGGGCATGGAGCTGATCACCGCGGCCGCCGGGACGCCCGGCGAGGTGACCGACGAGGTCCGGGCCACGGTGTACGCGCTCATCGTGATGTTCGTGAGCTCCGGGCGGGGCGACGAGCACCAGGCCGCGGAGTGGATCCACAAGGCGTACCGGTTCGGCCGGGGCCGCCGGTGCCGCCACCCGGCGCCGGGGTTGGTCGCGCCCCTGGTCCGCATGCTCCAGGAGCCCGGCGCGACCCTGTCCGCGTGGGAGCCGCTGCTGGACCACGAGGACCCGTGGGCGCGGGCGCTGGCCCGGCTGCAGCTGGGCAAGATGCGGATCGTGCTCGGTCACGAAGGGCGGGACGCGGACGCGCACCTGGAGGCGGCGCTGGCCGAGTTCAGGGCGCTCGGCGAGCGGTTCGGGATCTCGGTCGCGCTGACCGAGCTCGCGGACCGGATCGCCGTGCGCGGCGATTTCGCCGCCGCGTGCGAGTACTACGAGCAGGCGACCGCGGTGGTCACCGAGCTCGGCGCCACCGAGGACGTCATCCGGATGCGGTCACGACAGGCGCAGCTGTACTGGCTGTCGGGCGACGAGGCCGCCGGCGCGGCCGCCCTCGCCGAGGCGCAGCGGTGTGCGGAACGGGTCGCCTGGCCGGACGCGCTGGCCGAGTTGGCCCTCGCGAAGGCGGAACTCGCCCGGTGGGGCGGCAGGGCCGGGGAGGCGTACGAGCAACTCGGTGCCGCGACGGCCATGTTGGGCGCCGAGGCGGAGCGGGCGGGGATCCGTGCGCTGCGGCACGACCTGCTCGGGTACCTCGCCGAGGACCTGGACGAGGCCCGTGCGCACCGTGCGGCGGCCTGCGAGGCGGCGGCCGAGGCGGGGCACGCGCCGCTGATCGCGCAGGTGCTCGTCGGGGTCGCGGACCTGGCGCTGCGCCGGGGCGAGCACGAGCAGGCCGCGCGGCTGCTCGCGGCGAGCGCGGGCGTGCGCGGACTGCCGGACCGTTCCCACCCGGACGCGGCCCGGATCGAGCGGACGGCACGGAGCCTCCTCGGCGACGACGGGTTCGCCGAGGCGGCTCGGGAGGGGGCGGGGACCGGCTGGTCCCGGCTGGTCGAGGTCACGCTCGCTTCTTGAAGGAGGAGATCGCCCACGCGTACCCGACGACCGCGTACCCGACGACCGCGTACCCGACGACCGCGTACCCGACGACCGCGTACCCGACGGGCCGGGCGACGGCCGTGAGGCCTCAGATCGTCACGGTGGCGCGGAAGAGGGTGCCGGCGTCGCCCGCGATGCGGGTGGCTTCGCCGGTGGCGGGGAGGAAGGCGGACTCGCCGCGGGAGAGGTCGAGGGTGGTGCCGTCGGGGGCGCGGAGCCGGACGGTGCCGGCGGTGCAGAGCAGGATCTGCGGGGCGCGGCCGTCGATCTCGCGCTCGGTGCCGTCCAGCCGGAAGCGGGAGAGGCGGAACTCGTCGATCGGGACGGGGTAGAGCTCCTCGCCGGGGGTGCCGTCCACCGGGGTGGCACGGAGGACGTCGAGGACGCCGGCCTCGAAGACGACCACCTTCATGAGCTCGGACACGTCGATGTGCTTGGGGGTGAGGCCCGCGCGCAGCACGTTGTCGGAGTTGGCCTGGAGCTCGACGCAGACGCCGTGCAGGTAGGCGTGCGGTACGCCGGCGCCCAGGTAGAGGGCCTCGCCCGGGTGGAGCCGGACGTGGTTGAGCAGCAGGCCGGCGATCAGGCCGCGGTCGCCGGGGAAGTCCCGGGTGATCCGGGCGTACGGCGCGTACGGGCCCCCGGGGTCCTCCTCGGCGGCGAGGTTCACGTGCGCGGCGGCCTGCCGGACGGCGTCGGCGGCGGTCGCGTCGTCCATGGTGAGGATCGCGGCCAGTGCGCGGCGCAGGGCCTCGGACTCGTCTCCGGCGCCCAGCAGGTCGACGACCGGGGCGAGCGCGGGCACCGCCAGGCCGGCCAGCAGCGCGGCCGCCTCGGCGGCCGGACGGAAGCCGCACAGGGCCTCGAACTCGTCCAGCGCGCAAATGAGTTCGGGCTTGTGGTTGGCATCGCGGTAGTTGCGCCGGGGGGCGTCCAGCGGGATGCCGAGGGCGTTCTCGGCGGCGAAGCCGGCCCGGGCCTGGTCGAGCGTGGGGTGGGCCTGGATGGAGATCGGGATGCCGATCGCGAGGATCTTGAGCAGGAACGGCAGGGTGGGGCCGAAGCGGGCGACGGTCGCGGTGCCGAGCTCGCCCCCGGGGTCCGCGGCGATCAGCTCGTCCAGCGGGCGCGGCCCCGCGCCCCGGTCCGCGCGGGAGGGGTCGCCGGGGTGGGCGCCCATCCACAGTTCGGCCTGCGGCTCGCCGGTGGGGTCCTGCCCGAGGAGTTCGGGGAGTGCGGTGACCGATCCCCAGGCGTACGGGCGGATGGTGTTGACGAGCCTGTCCATGCGCGCGGTCCTACTCCTTCGCTGCGGTGGCGGGGTGTGCCGGATCGTCGGGAAACGGGCCGGGCGGGCGGTCCTGGCCGGGGCGAGGCAACGACCCTAGCCGAACCGCGTCACGTGAGGGGAAACGGCGGGCGTCCGGTGCGAGTGCCGTGGTCGCGGCAGCGATCGGGCCGGTGTCCGGCAGGTGCGGTAGTAGGATGCCAGGACCCAGTTAGTTTCCACCGTGCGCAGCAGTTTCCGCCGCGGAACCCCTCGGCGGGCCGCCGACGGGAGCGGCGTTCCGGAGTGCGGGCGCGACGGTGACCGGCACTCCCGCCATTGGCCGAGAGGTTTGTACGTGACCGTGAACCAGCCGCGTTTTGCTGATCTCGGCAAGGTGCTGGTGATCATTCCGACGTTCAACGAGGCGGAGAACGTCGAGCGGATCGTCGGACGGGTCCGCGCCTCGGTGCCCGAGGCGCACGTCCTGGTGGCCGACGACAACAGCCCCGACGGCACCGGCGAGCTCGCCGACAAGCTGGCCGCCGAGGACCCGAACGTGCACGTCCTGCACCGCAAGGGCAAGGAGGGCCTGGGCGCCGCCTACCTCGCCGGTTTCCGCTGGGGCATCGACAACGGCTACGACGTCCTGGTCGAGATGGACGCGGACGGCTCGCACCAGCCCGAGGAGCTCGACCGGCTGCTCGCCGCGCTGCGCGGCGCCGACCTGGTGCTCGGCTCCCGCTGGGTGCCCGGCGGCCGGGTGGTCAACTGGCCGAAGTCGCGCCTGCTGCTCTCCCGCGGCGGCTCCACGTACTCGCGCCTCATGCTCGGGGTGCCGATCCGCGACGTCACCGGCGGCTACCGGGCGTTCCGCAAGGAGACGCTGCTGGGGCTGGGCATGGACCAGGTGGCATCGGCCGGCTACTGCTTCCAGGTCGACCTGGCCTGGCGGACGGTGAAGGCCGGGTTCAAGGTCGCCGAGGTGCCGATCACCTTCGTCGAGCGCGAGCTGGGCGCGTCCAAGATGAGTCGCAACATCGTGATCGAGGCGCTGTGGCGCGTCACCTCGTGGGGCATCTCGGACCGCGTGGCCCGGCTGCGGGGCGCGAAGCGGCGCTGAGTTCTTCTTGTCCGGGTGAACGCCCGCGTGCTGTGTGACAGCGCGCGGGCGTTCGTCGTGTGTGGGGACGGCCGTCGTCTGTGCGGACAGCCGTGGCCGTCAGCAGCCGCCTTGCTTGAGGGCGCTCTCCGGCAGGTAGCGGTCGGCCCAGACGGCCAGTTCGTTGAGCGCCGGCCGCAGGGCCGAGCCGGCGTCGGTGAGGCCGTAGCTCACGCGCAGCGGCGGGCCCGCGTCGACCTCGCGGACGACCAGACCGGCCTCGGTCAGCTCGGTGAGGCGGTCGGAGAGCATGCGCTCGCTGATGCCGGGGATGGCGCGGCGCAGCTCGGAGAAGTAGGCGGGGCCGCCATGGTTGAGCACGCCCACCAGCAGGCCGGTCCAGCGCTTGCCGAGCAGCGTGAACACCCGGGTGAGGGCCAGCTCGACGTTGAAGCAGGTGCGCTGGTCGGCGCACGCGTCTGAGGCGGCCGGGGGCTGGTCGGTCACTACCTCGTGCTCGGACATGGCTCCAGGGTACCCGAGGATTCGTAGTGACTGCAGAAAAGTAAGCTGCTACGGTACTTATAGCTGCAGCGGAAACGGCAGCTACTTATTCGATGGAGGTACTGTCATGCCCACCCTGCTGCACATCGACTCGTCCGCCGTCGCCGACGGCTCCGTCTCCCGCGAGGTCTCGGCGGCGTTCCGGGCGGCCTGGCAGGCCGAGCACCCCGAGGGCACGGTGGTCTACCGCGACCTCGCCGCCGCCCCGGTCCCGCACCTCGACGTCCACGGGATCTCGGCGACGTTCGTCCCGGCCGAGGGCCGCACCGCCGAGCAGGAGGCCGCGCTCGCGCTGCGCGAGGAGCTCATGACCGAGCTGGAGCAGGCCGACGCGATCGTCATCGGCAGCCCGATGTACAACTTCACGATCCCGTCCACCCTCAAGGCCTGGCTGGACCAGGTGATCCTGATGGGCCGCACGGCCGGCGAGACGCCCTCCGCCAAGGGCACCCCGGTCACCGTGGTCGCCGCCCGGGGCGGCTCGTACGCGCCGGGCGCGCCGCGCGAGCCGTACGAGTTCGTCACCACCTACCTGGAGAAGGTGCTGACCGGGATGCTCGGGCTGGAGGTCGACTTCATCGTCCCGGAGTTCACCCTGGCCCCGAAGGTCCCGGCGATGGCCGACTTCGTGCCGAAGGCCGCCGAGTCGAAGGTCCGGGCGCTGGAGGACGCCGCCCGCAAGGCCAAGGCGCTCGCCGTCTGAGGCGCGGCCGGGCAGGGCGGATACTGGCCGCATGACGCCGTACGACGTGATCGTTCCCGCGGGCGGGGCGGCCCGGCGCCTCGGCGGGGCCGACAAACCCGGGCTCACCGTCGGCGAGAGCACCCTGCTCGACCGCGTGCTCGCCGCCTGCGCCGGAGCCCGCACCACCGTCGTGGTCGGCCCGGCCCGGCCCACCGCCCGCACCGGCGTCCGCTGGACCCGCGAGCAGCCGCCCGGCGGCGGACCGGTCGCCGCCGTTGCGGCCGGACTCGACCTGGTCGGCGACGGGACCGTGCTGCTGCTCGCCGCCGACCTGCCGTTCCTGGACCGGCGGACGGTCGAGCGGCTCGTCACCGCCCTGGACGACGCGGGCCCGGCGGTCGAGGCCGCCGTCCTGGTCGACGCGGGGGGCCGCGACCAGCCCCTCGCCGCCGCCTACCGCACCGCAGCCCTGCGCGGCGCCCTGTCCGCGCTCGGCGATCCGTCCGGCCTCCCGCTGCGCCGCCTCACCGGAGGCCTCGCGCGGCTGCTGGTCGCGGACACGGACAACGCGGCGTACGACTGCGACACGTGGGAGGACCTCGAACAGGCGCGGGAGCGGGAGAAGGAGAGCGGAGGGGGATAAGGGGGCTCATGGCCGCGGTCGGCTGGGCGACACTGCCCGGTGGTCCGATGGTCGGACGGGTGTTGCGGGGGACGTTCACCCCGGGTGGGGCGGGGCGTGAGGGAAACGACGCGCCCCGCACACCGGGGGAACATTCCGGGGAAACCGCCGATCAGGCAGCATGGGGCGCATGGAGCGCACGCTGGATGACTGGATCGCGGAGGTCCGCGCCGAACTCGGGATCGACCTGGACGTCGATGTCCGCGGACTGCTGGACCTCACCCGGGTGGTCGCGCACGGGGTGGCCCGGCCGGCCGCCCCGCTGACCGCCTTCCTGATCGGGTACGCCGCCGCCCAGCAGGGCGGCGGCCCCGAGGCCGTCGCCGAGGCGGCCCGGCGCACCGCCGTGCTCGCCGAGCGCTGGAGCGAGCCGCACGGGCCGGGCGAGCAGTGACGGCCGTCGAGGAGACCGCCGTGACCGTGCCGCCGGCCGGGCCCGGCACCATGGCCTGGCCGCAGGCCCGCGAGACAGCCCGCCGGGCCGGGCTGCGCCCGCTGCCACCGGTCGTCCTGCCGCTCGCCGCGGCCCTCGGCCACACGCTCGCCGAACCGCTCGCCGCCCTCACCGACCTGCCCGCCTTCGACACCTCCGCGATGGACGGCTGGGCGGTCGCCGGCCCCGGCCCCTGGCGGCTCGCCGGGCGGCTGCTGGCCGGCCGGGCCGCCGTCGCGCCGCTGGCCGACGGCGCCGCCGTGGAGATCGCCACCGGCGCCCAGCTGCCGCCCGGTGCCACCGCCGTGCTGCGCCGTGAGCACGGGTCGACGGACGGCACCCTGCTGCGCGACGGCGGTCCCCGTGCGCTGACCACCGGTCAGGACGTCCGCCCGCGCGGCCAGGAGTGCCGCCGGGGCGAGGCGTTGCTGCCCGGCGGCACCCCCGTCGACCCTGCGGTGCTCGGCCTCGCCGCCGCCTGCGGCCACGACCGGCTCCCGGTCCGCCGCCGGCCGGTCGTCGAACTCCTGGTCCTCGGAGACGAGTTGATCGAGTCGGGGGTGCCGGGCCCCGGCCTCGTCCGGGACGCGCTCGGCCCGCTCCTGCCGCCGTGGCTGCACGCGTGCGGTGCCGACGTGGCCGAAGTCCGGTCCGTCCGCGACGACTTCGGGCTGCTGAGGGACGCACTGCGGCACTCCGCCGCCGACGTCGTCGTCACCACCGGCGGCACCGCGGCCGGCCCGGCCGACTTCCTGCACCGCGCGCTCGACGAGGTCGGCGCCCGGCTGCTGGTCGACGGCGTCGCCGTCCGCCCCGGCCACCCCATGCTGCTCGCCGAGCTCCCACCGGCCGGACTCCCGGGCGGGCGCCACCTGGTGGGACTGCCCGGCAACCCGCTGGCCGCAGTCGCCGGCACCGTCACACTCGCGCTGCCGCTGCTGCACGCCCGCAGCGGACGGACCGTCGGCGGTCCGGCTCCCGCACCCGCCGCCGTCGCCCTGGCCGGGCACCCGACGGACACCCGGCTGCTGCCCGTCCGGCGCACCGTCGAGGGCGTCGTCCCGCTCGCCTTCGACGGGCCCGCCATGCTGCGCGGCCTCGCCCGCGCCGAGGCGCTCGCCGTCGTCCCGCCCGGCGGCGCGGAGGCCGGCGACCTCGTCGAGCTGCTGGAGGCCCCGTGAGCGGGCGGAGCGCGGGAACCCGAGGCCTGCTCACCCACGGCTACGGCCTGGGGGTGATCGTCGTCAAGTCGGCGGGGTGACGCAGTCGTTGCCGAGGAGGACGGGTCGGTGCGCCGCAGGTCGGGAGCGCAGTAGGTTCGGGGCATGCATGCGATGACGATTCCCGTACCCGGCGGTCCCGAGGCGCTCGTCTGGGCGGAGGTGCCGGATCCGGTGCCCGGCGAGGGGGAGGTCCTGGTCGAGGTGGCGGCGACCGCCGTCAACCGGGCCGACCTGCTCCAGCGGCAGGGCTTCTACAACCCGCCGCCCGGCTCCCCGCTCTACCCCGGGTTGGAATGCGCCGGGCGGATCGCCGCCCTCGGGCCGGGCGTGTCCGGTTGGGCCGTCGGCGACGAGGTGTGCGCGCTGCTGGCCGGCGGTGGGTACGCGCAGCTCGTCGCGGTGCCGACCGGGCAGCTGCTGCCGGTGCCGAAGGGGCTCGGCTTCGAGGAGGCGGCGGCGCTGCCCGAGGTGGCCTGCACGGTGTGGTCCAACGTGTTCCTCACCGCGCACCTGCGGCCGGGCGAGACCGTGCTGCTGCACGGCGGCGCCAGCGGCATCGGGACGATGGCGATCCAGCTGGCCAAGGCCGTCGGCGCCCGGGTCGCGGTCACCGCGGGCAGCGCCGAGAAGCTCGCGCGGTGCGTCGAACTCGGCGCGGACATCGCGATCGACTACCGCGAGCAGGACTTCGTCGAGGCGCTCCGGGTGGCCACCGACGGGGCCGGGGCGGACGTGATCCTGGACATCATGGGCGCCAAGTACCTGCAGCGGAACGTCGACGCGCTCGCCGTCAACGGTCGGCTGGTGATCATCGGACTGCAGGGCGGGGTGAAGGGCGAGCTGGACCTCAACACGCTGCTGCGCAAGCGCGGCGCGGTCGTCGCCACCAACCTGCGCGGGCGGCCGCTGGCCGAGAAGGCGGCGATCGTGGCGGCGGTGCGGGAGCACGTGTGGCCGCTGGTCGAGTCCGGGGTGGTCAAGCCGGTGATCGATCGGGTGCTGCCGCTGACGGAGGCCGGGGCCGGGCACCGGGTGCTGGAGCAGGGCGAGCAGGTCGGGAAGGTCGTGCTGCGGGCCTGAGGCGGTCGCGGCGGGGGTGCTGCCCGAAATGCCCTGATTGCCGGATTGTGTGAGGCTGGTCCGGAGCTGTCCCGTCGCCGACCCCGCCCCGCGCGGTCGGCCGTCGGAAGGACCTCCGACCGTGGCCGCACCAATGCACGCGAACCTCGGGCCGCTGCCCGCCGCTCCGTCCCCCCGCCCCGCCCGGGCCCGCCGGCTGGTGGCGGTGGCCGTGCTCGGGCTGGCTTTGCCGCTGGCCGCCGCGACGGTGGCCGTCGCCGCCCCCGGACCGGAGGCGGCGACGAGCTCGGCGGAGGCGTCGGACGGGTCCACCGGCTTCGGCCCGTCCGCGGCGCCGCGGGAACGTCCGTTCATCCGCCCGCGTCCGGGCGGCTGGGACCTGCGCGCCCACCGCCACCGGCCCGCGGCTCCCGAGCGGGTCGCCATGGCCCCGGCGCAGGCTCCCGACCAGGCGTCCGACCGGGCTGTCGAGCAGACCCCGGACCCGCCCGCCGCACAGGCCCCCGAGGTCGGCGGCGCCGAGACCACGGACACCCCGGCCCCGGCCGGCGACGCGGCCCCGGACACCGCCACCACCCAGGCCATCGCCGCCCCCACCGTGATTCCCGCCCGCTGGCGCGACGCCTCCACCCTGCAACTCCCCCTGGGTGCCGGCCTGGGTCTCATCGGCTGTGGCCTCGGCCTCGTCGGCCTCCGCCTCCGCAGGGGCCGGTAGCCGCCCCGCGCGGCGGTGCGGGGGAGGTTGTGTGCGGGGTCGCGGGGGATCGGCGGGTGGTTCGGCGTTGAGTCGAGGGGCGCGAGAACTGAGCTGAGCTGAGTATCTGTACGGATTCCCGAGGGGCCGACCGGGGCGTACCGTCGGGACCGGCCGTGCGGGCCGGGGGCTTCCGCCCGACCAACCTCAGTGAGAGAGAATGTTGTTCATGACGAATCCGATGAACGAGAGCTCGTCGCAGGACGGCCAGAAGGTGCTGATCGTCGGACCGGACGGACTGCCGGTGGGTCAGCGGTTCGCGGGCCCGGCGGGGGACGACGACGGCGAGGGGCCGCGTGAGCTCCCGGTGACCGAGATGGTCGAGCAGCCCGCCAAGGTCATGCGGATCGGCAGCATGATCAAGCAGCTGCTGGAGGAGGTCCGGGCGGCGCCCCTCGACGAGGCCAGCCGGGCGCGGCTGAAGGACATCCACGCGAGCTCCATCAAGGAACTGGAGCTGGGCCTGGCCCCCGAGCTGGTCGCCGAGCTGGAGCGCCTGTCGCTGCCGTTCACCGAGGACTCCATCCCGACCGAGGCGGAGCTGCGGATCGCGCAGGCCCAGCTGGTCGGCTGGCTGGAGGGGCTGTTCCACGGGATCCAGACCGCGCTGTTCGCGCAGCAGATGGCCGCCCGGGCGCAGCTGGAGCAGATGCGCCGGGCGCTGCCGCCCGGTCTGCACGGGGGCGAGCTGGACGAGGACGAGCCGGGCCACGGCCACGGCCACGGCCGCGGCATCCGCTCCGGCCCGTACCTGTAGGCCCTCCGCACACGCCGTACCCGTACGGCCGCGCCCCTGTGTCCGCACCCGTACGACCGCACCGGGGCCGGTCGTACCGGGACGGTCCGCGTCGGGGCGCGTTACCGGTGGGTAGCCGCCGGGGCCCGGAGCGGGGATCGGCCCTGGGCCGATCACCGTCGGCGAGAGCCGGTACCCTGGCCCCCTGTCGCAGGCCGGTCGGGCCGCCGCGGCAGGGGTCGGGCCGGCCGGCGGGCCGGGACCGCACCACGCACGGACGAGACCGAACGTCACGGTCGCGGCGGCGACGCCCGCGCCGAGGGGGAGCAGCAGATGAGCGAGCACGGCAACGCGGCGGTCGAGGGCTACTCCCTGGGCAACGGCCGCTACGTGTTGCAGCGGCTGCTGGGCGAGGGCGGCATGGCCTCCGTGCACCTCGCGTTCGACAGCGTGCTGGGCCGGCAGGTCGCGCTGAAGAGCATGCACAGCGAGCTGGGCCGGGACGACTCGTTCAAGGAGCGGTTCCGCCGCGAGGCCCAGGCGGTGGCCCGGCTGGAGCACCCGAACATCGTCACGGTGTACGACAGCGGCGAGGACGTCGCCCCCGACGGCTCCAGCACCCCGTACATCGTCATGCAGCTGATCGACGGCAAGGGCCTGCGCGAGACGATCAACGAGGCGGTCGCGCAGTACGGCGCGATGCCGACCGAGGAGGCCCTGCGGGTCACCGTCGGCGTGCTGAACGCGCTGGAGGCCTCGCACGACATGGGCCTCGTCCACCGTGACATCAAGCCCGGCAACGTCATGTTCGACCGCAAGGGCAACGTCAAGGTCATGGACTTCGGCATCGCCCGGGCGCTGGAATCCGGCGTCACGTCGATGACCCAGACCGGCATGGTGGTCGGCACCCCGCAGTACCTGTCGCCGGAGCAGGCGCTCGGCAAGCCGGTGGACGCCCGCTCCGACCTGTACTCGGTCGGCGTGATGCTCTTCGAGATGCTCACCGGCCAGCTGGTCTTCGACGGCGACTCGGCGTTCTCGATCGCCTACAAGCACGTGCAGGAGGAGCCGCCGGCGCCCTCCACGATGAACCGGTCGATCCCGCCGGCGGTGGACGCGTTCGTGGCCCAGGCGCTGCGCAAGGACCCGGCGCACCGCTTCCCGAGCGCGGAGGCGATGCGGGACGAGGCGGAGCGGCTGATCGCCGAGCTGAAGGGCGGCGGCGGGCACTCGCTGCAGGCGAGCACGCCGCTGGTGATCAACGAGGGCCCGCGCTCGGTGCACGCCGTGCCGCAGGCTCCGCAGACGCCGCAGCCGTTCCAGCAGCAGCCGCAGTACCAGACCCCGCCGCCCGCGTACCAGACGCCGCACCCGCAGGCTCCGCAGACGCCGCAGCCGTTCCAGCAGCAGCCGCAGTACCAGACGCCGCCGCCCGCGTACCAGACGCCGCAGCCGTTCCAGCGGCCCGCGCACACCCCGCCGCCGCAGCCCGTGCCGCCGTACCGGCCGGCCCCGGCCCCGGCGGCCGGCGGCGGCTGCTCGACGGCGGCGGTGGTCATCATGATCATCGTCGGCGTGCTCATCCTGACGGGCATCATCATCGCGATCATGATCAACAAGGCGAAGAACGAGACCACCACCAAGACGACCAAGTACGGTCACGGCACGCTGCCCGCCGCGGTGCTGGTGGTGGACGTCCCCGCCGACCGCGCAGGCCTGCTCTGACCGATAGCGGCCGGATCGGGCGTGCCACGGTGGTCGCCCGGAAGCGGTAGCGTTCGGGGATACGTAAAGCGACAGGGCACCGCGATCCGAGCGAACGCCCGGGGCGAGGAGCGATGGCACAGACGCAGCATCCGGACGACGACGAGGGTGCCCGGGCGGCCGGCCAGGCCGGTGGGCAGCCGCCCGCGCCCGGGAGCGACGCCGCGACCACCGCGTTCCCGCCGGTGCCGCCCGGCGGCCCGCAGACCCCCGGGCGGGGCACCGCGGCCCCGCTGGGCACGGTCGGCGACGGCCGCTACCGGCTGACCCACCGGCTCGGCCGCGGCGGCATGGCCGAGGTGTTCGCCGCCGAGGACATCCGGCTCGGTCGCACCGTCGCGGTCAAGCTGCTGCGCGGCGAGCTCGCACAGGACGACATCGCCCGGGCGCGGTTCACCCGCGAGGCGCACGCCGTCGCGGCGCTCAACCACCACTCGATCGTCTCGGTCTACGACACGGGCGAGGAGTACTTCGGGGACGAGTCCACCCCGTACATCGTGATGGAGCTGGTCGAGGGCCGGACCGTCCGCGAGCTGCTGGTGGACGAGGACGCGCCGCCGGTCGACCAGGCGCTGATCATCATCGCCGGGGTGCTGGAGGCGCTCGCCTACAGCCACCGGCACGGCATCGTGCACCGTGACATCAAGCCCGCCAACGTGATCATCACGACCACGGGCGCGGTCAAGGTGATGGACTTCGGCATCGCCCGCGCGCTGACCGGCGGGGCCACCACCATGACCCAGACCGGCATGGTGATGGGCACCCCGCAGTACCTGTCGCCCGAGCAGGCCCTCGGCAAGCCGGTCGACCACCGTTCCGACCTGTACGCGGCCGGCTGCATGCTCTACGAGCTGCTGGCGCTGCGCCCGCCGTTCACCGGCGACACCCCGCTCTCGGTGGTCTACCAGCACGTCCAGGACCTGCCGGTGCCGCCCTCGCAGGCCAACGGCCGCGTGCCGGTCGGCCTCGACGGGCTCGTGCTGCGCTCCCTGGCGAAGAACCCGGACGACCGCTTCCAGGACGCCGACGAGTTCCGCGCGCACGTCCAGCACGCGCTGCGCGAGATGCACGGCGCGGCCGGGGCCGGCTGGGCCGGTGCCGCGGCCGGGCTGGCCGCGGCGGGGCAGGGCAACACCGGTGCCACGCAGGTGATCCGGCCGGACGAGACGGCGGCCACCGCGGCCTTCGGCGCGGTCGGCGCGGGCGACGCGACCTCGGTGCTGCCGTACCACGGCGGCCAGGTGCCCGGCGCCCCGCACACCCCGTCACCGCCCTACCAGGGGCCCGGCGGCCCGTACGACGGCGGACACGGCTACGACGGCGGGGACGACGACGGGTACGGGCGGCGGCGCGGGCCGTGGGGCTGGGTGGCCGGCATCGCGGCCGTGCTGGTCGCGGCCGGCGTCGGCATCGCGCTCGCGCTCAGCGGCGGTGGCGGCGGTGGCGGCGGCGGTACGAACGGTGGTCCCAGCTCGCCCGCCCCTGCGGTGAGCACCACCGAGTCCGCCACGTCGCCCGCGGCCGGCAGCCAGAGTCCGCCGGCGGCCAACACCGGCAGCCGGAAACCGACGCAGCCGACCGACAACGGCAACTACGGCGGCAGCTACGGCGGCAACAGCATGTCGCCGCAGCCGACGGGCCGCCACACGTACACCCAGACGCCGTCGCCGACCGCCACGCACACCCCGACGGCCTCCTCGTCGGCGACCGGCACGGCCTCGTCGGCGCCGTCGACGCCGAGCGGTGGCAGCACGGCGACGGGCAACCCGGTGCCCAGCAAGTCGCAGCCGCCGGTGACGGCACCGGTGACCCCGCCGGCGGCGACGCCCTGACCTGACGGAACGGGTCGGTCCGGGGCGCGGTCGTCGGGGCTGGTCCCGAACCGCTCCGGCGGCCGACGCCGACGGGCGAGCCCCCGATCACGGCGCCGCCGTCGCCCGGGGGCCGAGCGGGGGCTGAACCAGCGGGCGGCCCGGGTCAGTTGGCGAAGGCGTCCAGGACCTGTTCGTACTCCTGGCACCACCACGCCAACTGGCCCGCCGAGGCGGGGTAGAGCGGGTCGGCCCGGTGGTCGGCCCGCTGGTAGCGCCACTGCAGCATCCAGAAGTCGTTCAGCCGCTCCCACCAGACCCGGTGGGCCGCGGCGGCGAGGTGCTCGGCGGTGGCGGCGCCGGTGGCCCGGTAGGCCTGGGAGTAGTGCCGGACCCGGACGAGGTCGAGCGTGCCCGTCGTCCGGTCGTTGAAGAGCAGCGTGGCGGCGCGGACGGCCTCCTCGGCGCGCGGCTGCGGGCCGAGCTTGTCCCAGTCGAGGACGGCCACGACGGCGCTTTCGCCGGACCCCCCGGGCCGCTCGGCGTGCAGCAGGTTGAGGCCGTGGAAGTCGCCGTGGGTCCAGCCGGTGGGCGGGGCGGCCTGCGGGGCGGGGCGGCGGTGGGCGTGGTCGGCGAGCAGTTCCAGCCGTTCGGCGAGGCGCCGTTCGACCAGGGCGTCGAGGTCGCCGTACGGGCGGTGGGCGCGGGCGTGTTCGAGCAGGTCGCGGGCGAGGTCGGCGCTGTCGAGGGGGTCGGCGCTGCGGTAGCCGTCGGGCTGGTCGAGCGGGGCGCACACGTCGTCGAGCGCGCCGTGCAGATGTCCGAGCAGCGCGCCGAGCGCGTCGCACTGCGGGAGGGGGAGCTCCGTACCGTGCCGGTGTCGGCCATCGACCCACGGGAAGACGGCGAACAGCCGGCCGCCGTGGGAAGCCACCGTGCCGGCGCCGTCGGTGCGGGTCAGCGGGGGAGCGACGGGCAGGCCGAGCGCGTGCAGCGCGGCCATCGCGCGGTGGTGGGCGACGATCTTCGGGCGGTTGGCGGTGGCGGCGTCGACGTAGCACTTCAGGAAGTGGGTACCGGCCTCGGTGGTGACCCGGTAGCCCCGGTTCAGCAGGCCCTCGGCGACCGGTTCGACGGTCAGTATCCGGCCGACCGGGTAGCGGCACAGGACCTCGGCCAGAGCGGCTCGCGGGACGGGTGGGCTGAGGGTCCCTATCGGTGGGGCGGAGAGGTCGGGGCGGGCCGGGGCGCAGGCGAGGGTCTGGCTGAAAGTCACAGCCAGAGGTTATGGCCCCCTGGCGGGGGCCCTTGACAAACCGTCATGTCTGTGCAGCAGCTCGGGATCGGTGCCGCCGGTCGGCCTGGTGCCGAGCCGCGAGGGCCGCCGCCCGGGTGCGCAGCTCCTTCGAGCGGCGACCGCCCGGCCGCGACGTCGCGCACGGTGGCGATCGGGGCGGTGCTGCGGATGGCCTTCAGGGCGTGGCCGGAGGCGCCGGCCGTGATCGAGTCGAACAGTGCCTCGTCCTCCGAGAAGGCACTTCGATGTCGTCCTCGACCGAGAGCGGATCGTGCACGCCCCGCCGGACCGCCTTGTGGTCGTCGACCAGGAAAACCCCGGTTTGTCCGTTATCGGCCGCGCCCAAAACCTCCCATATCACCCCACAATTCACCTCTCGCCCGCATCGCCCCAGGGGTGTGATCCGGCCAGAACGGTCCGAAACCGATATCGAGAACCCCCTTACGTACGGGCCGTCGCCCGGATAACGTGCGCTGGTGTCCTGAAGGCGCCCGAATTGAGAGCTGCGTCACGCGGTCCGTCGCCCCCACCCAACCGACGGCGCGCCGAGCGCGGCACCCTCGGGGTTGTAGGCCCCGAACAAGTAGGACGTCCTAGCGCAAGCGCGCCAAGGGCGGACGCTGGGTAACGTTCTCGTGAGGGACGCCGTCGGAACAGGATCACCACCTGCCCCGCATCAGGTGCGCACACCCACGCGCCCCGCGAGGCGGTGACCGGACCGGTCACCGGCGACCCCGGGCGGCCGGACAGACCGAGGAGTGAACGTGACCGTCAAAAGCACGGCGAGGACCCGCAAGAAGGCGGCCCCCGGCGTCCCTGACAAGCTCCGCGCCACGGGTACGGACGCCCAGCCGGAGCTCGTACAGCTGCTCACGCCGGAAGGCGAGCGGGTCGAGCACCCGGACTACCCCCTCACCACCACTCCGGAGGAGCTGCGCGCCCTCTACCGCGACCTGGTGCTGGTGCGCCGGTTCGACGGCGAGGCCACCGCGCTCCAGCGCCAGGGCGAGCTGGGCCTGTGGGCCTCGCTGCTCGGCCAGGAGGCCGCCCAGGTCGGCTCCGGCCGCGCCATGCGCACCGGCGACTACGCCTTCCCCACCTACCGCGAGCACGGTGTGGCCTGGTGCCGCGACGTCGACCCGCTGAACCTGCTCGGCATGTTCCGCGGCGTGAACCACGGCGGCTGGGACCCGAACGAGAAGAACTTCCACCTGTACACCATCGTGATCGGCGCGCAGACCCTGCACGCGACCGGCTACGCGATGGGCATCACCAAGGACGGCGCCGACGACGCGGTCATCGCGTACTTCGGCGACGGCGCCTCCAGCCAGGGCGACGTCAACGAGGCCTTCACCTTCGCCTCGGTCTACAACGCCCCCGTGGTGTTCTTCTGCCAGAACAACCAGTGGGCGATCTCCGAGCCCACCACCACCCAGACCAGGATCCCGCTGTACCGCCGCGCCTCCGGCTTCGGCTTCCCGGGCGTCCGGGTCGACGGCAACGACGTGCTGGCCTGCCTGGCCGTGACCCGCTGGGCGCTCGACCACGCCCGCAGCGGCAACGGCCCGGTGCTGATCGAGGCGTTCACCTACCGGATGGGCGCGCACACCACCTCCGACGATCCCACCCGCTACCGGCTCGCCGAGGAGACCGAGGCCTGGAAGGCCAAGGACCCGATCCTGCGGCTGCGCACCCACCTGGAGAAGGAGGGCCTCGCGGACGAGGAGTTCTTCGCCGCGGTCGACGCCGAGAGCGAGCAGTTGGGGCTGCGGGTGCGCGAGGGCGTGCGCGGCATGCCGGACCCGGACCCGACCCTGATCTTCGACCACGTGTACAGCGAGCCGCACGCACTGGTCGATGAGGAACGGGCCGAGTACGTCCAGTACGCGGCCTCCTTCGAGGCGGGGGAGAACCTCTGATGGCCGGTCAGCTCAGCATCGCGAAGGCGCTCAACAGTGCGCTGCGCAAGTCGCTGGAGGAGGACCCGAAGACCGTCCTGATGGGCGAGGACATCGGCAAGCTCGGCGGCGTCTTCCGGATCACCGACGGACTGCAGAAGGACTTCGGGGAGAGCCGGGTCATCGACAGCCCGCTCGCCGAGTCCGGCATCGTCGGCACCGCGATCGGCCTCGCGCTGCGCGGCTACCGCCCGGTCGTGGAGATCCAGTTCGACGGCTTCGTCTACCCGGCCTTCGACCAGATCGTCTCCCAGCTGGCCAAGATGCACGCCCGCGCGCTCGGGCACGTCAAGATGCCGGTCACCATCCGGATCCCCTACGCGGGTGGCATCGGCGCGGTCGAGCACCACAGCGAGTCGCACGAGGCGTACTTCGCGCACACCGCCGGCCTGCGCGTGGTCACCCCGTCCAGCGCGCACGACGCGCACTGGATGCTGCGGCAGGCCATCGCCTCCGACGACCCGGTGATCTTCCTGGAGCCCAAGCGCCGCTACTGGGACAAGGGCGAGGTCGGCGACGCCGCCGACCTCGGACTGTACGACGCCCGGATCGTCCGGCCCGGCGCCGACGCGACGCTGATCGCGTACGGCCCGATGGTCAAGGTCTGCCTGGAGGCCGCCGCGGCCGCCGAGGAGGACGGCCGCCGGCTGGAGGTCGTCGACGTGCGCTCGCTCTCCCCGGTGGACTTCGCCACCCTGGAGGAGTCGGTCAAGCGCACCGGGCGGGCCGTCGTGGTGCACGAGGCGCCGGTCTTCCTGGGCATGGGCGCCGAGCTGGCCGCCCGGCTCACCGAGCGGTGCTTCTACCACCTGGAGGCGCCGGTCCTGCGGGTCGGCGGCTACTACGCGCCGTACCCGCCGTCCCGGGTCGAGGAGGCCTTCCTGCCTGACCTGGACCGCGTGCTCGACGCCGTCGACCGCGCGCTCGCGTACTGATCCCGGGGAGCGAAGATGGCCACCGAAGTTCGCTCGCTCCGCGAGTTCAAGATGCCCGACGTGGGCGAGGGCCTCACCGAGGCCGAGATCCTCAGCTGGTACGTCAAGCCCGGTGACACGGTGACGGACGGCCAGGTCGTCTGCGAGGTGGAGACCGCCAAGGCCGCGGTGGAGCTGCCGATCCCGTTCAACGGGGTCGTCGAGCAGCTCTTCTTCCCGGAGGGCGCGACGGTCGACGTCGGCACCGTGATCATCTCGGTCGCGGTCGCCGGGGAGGGCGGGGCCCCGGCTCCGGCCGCCCCCGCCGCTCCCGCCGTCGAGGCGCCCGCGGCGACGGCTCCGGCCGCGCCGGCCGAGCCCGAGCGGCGCGAGGTGCTGGTCGGCTACGGTCCGCGGACCGGCTCCGCCCAGCGCCGGGCCCGCCGGACCACCACGACCACCGTCGTGGCCGCTCCGGCCGCCCCCGCGGCGCCGCTCGCCCGGGCCGTCCCGGTGACGGCCCCGGCGTCGGCCCTGGCCGAACAGCCCGCCGGCGAGCGGCCGTTGGCCAAGCCGCCGGTGCGCAAGCTGGCCAAGGACCTCGGCATCGACCTGCGCGCGGTCACCCCGACCGGCCGGGACGGCGTGATCACCCGCGAGGACGTGCACGCCCACGCGTCGGCGCTCGCCGCCGTTGTCGCGGCCCCGGTCGCGGAGCCCGTCGTGGCCGAGCCGGTCGAGCGGGTCGAGGCGCCGGTGCCCGTGCCCACCGCGGGCGACGTCCGGGTGCCGATCAAGGGCGTCCGCAAGGCCACCGCGCAGGCCATGGTGGCCTCGGCCTTCACCGCGCCGCACGTCACCGAGTTCGTCCAGGTCGACGTGACCCGCACGATGAAGTTCGTCCGCCGCCTCAAGGAGAGCGGCGAGCTGGGCCGGGACGTCCGGGTCAGCCCGCTGCTGATCGTCGCCAAGGCGCTGCTCACCGCGATCAAGCGGCACCCGGGGATCAACGCGCAGTGGGACGAGGCGGCCCAGGAGATCGTCATCAAGGGCCAGGTGAACCTCGGCATCGCCGCGGCCACCCCGCGCGGCCTGATCGTGCCCAACATCAAGGACGCGGGCGCCAAGACCCTTGCCGGGCTCGCCACTTCGCTCGGCGAGCTGGTCGAGACCGCCCGCCAGGGCAAGACCTCGCCGGCCGACATGCAGGGTGGCACGGTCACCATCACCAACGTCGGCGTCTTCGGCGTCGACACCGGCACCCCGATCCTCAACCCGGGCGAGGCCGCGATCCTCGCCTTCGGCGCGGTCCGGGAACTGCCGTGGGTGCACAAGGGCAAGGTGGTCCCGCGTCAGGTGACCACGCTGGCCCTCTCCTTCGACCACCGTCTGGTGGACGGGGAGTTGGGCTCCAAGGTGCTGGCCGACGTGGCCGCGCTCCTGGAGCAGCCGAAGCGCCTGATCACCTGGGGCTGAGCCGCAGAAGAAGGGGCCCTTCTCCGCACCGCCGTGCGGAGAAGGGCCCCTTCGCGTGTGCCGTGGCCGGTCAGCGCTGGTGGCGCAGGCGGCGAACGGCGATCAGGACGCCGGCGCCGAGGGCGAGGAGGGCGGCGGCGGAGGCGGCGAGGAAGCCGTTGGTCTCGCTCGAACCGGTCTGCGCCAGTTCCGGGGTGCCGGCCGGTGCGGTGGTGGCCGGGGCGGTCGAAGCGGGCTTCGGTGCCGGGGAGCCGGACGGCTCGGCGGTGGGCGTGGCGGGCGCGGCCAGGGCGGCGGTCCTGGTCTCGTCGGCGGCGGGCTTGGCCGGCTTGGCGGGCGCGGGCTTGGCCGGGGCGCTCGGCTTCGCGGTGGCGGTGGGCTTGGCGGGGGCGCTCGGCTTCGCGGTGGTGGTGGCCGTGGGCTCGGCGGGGCCGTGAAGGACCTTGACGGTCGTGCTCTCGGACTTTCCGGTGCCGCTGACCTCGGCCCACGCGGAGGTGGTGATCGACAGCGAGGTGAGCTCCTTGGGGGCGTCGGCCGCCAGGCTGACCCGGAACATCGCCCGGCTCGCGCGGCCGTTCGCCAGGTGCTGCAACAGCGGCGAGGTGTCGACCCGGATGGCCTCGCCGAGGCAACCGTCGTCGATGGTGAGCTGCGTCCAGGCGCCGTCACGCTTGCCCTCGACCGTCAGGTACTTCAGGAGGGGACGGTTCGCGACACCACTGGGGCTCAGCAGGGTGAGGCTGGGTGCGGCGTCGTCGTAGTCGGCCCCGGTGAAGTTGGCGAACTCCACACCGAGTTCGGCACTCGAGCCGGCGGTCAGCGAGGCCGGGGTCGGGGCGATGAAGCCGGCGACCGGGGTGCCGCTGTGGTGCCGCTCCCGGGCCTCCTTCGAGATGGTGGGGTTGTTCGCCTCGTACGGGCCGGGGCACGCCCAGGCGCTGTCGGTGGCGAGGGCCTGGATGCCGCCGGCGAGGACGACGGTGGCGGCGACGGTGGCGATGCGGCGGCGGGTGGAGAGCGAGCGGGTGTTCTTCGCGAAACGGGCGATAACGGACGTACGCATGACGTGACTCCCCAGGGTCATGGGTCTGACGGTGTGGTGGGTGAAGACGACCGGCTCCGCTCCTCCTGAGCGGAAGCGCCCCCCGGCTCTGCCGGTCTCGCTCTCCGTGCCTTCACCCGTATAGACGCGCATCCCCGGCTGGGGTTGCAGGTGGCGCAAAGTTTTTTCGGCGGACTCTGTCAGCCGGTCAGCGCTGGTGGCGCAGGCGGCGAACGGCGATCAGGACGCCGGCGCCGAGGGCGAGGAGGGCGGCGGCGGAGGCGGCGAGGAAGCCGTTGGTCTCGCTCGAACCGGTCTGGGCCAGCTCCGGGGTGCCGACCGGTGCGGTGGTGGCAGGAGTGGACGAGGTGACCTGCGGTGCCGGGGACTTCGGGGACTTCGGGGCCTCCGCGGCGGCCGAGGCGGGCGCGGTGGGCGTCCGGTCGGCGGCGGGCTCGGCCGGGGCGGGCTTGGGCTCGGCGGTGGCGGTCGGCTTGGCGGTGGTCGGCGCGGCCGAGCGGGCGACCGGGAAGGTGAGGAAGGACTTGCCCACCTCGGAGGGTGAGTCGGGGGCCTGCCCGAGGATGCCGATCTGGATCCTGGTCAGGTCCTTGGGGGCCTTCGCGGAGAGCCCGATGCGGAAGGTGAGATGCGCGGCCCGGCCGTCCTCCAGGTGCTGGATCGTGGTGGCCGGTGCGGAGTTGGTGAAGAGCGTCGGGTCGCAGCCGTGGCGCAGGGCGAGCGGCTGCCAGGTGCCGTCGGCGTTCGCCTCGACCGTGAAGTCCTCGGGCCGCAGGTTGGTGCCGTGGTCCGGGTTGTACAGGGAAAGCGTCGCCACGACGTTGTCGTAAGGGGCGCCGGTGAAGTTGGTGATGCCGACGCCCACCTCGACCTTCGGGCCGCCTGCGGTGATGGTCTGGCCGTCCCGGGTCTGGTGGAAGCCGGGCGTCACGTCCCCGTGGTGGGTGGTGGTCGGGGCGGTCGGTGCCGTGGTGGGAGCCACCGACTCGTACGGGCCGGAACAGGCCCAGGCGGAGTCGCTGGCTGCGATGACCTGGACGCCGCCCGCGAGGACGGTGGTGGCGGCGAGGACGGCGATGCGGCGGCGGGTGGAGAGCGAGCGGGTGTTCTTCGCGAAACGGGTGATAACGGACGTGCGCATGACGTGACTCCCCAGGGTCATGGGTCTGACGGTGTGGTGGGTGAAGACGACCGGCTCCGCTCCTCCTGAGCGGAAGCGCCCCCCGGCTCTGCCGGTCTCGCTCTCCGTGCCTTCATCCGTATAGACGCGCATCCCCGGCTGGGGTTGCAGGTGGCGCAAAAGTTTTTTTCAGGAGTCCTCGGAGGCCTGCTTCGGGATACTGCCGGAATGACGGATGAGCTGACTGTCCGTCCGGGAATGGTGCCGGGCGGGGGCGAGGAGCGGCGGTCGCTGCGGAGCGACGTGTCGGGGACGGCGCTGCTGGCGGGGCTGGTGTGCATCGCGGTGTCGTTCTCGGGGCCGCTGGTGGTGGTGCTCGCGGCGGCCTCGGCGGGGCGGCTGGACGCGGCGCACACGGCGTCCTGGATCTGGGCGGTGGGCGTCGGCAGCGGGGTGAGCGGGTTCCTGCTGAGCTGGTGGACCCGGACGCCGGTGATCACGGCCTGGTCGACGCCGGGCGCCGCGCTGCTGGTGACGAGCCTGGGGGCGTACCCGTACCGGGAGGCGGTCGGGGCGTACGCGGTGTGCGCGGTCGTGGTGACGCTGTTCGGGGTGACCGGCTGGTTCGGGCGGCTGATCGCGGCGGTGCCGGTGGGGATCGTCAACGCGATGCTGGCGGGCATCCTGTTCTCGTTCGGCGCCGGGATCTTCGGCGCCGTGCACAGCGCGCCGGTGCTGGTGGTGGGGAGCTTCGCGGCGTTCCTGCTGGCCAAGCGGTTCGCGCCGCGGTACGCCGTGCCGGTGGCGCTGCTGGTGGGCGGGGCGCTGGCTGCGGTCACGGTCGGGCTGCCGCTGCGGGTGGGGTCGGGCGGGCCGACCGTGCCGGTGCTGACGGTGCCGGCGTTCTCCTGGTCGGCCGTGGTGGGGCTCGCGCTGCCGCTGACGATCGTCGTCCTGGCCTCGCAGAACGCGCCGGGCCTCGGGGTGATGCGGGCCTTCGGGTACCGGGCGGACGACCGGCTGCTGATCGGTTCGACCGGTGCGATGTCGCTGCTGATGGCGCCGTTCGGCTCGCCCGGGGTGAACCTCGCGGCGATCACGGCGGCGATCTGCTCGGGCCCGGAAGCCCATCCGGATCCGCGCCGGCGCTACGTCGCGGGGATGTCCTCGGGGGCGCTGTACGTGGTGGTGGGCAGCTTCGGCGGGGTGCTGGTGAGCCTGTTCACCGGGCTGCCGAAGGAACTGATCGCGGTGATCGCCGGGGTCGCGCTGCTGGCGTCGCTGCAGGGCAGCCTGGCGGCGGCGGTCGCGGAGGAGCGGGGGCGGGACGCGGCGGTGGTGACGTTCCTGGCGAGCGCGTCGGGGATGAGCCTGTTCGGGATCGGCTCGGCGTTCTGGGGGCTGCTGTTCGGGCTCGGGACGCACCTCGTGCTGAACCTGCGGAGCCTGCGCAGGCCTGGGAGGCCGTAGGGACGCCGGGTCGGGAAGCGGCCGCGCCGAGATTCATTGGTATGACTGGTGCGATACGGATCGTTCGGCCAGGTCGGTGACTTTTTCGTCCGCCGGTAGGGGCGACACGCCGGTCCGGGTACGTCTCCGCTCCATCACCCGGGCGACACCGGGTGACCGGAGCCCCGAGGACGCACCCGAATGCCGTCTGGCAACCCTGGCCGTCTCGTCCGGAGTCTGGCCGCGCTCGTACTGGTGTCCACCGCCGTACTCCCGGCCGCCCTGGAGCTGGCCGGCCCCTCGCCGTTCGGCGTGATCGGGCCCGGCGCCCCCGTGGACCGGGCGGTGCCGCCGCACTCGGCGCAGCGCGCCGACCTGCGCGGCGCCGCGCCCGCCCCGAGCGTCGACATACGCCGCACCGGCGACCCGGCCAACCGGATCACCCTGGTGCTGCTCGGCGACGGCTACACGGCCGCCGAACAGGAGCTGTTCCAGCAGCAGGCCGACCGGGCCTGGCGCTCGCTGATGGAGATCGAGCCGTTCCGCAGTTACCAGGCGTTCTTCAACATACGGCGGGTCGAGGTGGTCTCCCCGGTCTCCGGGATAGCGGAGACCGAGAGCCGCGGACGCAACCCCTCGACCCCGCTCGGCATGCACTTCTGGTGCGAGGGCACCGCGCGGCTGCTCTGCGCGGACGAGCCGGCCACCGCCCGGTACGCGGGGGACAGCGCCGGGCCGCAGTACCTGATAGTGCTGGCCAACTCGAGCGAGTACGGCGGCGCCGGGGGCACCGGGGTGACCACCCTGGCGGGCGGCAGCCCGGACGCGGGGCGGATCATCCAGCACGAGATCGGCCACACCGTGGGGGACCTCGGGGACGAGTACGACTCCGCCCCGGACGACGCCGACTACCCGAACCTCTCCACCCTCGACGCCGACGACATGCGCAGGAAGCAGACCAAGTGGTGGCGCTGGCTGGGCGCCGAGTCCCCGGACGGCGCCGGGACGGTGGGGGCGTACCGCGGCACCAACGGGCTCTACCGGCCGACGCCGGACTCGGTGATGCGCACCCTGGGCAGCGCCTACAACCTGCCGTCGCGCGAGGCGATCATCGAGGAGCTGTACCGCAGGATCCGCCCGAACGACCCCCCGGTGCCGTCGCCGGGCGAGGTGACCGGCCGCCCCCAGCTGGACGTCCGGCCGCTGCCGCTGACCGGGGCGCACCAGCTGCGGGTGGACTGGACGGTGGACGGTGTCCCGGTGGAGCCGCAGACGGCGGACCACGGGCGGCTGGACACCGCGCAGCTGAACATCCCGCCCGGCCACGCCGCCACCGTGACGGCGACCGTCCGGGACAACACCGACTGGGTGCGGGACGAGGCGTTCCGGGACAAGTACATGACCCGCTCGGTGTCCTGGACGGTCACCGGCTGAGACCGGTTCGTGAGCGATCGGCCGCACCCCACCCTGGGCATCCGATCATGGGATGACTAGCCTGGGCGCACTATGACCGTGGAGCCAGCCCGTTCAGTCCGTCCCCTGTCCGCCTCCGCTCCCCGTTCTCCCGCCGAGCCCCCGGCCGCCCCGGCGTCCCCGCCGGGCGGGCGTGCCGCGTGGCTGGCCTGGTCCGTCGGCGTCAGCGTCTACGTCCTCGCGGTGATCCACCGCACCAGCCTCGGCGTGGCCGGGCTGGACGCCGCCGAGCGCTTCGGGATCGGCGCCTCGGCGCTCTCCGCCTTCTCGATCCTCCAGGTGCTGGTCTACGCGGCCATGCAGATCCCGGTCGGGCTGCTGGTCGACCGGTTCGGGCCGCGCCGGGTGCTGCTGCTCGGCGTCCTGCTGCTCAGCACCGGGCAGCTGGCCTTCGCGTTCAGCTCCTCGTTCGCCCCCGCGCTGGCCTCCCGGGCGGTGCTGGGCTGCGGCGACGCGATGACCTTCATCAGCGTGCTGCGGATCGCCGCGCGCTGGTTCCCGGCCGCGAAGAACCCGTTCGTCGCGCAGCTGACCGGCCTCGTCGGGATGGGCGGCAACCTGATCACCACGGTGGTGCTCGCGCAGGTGCTGCACAGCGAGGGCTGGACGCCGACGTTCGCGGCGATCGCGCTGCTGGGGGTGGCGGTGTTCGCGCTGGTCGCGCTCCTCCTGAAGGACTCGCCGACGGGCGGGCTGCCGGTGGAACAGCGGCCGGGCTCGCGGCCGAAGACCGGGCGGCAGGTCCGGGAGTGCTGGCGGGAGCCCGGTACTCGACTCGGGCTCTGGGTGCACTTCACCACCCAGTTCCCCGGCAACGCCTTCGGCCTGCTCTGGGGCCTGCCCTACCTGGTCGAGGCGCAGGGCATGACGCGCGGCGAGGCCGGCGGGCTGCTGACCCTGCTGGTGCTCAGCAACATGAGCTTCGGCTTCGTGTTCGGCCGGGTGCTGTCCTTCTCGCCCCGGGCCCGGATGCCGATCGTGCTCTCGGTGATCGCGGCCACCGGCCTCGGCTGGGCGCTGGTACTGGCCTGGCCCGGCGGCCACCCGCCGGTGTGGCTGCTCGTCGGGATCATCCTGGTGATGGGCGGCAACGGCCCGGCCTCCCTGGTCGGCCTCGACTACGCCCGGGCCGGGAACCCGGTGGAGCGGCTCGGGACGGCCTCCGGCATCGTCAACATGGGCGGGTTCATCGGCACGATGATCACCCTGTTCGGCATCGGCATCCTGCTCGACACCCTGGCTCCGGCCGACGCGGACACGTACTCGGCCGACGCCTTCCGGTGGGCGTTCTGCTGGCAGTACGTGCCCCTGGCGGTCGGGACGCTGATGATCCTGCGGCTGCGGCGGAGGGTCGATGCGTAGGGTTACCGCCGTTCGGCGCGCGTCGTCGATCAGCGGCCGTACTCGGATTTCCTCCTTCCGGGTGATGGCAGGACTGCCCGGAACGACGATGTCGAACGAGTGAGGTGCTGGTCCCAGGTTGACGTACGGACGCACGAGGGGTGCCGCCCCGGCGTGCGGCCGTGCGTGTACGCCGGGGAGTGTGCGCCAGAACTTTCAGATGGTGACGGAGAAGGTGGCCAGCACCCGTTCGGCCAGCTCCTTGTCTCCCTCGACGCTCACCGGGCCGGGGCGGCCGCGGCCGCAGGCGAGGCGGACGTACGTCTCCCAGTCCATGGTCAGCTGGACATCCGGCGCGAGGCTGATCGACTCGTCCACGGTGCCGCGGCCGGCCGCGTCGACCCGCACGGTGCGCAGGAACTCGACCGGGCCGGTGACGTCCAGCACGAGGGACGTCCCGGCCGGGGCGCCGGCGTTGTGGGCGACGGCCTTGGGCAGCTTCTCCAGCAGCACGTCCCGGGTGATCAGGGCGCCCGGGGAGTCCAGGTCGCCGGGCACGTCCAGGGCACGGCGCAGGTCCTGCTCGTGCACCCAGACGTCGAAGGCCCGCAGGCGCAGCAGCTCGCGGTACGGCACGTCCCGGGCGTACGGGCCGGCGGGCCAGCGGACCGGCTCCTCGGGCGTCCGCTTGGCGTTCCGCAGGGCGCGCGAGCGGCGGATGATCGTGTACTCCAGCTCGCTGGTCATCTCCAGCGCGGTGTGGCAGCGGCGCTTGTCCACGGGCAGTTCGACGTAGCGGGCGAACTCGCTGGTGACGTGGCGCAGGTCACGCGGCAGCGCGTGGATCGGGCGGGGGTCGCCGAGCAGCTCGGACTCGACGGCGATGATGTGCGAGACGACGTCCCGCACGGACCAGCCGGGGCACTCGGTGGCGCGGTTCCAGGAACCCTCCGGCAGGGGGGTCACCAGTTCCGCTATGGACTCGATGCTCTGCGTCCACGCCTCGGTGTAAGCCTGCACGGTCTGGTTGTCCGTCACGGGAATCTCCGGCCCTCCGTCAGCTGCCTTGCCGCGCGCACCCTGCTTCGGAGGCCGGCCGGGTTGGTCCGGCCCCCGGGCGCACACGCTAACCGCACGTTACGCTGCCGGGAGACAGCCGGGCAGCGCTTTCGGGTGACGATCGTAGGACTCTTGCCGTGGACGGTGGTACTGTGCGCGCTTCATTGATCCAACTCGCGGTCTCCGACGCCGAGCCGCCGGCCGAGCGACGGGCCAGGGCCGCCTCCCTGGTGCGGGCCCAGCGCGGCTCCGACCTGGTGGTCCTGCCGGAGCTGTGGCCGCTCGGGGGCTTCGCGTACGACCTCTGGTCGGAGGGCGCGGAGACGCTCGACGGGCCCACCTCGGACGCGATGGCGGCGGCCGCCCGGGCCGCCGGGGTCTGGCTGCACGCCGGTTCGATCGTCGAACGCGATCCGGACGGCCCGATCTACAACACCTCGCTGCTGTTCGCCCCCGACGGCGAGCTCGTGCACACCTACCGCAAGATCCACCGCTTCGGCTTCGACAGCGGCGAGGCGGTGGTGATGGGAGCCGGGCAGGAGATCGTCACGGCGGCCACCGACTTCGGCACGCTGGGCCTGGCCACCTGCTACGACCTGCGCTTCCCGGAGCTCTTCCGGGCGCTGCTGGACGCGGGCGCGCAGCTGCTGGTCGTCCCGGCGGCCTGGCCGGAGCGGCGGCGCGAGCACTGGACGCTGCTGGCCCGGGCACGGGCGGTCGAGGAGCAGGCGTACGTCCTCGCCTGCAACACCGCCGGGACGCACGGCGGGGTCGAGCAGGCCGGGCACAGCATCGTGGTGGACCCGTGGGGCCGGGTGCTGGCCGAGGCCGGGGCGGGGGAGCAGGTGCTGACCGTCGAGTTCGACCCGGCCGAGGTGGCCAAGGCGCGGGCGGAGTTCCCGGTGCTGCGGGACCGCCTGCTGGGGATCCCGGCGCCGGTCCAGCGCTGACGGCGGCGGGGCGCCGCTGCTGCGGGGCGGGCGCCGGGCGGGTGGTTCCGGCCGTCCCGGGGTTGGTTCGTACCTGCTCCGGACGGGTTTGAGAAGATGAGCACTCGTCGTGTTCCCAGCCGTTCTTCGGCCGGTCCGCCGAGGGGCGGCCGGTCGGCCCGCCCGAGGAGGTCGCGCGCATGTCCGGCAACGGCGCAGGCGACACCCGTCCCGTCATCCAGCGCAACAGCCTGCGCGAGCAGATCGCGGGCGCGCTGCGCGAGGAGATGATGGCCGGCCGGCTGGAGGCCGGCCGCAACTTCACCGTCAAGGAGATCGCCGACCTGTACGGCGTCTCCGCGACCCCGGCCCGCGAGGCGCTGGTCGACCTCGGCGCCCAGGGCCTGCTGCGGACCGAGCACCACCGCGGATTCACCGTGCCCGAGCTGGGCTGGGACGACTTCGTGGAGATCTTCGAGTCCCGGGTGCTGCTCACCGACAGCTACTACCGCCAGTACCGCGCCCACCGGGCGCTGCCCGACCTCACCCGGCTGCCCTCGCTGCGGCGCCGGGCGGACGCGGCCGTGCGGGCGGCCCGGGCCGGGAACCTGGACGTGATGGTGGGCTGCGACCGCCGGTTCTGGCAGGCGGTCGCCGGGCTGCTCGGCAACCGCCGGATCGGCGACTACCTGGACTGGCTGCGGGTGCAGTCCTGGATGTTCGCGGCGCCCTTCCTGCGGGGACTGCCGGTGCTGGGCGGGGTGTGCTGGGACCACCACGTCGACCTGGTGGACGCGATCGAGGCGCGCGACCTCGCCGGGGCGCACCGGATCATCTGCGAGTACAACCTGTTCACCGTCCGGCTGCTGGCCGGGCTGGCCGGGCAGCCGCTGGGGTCGGTGGCCGTGCTGGGGCTGCTCACCGGCTCCGCGGACGGGGAGCCGGCCCCCGTCCCCGCGCCGGCCGGGACCCCGGCGGCGGAGCCGGCCGCGGAGCCCGGGGCGGGCCGCCCACGGCGGGGCGAGGACATCGGCCGGGAGCTGGGCCGGGAACTCGGCCTCGGGCTCGGCCTGGTGCCGCAGCCGCGCGCGATGCCCTACGGCCGATTCGGACGGCGGCTGCCCGAGCCTCCCCCCGAGCACCCGCAGGGACGGTCCGACCCGCACCGCGCGCCGGGCCGGTAGGGTGGGCGGTCGTCGAACCGGACGCCCGCCGTCAGGGCCCGTCCCGGTGCCGACACCGCCGCCCGCAGTCGTCCCGTCCGCGCGGACGACTCCCCGCCCGGAGAGGAAGAGCCGGCCATGGCCTGCGACCTCTGGCTCGTCCCGCTCGTGGACGTGCTGAGCCACAGCCCCGACAACCCCTTCCGGGACGACCTCGCGCTCTACAACGCCGTGCTGACCTCGCGCGGCCTGCCCGAGGTGCCGGTCTACCAGTACGTCCCGGGGATAAGCGGTGCCGTCGAGCCGATAGCCGCCTTCGACTACGACTCGCTGCACTTCCTGCGCCGCGCCTACCTGTTGGGCCTCACCGGCCTCGACATCACGCCGGTCGACTCGCTCGGCGGCGACTACGAGCAGCTGCTGGAGATGTTCGAGAACAGCGCCGAACAGTCGCACCTGGTCTGGCACTTCGACCACGCGGGCGCCTACGTGCCGATCGAGTTCGCGGTGCCGCTGGTGGACGACGCGCTGCTCGCCGTCGGCGGCCCGCTCGGCTCCAGTCACGGACTGCTGCGCGAACTCCAGGCCGTGGCACCGGCGTTGGGCCTCGACCCGTACAACCCGCCGGCCCCGACCCGGCCGCTCGGGCCGACCGGCCTGGAGCAGCCGTTCGGCCCGCCGCTGGACGACCTGCACCCCTTCGCCAGGGAACGGCACGCGTGGGCGGGCCTGTACGCGGCGGCGACCCGGAGCGTCGCCCAGGGCTCGATGATCGTCTTCGCCTGAGCCGGCCGCCCCGGCAGCTCCCGTCCTTCCCGGCGACGTTCCGGCAACGCCCCGGCCGCCCCGTGGGCGCCGTCGCCCGTTACCGCAGCGGCCCCTCCGGCGGCCGCTGGCGCGGCATGGTGGGCCGGGTGCCCGGCGGGGGCGGCACCCGCACCTGGGCGCCGACCCCGGTCTCGGTGCGCCCGTTCCACGTCCCGGGGGCCTGGGTGGGCAGCTGCGTCATCGACGCGCGGAACTCCAGCATCCACTCCGAGGTCTCGGTGCGGACCACGTCCGACACGTCCTCGCAGAACCGGCGCAGCACGCCCAGGCAGCGTTCGGCGGCCTCGCCCGCGGTGCCCTCGGTCGGGCCGAGCACCTCCCGCACGCACTCCGACGCCCAGTCGAACTGGAAGGCCTCCAGGCGGCGTTGCAGCGCCTGCGCGGTGCTGACGTCCCGCATCCAGCCGGAGGTGAGGCCGAACGCCCGGTCGGTGCCGTAGCAGGCCGCGGCGAGCGCCAGGCCGACGTAGCCCCAGCCGGTGCCGTGTGCGACGGTGCCGGTCAGCTCCACCAGCGGGGCGGTCACCCCGCCGACCGCGAAGCCGACCGCGGCGAACCGCAGCAGGCGGGCCCAGCGGCGCTTCCAGACGCGGTCCCGGCGGTACCACTCGATCGCCTCGACCGCCCGCTCCTCGGACCAGCGGTAGAGCTCCTCCAGCCGCTCGGCCGGCTCGCCCCAGTCCCCGAGCGGGAACTGGCGGGCGCTCAGATCGGTCCGGCGGCGGGTGGAGGCCCGGCGGGCGACCGCGGCGGCGGGCGGGTCCTCCTCGCCGATCTCCTTGCCCCAGGCACTCTCCTCGGGCTGCATTTCCGGCTGGCTCACCTGTGGGGCTCCCTGTGGCGGGCGGCTTGGTCTGGCGACGCGTCCGGCTGACGGATCGTCTGCCAGTGGTTGTCCAACAGCACTTCTTACCGCCAAATGGCTGACCGCGGGGCACTTCCCCCTTGATCGTTATCGGATTCGGCCACCGGAACCCGAGGTGGGAGGGATGCGGGGGTCGGCGGGATTTCACCCGTCCGAGCGAGGGTCCGGTGACCCGTCGTCCTGACCCGGCCACCCGCCGCCGACCGGCGGGGCCCCGGCTTGGAGGATCCTCCGATATCGTCGGCGTACGGAGCTCTCTGCTTGGAGGTTCCGACGGGACCGGAGAGCGGCCGGAACAGGCCACCGACTACCCTTGCCAACCGTGAAGGTCCTCGTCATCGGCGGCGGCGCCCGCGAACACGCCCTGTGCCGCTCTCTGTCCCAAGATCCCGCCGTCACCGAGCTGCACTGCGCCCCGGGCAACGCCGGGATCGCGCAGGTGGCGACGGTCCACCCGGTCGACCAGCTGGACGGCGCCCAGGTCGCCGACCTGGCCGGGCGGCTCGGCGCCGCCCTCGTCGTGGTCGGCCCGGAGGCCCCGCTGGTCGCCGGCGTCGCCGACGCCGTGCGCGCGGCCGGCATCCCCGTCTTCGGCCCGTCCGGCGCGGCCGCCCAGCTGGAGGGCTCGAAGGCCTTCGCCAAGGACGTGATGGCCGGGGCCGGCGTGCCGACCGCCCGCTCCTACGTGTGCACCACCGCCGAGGAGGCCGCCGAGGCGCTCGACGCCTTCGGCGCGCCGTACGTCGTCAAGGACGACGGCCTGGCCGCGGGCAAGGGCGTCGTCGTCACCTCCGACCGCGCGGCCGCACTGGCCCACGCCGCCTCCTGCGAGCGCGTGGTCATCGAGGAGTACCTGGACGGCCCCGAGGTCTCGCTGTTCGCGATCACCGACGGCACCACCGTCCTCCCGCTCCAGCCCGCCCAGGACTTCAAGCGCGCGCTGGACGGCGACGAGGGCCCCAACACCGGTGGCATGGGCGCCTACTCGCCGCTGCCGTGGGCGCCCGCCGGGCTGGTCCAGGAGGTCCTGGACACCGTCCTGCAGCCGACCGTGGACGAACTGCGCCGCCGCGGCACCGAGTTCTCCGGCCTGCTCTACGCCGGCCTCGCGCTCACCTCGCGCGGCACCCGGGTGATCGAGTTCAACGCCCGCTTCGGCGACCCGGAGACCCAGGTCGTGCTCGCCCGGCTGCGCACCCCGCTGGCCGGCGTCCTGCTGGCCGCCGCGAACGGCACGCTGGACGAGCTGGAGCCGCTGCGCTGGAGCGAGGACGCGGCCGTGACCGTCGTCGTCGCCTCCGAGGGCTACCCGGCCGCGCCGCGCACCGGCGACGCGATCGAGGGCCTCGCCGAGGCCGAGGCGGACGGCACCGCGTTCGTCCTGCACGCCGGCACGAAGGCGGCCGGGGACGGCCGGGTGCTGAGCGCCGGCGGCCGGGTGCTGTCCGTCACCGCGACCGGTGCCGACCTCACCGAGGCGCGCGAGCGCGCGTACGCCGCCGTCGAGCGGATCTCGCTCAAGGGCGGCCAGCACCGCACCGACATCGCGCTCAAGGCGGCCACCGCCTAGCCGGAGCACCGAGCAGCCGGAACACCGAGCGCACCCCGCAGGGCGCCGTGTCGTGGGAAGCACCCCCATGGACGCAGCGCCCTGCGGCGTTCCGGGGCCGGAGCGGTTGTGGTGGGCGGCGCACCGTTCGGCGGCCGGATTCCAGCCCATCGGGTGACAGCAACCGCATCCGGCTGACGCAACCGGGCGCTCGGCCTTATGGTGCGCTGGATCGCACCGCGCCGTGGCCGCGCGCCGGGGCCGCCGCCGGGTAGCGGCGTTCCGGCGGGGGGATGCTGGACGGCGTCCGGCCGGGCGGTCGCCCGGGTGCTTCGCACCGGACCGGTCGAGGGTCGTCCGGTGTGTCGTCCGGAAGTTCGGGCGACGTCACCGGGACGAGTGGAAACCGGGGCGATCCGGAACACCCACCCGGACCGGCGCGTCGAACATGTCAGAAGCGCCACACAGCATGCACTGCCGGGATCGGACACCACCGCTTCCCGGTCGGAACTGATCGTTTCGAGTCGGCTCAGGGGCCCGTCAGCGGGCGCCCGAGGGCTCCGAAGGGGGTGCCGCACCGTATGGCCGCTGCCGACACCGCGCGCGCACACGCCCAGGCGGTCCTGCGGATCCGCGGACTCGCCCTGGCCGCCGCCGCCGTGCCCGCCGCCGTCGCGGTGGTCCTGCTGGCGGGCCGGTTCACCGGCCGCATCGGCGCGCCCGGCTCCTCCGACGCGGCCGGCTGGGACGCCGCCCGCTGGGCGGTCGGCGCGGTCGCCGTGCTCACCCTCCTGGTGGCCGGCCTGGCCGCCCGCGCCTACCGCCGGGCCGTCCCGCCGCGCACCCCGGCCGTCGTGCTGGAGCGCGCCGAGGCCCCCGAGCTGTACCGGCTGATCGGCGAACTGGCCGACCGGCTGGACGTCCCCGCGCCCTGCGCCATCGCGCTCACCCCCGACTGCGACAGCTGGCTGGAGGACGTCCCGCCCGCGCACCCGCACCGCCCCCGGCACGAGCCGCCCGCGCCCGCCCTCGTGATCGGCTCGCCGTTCCTGTGGTGGATGCGGGCCGACGAGCTGCGCGCCCTCCTCGCGCCCGTGGTGGCCGGCACCGCCGCCTCCGCCGACCCGGACATCGCCGCCGCCCGCCGCTTCCTGCGCGGCCTCGACGCCAGCCTGGACACCGGCCGGGCCCCGGCCGGCCTCGGCGGCGCCACCCTGACCGGCCCGCCCCGGGCGCCGCGCCGAGGCCCGGCCCTCCTCACCGACCGGATCGCCCGCCGCCTCCTCGGCGCCTGCCGCGGCCACGCGGCCGAGCTGGAGCGGTCCGTCGCGGGCTGGGCCTCCGAGCAGGCCCGGACGGTCGACTACGGCCTGCGGATCGCCGCCCAGGAGCAGGTCGGCCTCGCCTACGCCGGCTGGGACCGCCTGCTCACCCGGGTCGCGCTGCCCGCCTGGCGGCTCGGCCGCCACCCCGCCCACCTCAACGCCGGCGTGGCCGCCGCCCTCACCGAGCTGTCCCGGCGCGACCGGCTGGCCGACGGCTACGGCACCCGGCTCGGCGACCGCCCCGCCTGCGACCTGCTGGAGGAGCCCGGCGCCGTCGACCGGGCGGTCTCCCGGCTCGCCGCCGAGCTGTTCTTCGGCCACCCCGCCGCCGGGTCCTGGCACGAGCTGGAGTGGGCCGACTACCCGGCCGACGCGGTGGACGTCGGCTGGCGGGTCCGCGCCGCCGCCCTGCAGAGCGCCCTGGACCGCCTCGCCCCCCAGGCCCGCCCCGGCGCCCCGACGCTCACCCGGCTGCTGGTCCGCCTCGCCGAGGGCGACGGCGAACGGCTGGCCGCCGCCCTCGCCGCCGAGCTGGCCCGGACCACCGCCCCGGCCCCGCTGCTCGAACCCGCCCGCAGCGGCCGCGACCTGCTGGTCGACCACGTCACCGCGATGGTCTGCTGCGCCGCCGTCGACACCGCGGGCGCCACCCCCGGCCTGGACTGGCTGGACGGCCCCGTCCTGCTGATCGGCGGCGTCCGCCGCACCGACCTCGCCGCCCCCGTCGCCCAGGCCGTCGAGCAGGGCCAGGACGGCCCCCTGCGCGCCTGGCTCGACGCCGCCGACGTCCGCCTGGAGAAGCCCGTCCGGCTCTAGGCCTGTCGGCCCGGCCCTCGGGCGTTCGACGAAGGTCCGCCGACAACCCCTGATCCACGGCGGCGCTCGGCGCCCTTCCACGCGCCCCCGGGAGGGTCCGTGGGCGGCCGTCTCCGCAGGCCGGAGGGCCTGCCGCGGAAGGGCCGAAGATTGTCGCCACCAATTGCCACCGCGGAGTGACGCAGCGCCAGCACTGTGTGGTGTATTAGACCGCACGCACATCCGGGGGGCACGCGCCAGCCGGACGGAAGTGCACCTGGGAGGGGCGCGTGGGTACCGAACTCAACCGCCGCTGGGAGTCCGGAACGCTCGCCTACAGCGCCTCCGACCCCTTCGGCCAAGGCCCGCTGCCCTGGCTGCGCAGCCCCGACGAGTACCTGGCCGACGCCGAGGGCACCGTGCCCTGGTACGTCTCCGTGGACGCCCCGGGCCAGCGGCCGCTGGCCGCCGGCGCCCGGCCCAGGCCGCCGGTCGGCACCCCGCGCAGCGCCGACGACGTCGTCCAGCAGATCAAGGGCTTCGCCTCCGCCGGCGTGATCCGCCCCGGCGGCTCGGTGGACTTCCGGGTCACCGTCAACCCGCCCCGCGAGTTCACCGTGGACGTCTACCGGATCGGCCACTACGGCGGCGACGGCGCCCGCCACATGACGTCCAGCCCGCTCATCGCCGGCCTCGCCCAGCCCGCCCCGCTGGTGGTCGGCCGGACGGTCTCCTGCCACCACTGGTGGCACTCCTGGCGGCTGCAGGTCCCCACCCACTGGAAGCCCGGCGCGTACGTCGCCGTGCTGACCACCGCGGACATGCTGCACCGCAGCCACATCCCGTTCACCGTACGGGACTTCGAGGACCAGGCGCACGCCGCCGAACTCCTCCTGGTGGTCCCCGACGTGACCTGGCAGGCCTACAACCTGTTCCCCGAGGACGGCCGCAGCGGCGCGAGCCTCTACCACGCGTGGGACGGCCAGGGCGGGCTGGTCGGCGAGTCGGAGGCGGCCGTCACCGTCTCCTTCGACCGCCCGCACGCCACCGCCGGGCTGCCGCTGCACGTCGGCCACGCCTACGACTTCATCCGCTGGGCCGAGCGCTACGGCTACGACCTCGCCTACGCGACCGCCACCGACCTGCACGCCGGCCTGGTCGACCCGGCCAGGCACCGGGCGCTGGTCTTCCCCGGCCACGACGAGTACTGGTCCGAACCGATGCGCCGGGCCGCCGAGCGGGCCCGCGACGGCGGCACCTCGCTGGTCTTCCTGTCCGCCAACACCATGTACTGGCGGGTCGAGCTGACCGCCGCCGCCTCCGGCGAGCCCAACCGGCTGCTCAACTGCCGCAAGCGCCAGAAGGTCGGGCCCGGCAGCCCGGCGGCCGGCGCGCCCGGTGCCGCGAGCGCCCTGTGGCGGGACGCCGGCGAGCCCGAGCAGCACCTGCTCGGCGTGCAGTACTCGGGCCGGGTCGCCGCGCCCGTCCCGCTGATCGCCCGGCACACCGCGCACTGGCTGTGGGACGGCACCGGGCTCCAGGAGGGCGACGAGCTGCCCGGCCTGGTGGCCGGCGAGGCCGACCGCTACTACCCCAAGGTGGCGCTGCCCGAACACACCGAGCGCGTCCTGCTCGCCCACTCCCCGTACCAGGACCCCGCCGGCCGCACCCGCTACCAGGAGACGTCGCTCTACCGCGCGCCCAGCGGCGCGTACGTCTTCGCGGCCGGCACCTTCGCCTGGTCGCCCGCGCTGGGCCGTCCCGGGCTCACCGACGAGCGCATCCAGCGCGCCACCGCCAACCTGCTCGACCGGCTGTGCAAGAACGAGTCCTGAGCCCGCCGCCGCAAGCACCCGCAGGCCGCTCGGGGGGTTCGTGAAAGACTGCGGAGGCAGTGACCTCCCCTTTCGCGGTGCCCCACGCTCGCGAACGACCCCTGAGGACTGAGACACCTTGAGCGGATTTGTCACCAAGCCCGAGCCGGTTCAGGTACCCGGCCTGGTCCACCTGCACACCGGCAAGGTGCGCGACCTCTACCGCACCGAGTCGGGCGAGCTGGTCATGGTGGCCAGCGACCGGATGTCCGCCCACGACTGGGTGCTGCCGAACGAGATCCCCGACAAGGGCCGCGTCCTCACCCAGCTCTCCCTGTGGTGGTTCGAGCGGATCGCCGACATCGTGCCCAACCACGTGATCTCCACCGAGGTCCCGGCCGGCGCCCCGGCCGACTGGAAGGGCCGCACCCTGATCTGCCGCAGCCTGGAGATGATCCCGGTCGAGGCGGTCGCCCGCGGCTACCTGGCCGGCTCCGGCCTGACCGAGTACAACGAGAGCCGCACGGTCTGCGGCATCGCGCTGCCCGAGGGCCTGGAGAACAGCTCCGAGCTGCCCGCGCCGATCTACACCCCGGCGCTCAAGGCCGAGGTCGGCGAGCACGACGAGAACGTCTCCTACGAGGAGACCGCCCGCCGGATCGGAGCCGAGCTCGCTGCCCAGCTGCGCCGCACCACCCTCGACGTCTACGCCCGCGCCCGGGACATCGCCCGCGACCGCGGCATCATCCTGGCCGACACCAAGTTCGAGTTCGGCCTGCTGGACGGCGAGCTGGTGATCGGCGACGAGGTGCTCACCCCGGACTCCTCCCGCTACTGGCCGGCCGACGAGTGGCAGCCGGGCCGCTCGCAGCCGTCCTTCGACAAGCAGCTCATCCGGGACTGGCTGGTCTCCCCGGCGTCCGGCTGGGACCGCTACAGCGAGGAGCCGCCGCCGGCGCTGCCGGCCGAGGTGGTCGAGCAGACCCGGGCCAAGTACATCGAGGTGTACGAGCGCCTGACCGGCGCCACCTGGGCCTGAGCCGCCTCGGGATCGGATCGCCTGCGGGCCCGGCTCAGATCCAGCCGTGTTCGCGGGCGATCCGTACCGCCGCGTGCCGGTTCTCCGCGCCCAGCTTGGTGGCCGCCGAGGACAGGTAGTTGCGCACGGTGCCCTGGGACAGTGCCGCCCGCGCGGCGATCTCGGCGATCGGCGTGCCGTCCGCGGCCAGCTCCAGGACGTCGGTCTCGCGCGGCGTCAGCGGCGTCTCGCCCGCGCTGATCGCGTCCGCGGCGAGCTCCGGGTCGACGTACCGGCCGCCGGCCCGGACGGTCCGGATGATCCCCGCCAGGTCGGCCGCCGAGACGGTCTTCGGCAGGAAGCCGCGCACCCCCGCCTCCAGCGCCCGCTTCAGGTGGCCGGGGCGGCCGTGGCCGGTGACGATCATGCAGCGGCAGTCCGGCAGCAGCCGGCGCAGTTCGGTGGCCACCTCGATGCCGTCCAGGCTTGGGGGTACCTCCCGGCCGCCAGGCTGGGGGAGCATCTGCAGGTCCAGCACCGCGATGTCGGGCCGGTGCGTCCGGGCCATCGCGAGCGCCTCCGGGCCGGAGCCGGCCTGGGCGACGACCTCGATGTCGTCCTCCAGCGAGAGCAGCGCGGCCAGCGCTCCCCGGATCAGGTGCTCGTCGTCGGCGAGCAGGACGCGGACGGGCGGGGTCTCGGTCATCGGTGGGCCTCCTCGGCGTCGGCGGACTGGGGGTCCCCCCAGCCTTCGGCCGGGGGGACCCCCACCCAGCCGTCAGGCTGGGGGACAACGGTCAGATCGGTACGGTGGCGCGCATCCGGAAGGTGCCCGGCGCGGCCGTCGGGACGGTCAACTCGCCGTCGTGGGCGGCCAGTCGCTCGCGGAGCCCGCGCAGCCCGGTGCCGCTGCCCTGGGAGGGCAGCGGCACCTCGGGCACCCCGTCGTTCTCCAGTTCCAGCACCGCCCGCCCGTCCTCGCGGTGCAGCCGGATCAGGCAGTGGGCGGCCTCGCTGTGCCGCAGCACGTTGGTGGTGGCCTCGCGGATCACCCAGCCGAGCACCGACTGCACCGGGGACGGCAGTTGGTCGGCGTCCTCGCCGAGGTCGATCTCGCAGGCGACGTCGGCGGAGCGGAGCACCGCCCGGGCGCCGATCGCCTCGGCGTGCAGGTCGGCGGTGCGGTAGCCGCGGATGACGTCCCGGACCTCGCGATGCGAGTCCTGGGCGATCCGTTGCACCTCGGCCATCTGGTCGGCGGCCTCCGGGCGCTCCCGGCGGGCGAGCTGGACGGCGAGCTCGCTCTTGAGCGCGATCGTGGTGAGGTTGCGGCCCATGACGTCGTGCAGGTCGCGGGAGAACCGCAGCCGCTCCTCGGCGACGGCGAGCCGGGACTGTGCCTCGCGGGCGGCGTCCAGTTCCCAGACGATCGCGGTCACCCACGCGAAGCTGCGGCAGCTGCCGATCAGGAAGGACAGGCCGATCGACGCCCCGACCAGCGTCCCGACCGTGGTGCCGGCGTCGATCCGGGCCAGCACCATCGCGGGAGCGGTCAGCAGGACCAGTCCGAGTCCGGTGAGGAAGGCCCTGGGCAGGGAGAGGGCGATGGCCGCCGGGCCGATCGCCGCGCCCAGCAGGGCGGCGGCGACGACCGCGGTGAACGGCGGCGCGTGGGGGTTCGCCGGCCCGCCGGTGGACGGGCCGAGCAGCAGGACGGTCCAGGAGCCGCCCGCCGTCAGGGCGGCGTTGACGATCAGCCAGCGCCGGTACTCGCTCGGGCGCTTCAGGTAGTGGTCGAGCGCGGTGCGGTACGCCCGGAGCGTGACCAGTGTGGAGGCGAGCGAGACGACCAGGGCGACCTGGACGGCCGTGCCGGAGTGCGGGGGGTTCGCGGGGGAGGCGCTGACCAGGAGGTTGATCGGCAGCATCATCCACGCCATCAGGTACAGCGACCAGCGGAAGTACAGCTCGGCGCGCTGCGGCTTGCCGTAGCCCTTCCAGCGGCGGATCGGCCCCCGGACCCCCATCGGATCCCTCCCCATTCGGTCACGATCATGTCGCTGCCTTCATATCAGAGGGAGGAGGGGGAGAGGACCTTCGCTTCCAGCAGGCCATTCGCCGGGGCGTCAGCGGAGGGCATCAGCGGCGGGACTCCCAGCGGAAGTACCGGACCGCGCCCCAGACCGCCAGGCCCAGCCACACGGCGGCCGTGACGAGGTGCGGCACGGCGGTGGACCAGGTGCCGCCGAAGCCGGTCGCGGCGGCCGAGCCGTCGGTGCCGGTCCAGCCGATCCGGATCAGCTGGAAGCCCGGGGTGGTGGGCAGCAGCCGGCAGAAGTCGGCCACCTTGCCGGGCATGACCTCCAGCGGGATGAACAGCCCGGAGCCGAACTGCGAGATGAGCACCACCGGGAGGGTGGTGATGCCGGCGGTCTCGACGGTCTTGGTGAAGGCGCTGGTGAGCGCGGCCATCGCCATCATGGTGGCGATGCTCAGGACCAGCCCGGCGGCCAGCAGCAGCGGGTTCACCGGGGCACCGAGGCGCAGGAAGGCGGCGCCGCCGCCCGTGACGACCGCGCTCATCAGCAGCGCGAGGCTCACCGAGGGCACGGCCGTGCCGGCCAGGATCTCCAGGTCCCGGGCCTCGCCGGTCCGCAGCCGCTTGAGCACCAGCTCGTTGCGGCGGCCGACGTACGCGGCGGTCAGGTTGTAGTAGACGACGAAGGCCAGGATGCCGCCGATGGTGCCGATGATCAGCAGCGAGTCGACGTCCAGGCCGGGGTGGGAGGAGGCCTGCTGCTTCAGCGTGCCGCGCCGGGCGCCGATCATCAGCACCGGCAGCAGCAGGGCGGTGAACAGGGCCGAGCGGTTGCGCAGCAGCAGGGTGGCCTCGGAGCGGCCGAGGGAGGCCAGGCGGCGGAGGGTGGTGGTGCCCTGCGGGCCGGCGGTGGTGGGGACGGCGGTGGTCATCGGGCGGATCCGATCAGGCGGCGGGAGGTGCGGGAGGTGCGGGCGGCGGGGGACTGCGGCGGGTCCTGGTGGGCCGCGGCCTCGGAGGCGATGGCGAGGAAGGCCTCCTCCAGCGAGGCGCTGCGGGCGTCCAGGGCGCCGAGCACGACGCCGTGGTGGTGGGCCCAGCCGAGCAGCTCGTGGAGGTTCCGCTGGAGGGCGGAGGTCTGCACGGTCACCTTGCGGCCGTCGACGGTGACCTCGGCCCCGGCCAGCAGCGGGAGCGAGGCCCCGGTGAACGCGGGCAGCTCGAAGCTGATCCGGGACGGCCGTCCGGCGATCACCTCGGCGACGGTGCCGGTGGTGACGACCTGGCCGCCGTGCATGATCGCCAGCCGGTCGGCGAGTTCCTCGGCCTCCTCCAGGTAGTGCGTGGTGAGCAGCACCGTGGTGCCCTGGGTGCGCAGCTCGCGGACCAGCCGCCAGACGGCGGCGCGGGCCTCCGGGTCCAGGCCGGTGCTGGGCTCGTCCAGGAAGAGCACCTCGGGGCGGCCGAGCAGGGCCATCGCGAGGTCGAGCCGGCGGCGCTCGCCGCCGGACAGCTGCTTGACCCGCACGTCACGCCGGTGGCCGAGGCCGACCAGCTCCAGCGCCTCGTCCAGCGGGCGGGCGCCGCTGGTCAGGCCGGCCCACGTGCGGCCGGTCTCGGCGACGGTGAGCTCGCCGGGGAAGCCGCCCTCCTGGAGCATGATGCCGATCCGCGGGCGGAGGGCGGCGCGCTCCCGGTACGGGTCGTGGCCGAGCACCCGGACGGTGCCGCCGCTGGGCGCGGCCAGGCCCTCGACGAGCTCCATGGTGGAGGTCTTGCCGGCGCCGTTGGTGCCGAGCAGGGCGAAGAGCTCGCCGCGGCCGACGGTCAGGTCGACGCCGCGGACGGCGTGGTAGCCGGTGGTGCCGGTGCCGTAGTGGCGCTGGAGGTCGGTGACCTCGATCACGGGGCCGGGGGAGCCGGCGGACTGGCGCGTTTCCATGGCTCCAGCCTTCCGGCGCCCGGGCCGCGCGGTCAGTGCGCGCCGTCATCGGAAGGGGACGCGGATCCACGGGTCGGCGATGACAAATGTCATCGGTCGGTGCCGCGCCCGCGCGTGCCGGGAAATGCCGAAGGGCCCCTCGACCGAGGGGCCCTTCGTTTCGGAGCGGACGACGAGATTCGAACTCGCGACCCTCACCTTGGCAAGGTGATGCTCTACCAACTGAGCCACGTCCGCAGGTCAAACTATTGAGTTGTGCTGTGCTCGCGCACTGCGAGCGGACGACGAGATTCGAACTCGCGACCCTCACCTTGGCAAGGTGATGCTCTACCAACTGAGCCACGTCCGCGTGGTGCCCGGTGGGGGCACCCGCCGCCTCTTCGGATCTCTCCGTTGCGGCGACGAGGAATACTCTACAGCATCGTTCGGGGTGGTCGCCCCACCCTTTCGGCGGGCAGGGCGACCGCGGGGTCTCCGGGCTCGGGCCGGACGCCCCGCCGGGGTCAGTTCGCCTCGGCGAACGCCTCGTACACGTGCTTGGGGATCCGGCCGCGGGCCGGCAGCTCCATTCCGCGCGACTGGGCCCAGGCGCGGACCGCGGCCGGGTCCGGGGTCAGCGCGGTGCGGCGGAAGGACTTTCCGGTGCGGCTCTGCCGGCGCCCGGCCGCGACGAACGGTGCGAGGGCCTCCCGCAGCTTTTCCGCGTTGTCCACGGACAGGTCGATCTCGTACGACTTCCCGTCGACGCCGAAGTGGACGGTTTCCGCGGCGGCGCCGCCGTCCAGGTCGTCGGAGAGCGTGACAACTACACGCTGAGCCATGGGTGTCAATCCTCTCGGGCAATTCGGCCTTCGGCGCGCGGGGTGCGCCCCGGGGCCTGATGTGCACCACTCGCGCAAGCGCATACGGGCAGGCCTGGTGGCCCGCCGGATACGCAGCACTTGCCGCGACAGGTGGCCCTATTCTGCACCCGAAGCTGGTCGAAATCGAAGAGTCCGGCATTCTTTTCCGGATATTCACGTCTCTTCGTGGGACTTGCGGATACCGGCGCGCGGGACGGGCGGTTCTGTCCCGGAGTGCCGTATTCGGGTGTTCTTCGGGGGTTCTCCCGCGGGCCGCCCAATCCGCTGAAATCGGGTGCCCGGGGTGGGGGTCGGGGGCGCTGGATCCCTTGCGGCGTAAGGGTCTCGGGTCTACGCGCGTCGCCCTCCCCGGCCAGCAATCCGGCCCGAAACCACCGGTAGTCTGGAGTTCCCCCGCCTCACGAAGACACCACCGGGAGTGCCAGTGGCACGCGTCGTAGTCGACGTCATGCTCAAGCCGGAGATCCTCGACCCCCAGGGACAGGCGGTGCAGCGCGCACTGCCCCGTCTCGGATTCACCGGGATCGCCGACGTCCGCCAGGGCAAGCGTTTCGAGCTGGAGCTGGAGGGTCCGGTCGACGACGCCGCGCTCGCCCGTATCCGCGAAGCCGCCGAGACCTTTCTCGCCAACACCGTGATCGAGGACTTCACCGTCCGCGTCGAGGAGGCGGCGAAGTGACCACCCGCGTAGGCGTCGTCACTTTCCCCGGTTCCCTCGACGACCGCGACGCGCAGCGCGCGGTCCGGCTGGCCGGCGCCGAGCCGGTCGCCCTCTGGCACCGTGACGAGGATCTCCACCAGGTCGACGCGGTGGTCCTGCCGGGCGGTTTCAGTTACGGCGACTATCTGCGCTGCGGGGCGATCTCCCGCTTCTCGCCGGTCATGGCCACCATCATCGAGCAGGCGAAGCTCGGAATGCCGGTCCTCGGTATCTGCAACGGCTTCCAGGTGCTGTGCGAATCGCACCTGCTGCCCGGCGCGCTCACCCGCAACGACTCGCTGCACTTCGTCTGCCGCGACCAGAAGCTGCGGATCGAGAACGCCGGCACCGCGTGGACCCGGGATTACTCGGCGGGCCAGGAAATCGTGGTTCCGCTGAAGAACGGCGAGGGCCGGTTCGTCGCCGACGAGCACGTCCTGGACGAACTGGAGGCCGAGGGCCGGGTGGTCGCCCGGTACGTGGCCCGCGGCAACGCCGCTGATGGCTACGGCAACCCGAACGGTTCGTACCGCGACATCGCCGGCATCACCAACGCCGCCGGCAATGTCGTCGGCCTGATGCCGCACCCGGAGCACGCCGTGGAGCCGCTCACCGGTCCGACCACCGAGGGCCTGGGCTTCTTCACTTCCGTCCTGAAGCAGCTGGTGAACGCCTGATGAGCCTCGACACCGTCAAGAACGCCGAGCAGACCCCGGACACGGCCCAGCCGTGGGCCGAACTCGGCCTCAAGGAGGACGAGTACGCGCGGATCCGGGAGATTCTCGGCCGCCGCCCGACCGGGGCGGAACTCGCGATGTACTCGGTCATGTGGTCGGAGCACTGTTCGTACAAGAGCAGCAAGGTCCACCTGAAGCAGTTCGGCGAGAAGAAGCCCGATTCCGACGCGATGCTCGTCGGTATCGGCGAGAACGCCGGTGTGGTGGACGTCGGCCAGGGCTACGCGGTGACCTTCAAGGTCGAGTCGCACAACCACCCGTCGTACATCGAGCCCTACCAGGGCGCGGCCACCGGCATCGGCGGCATCGTGCGCGACATCCTCGCGATGGGCGCCCGCCCGGTCGCCGTCATGGACCCGCTGCGGTTCGGCGCGGCCGACCACCCGGACACCCGGCGCGTGCTGCCCGGGATCGTCGCGGGCATCGGCGGCTACGGCAACTGCCTGGGCCTGCCGAACATCGGCGGCGAGGTCGTCTTCGACTCCTGCTACCAGGGCAACCCGCTGGTCAACGCGCTGTGCGTGGGCGTCATGAAGCACGAGGACATCCACCTCGCGCAGGCCTCCGGCGCCGGCAACAAGGTCATCCTGTACGGCGCCCGCACCGGCGGCGACGGCATCGGCGGCGTCTCGGTGCTGGCCTCCGAGACCTTCGACGACACCAAGCCGGCCAAGCGTCCGGCCGTCCAGGTCGGCGACCCGTTCCAGGAGAAGCTCCTCATCGAGTGCACCCTGGAGATCTTCCGCGAGAAGCTCGTCAAGGGCATCCAGGACCTCGGCGGCGCGGGCCTGTCCTGCGCCACCAGCGAGCTGGCCTCGGCCGGCTCCGGCGGCATGCGGATCGACCTCGACACCGTGCACCTGCGCGACAACACGCTCTCGCCGGAGGAGATCCTCATGAGCGAGTCGCAGGAGCGCATGTGCGCGATCGTCGAGCCGGACAAGGTCGCCCGCTTCCTGGAGATCTGCGAGAAGTGGGACGTCATCGCCAACGTCATCGGTGAGGTGACCGACGGCGAGCGCCTGGAGATCTTCTGGCACGGCGAGCTCGTCGTCGACGTGCCGCCGCGCACCGTCGCCCACGAGGGCCCGACCTACCAGCGCCCGTACGCCCGCCCGAGCTGGCAGGACGCGCTGCAGGCCGACGCCCCCACCCGTGAGCGGCTGGCCCGCCCGACCACCGGCGAGGGCCTCAAGGCCGACCTGCTGAAGGTCGCCGGCCACCCGAACCAGGCCTCCAAGTCCTGGATCACCGACCAGTACGACCGCTACGTGCTCGGCAACACCGTGCTCTCGGTCGGCGAGGACTCGGGCATGATCCGGATCGACGAGGAGACCAACCTCGGCGTCTCGGTCGCCACCGACGGCAACGGCCGCTACACCAAGCTGGACCCGTACACCGGCGCCCAGCTGGCCCTCGCCGAGGCCTACCGCAACGTCGCGGCCGGCGGCGCCAAGCCGCTCGCCGTGTCCGACTGCCTCAACTTCGGATCCCCCGAGGACCCGGACGTCATGTGGCAGTTCGCCGAGGCCACCCGCGGCCTGGCCGACGCCTGCCTGACCCTCGGCACCCCGGTCACCGGCGGCAACGTCTCGCTGTACAACCAGACCGGCGAGGTCGCCATCCACCCGACCCCCGTGGTCGCGGTGCTCGGCGTCATCGACGACGTCACCCGGCGCACCCCGGTCGCCTTCGCCGAGGAGGGGCAGCTGCTCTACCTGCTCGGCGACACGGCGGACGAGCTCGGCGGCTCGGCCTGGTCCCAGGTCGTCCACGAGCACCTGGGCGGCCTGCCGCCCAGGGTCGACCTGGACCGCGAGCGGCTGCTCGGCGACATCCTGATCGCCGCCTCGCGCGACGGCATGATCGACGCCGCGCACGACCTCTCCGACGGCGGCCTCGGCCAGGCGCTCGTGGAGAGCTGCCTCAAGGGCGGCCACGGCGCGCGGATCATCGTGCCCGAGGGCATGGACCCGTTCGTGTTCCTGTTCTCCGAGTCGGCCGGGCGCGCCGTCGTGGCGGTGCCGCGCAGCGAGGAGCTCCGGTTCAACGACATGTGCACCGCCCGGGGCCTGCCGGCCACCCGGATCGGTGTCGTGGACGGCGACAGCATCGACGTCCAGGGGCAGTTCAGCGTCACGCTGGCGGAGCTGGAGGACGCCCACACCGGCGTCATCGAGGCCCTGCTGGCCTGACCCGCGTGGCCTGAGGGGCGGACGGTCCGACGGAACCGTCCGCCCCTCGGCGTATGTTGGGGCGCATGCCTCCCAAGTCCCGTACGTACCAACCGAAGAAGGTCCGCGCCGCACTGGCCGCCCAGACCGGGGCGCTGAGCGCCGCCGTGCACGGTCTCACCGCGAAGCAGCTGGACGTGCCGACCCGTCTGGGGACGTGGCGGGTGCGGGAGTTGGTGGCCCACCTGAGCCTGGCGCTGGGCTCGCTGCCGGACCGCCTGGACGATCCGGTGCCGGACGGGCCGGCGCTCTCCCTGGCCGGCTACACCGGGTTGACCAGCGCGCTCGCCGAGGCGGTCGACGCCGCGGCAGCCGCTTTCACGGCGGCCGGGTTCGCCGGCCCGCCCGAGGAGGTGGCCGCCGCGTTCGAGCGGACCACCGCCGCCGTGCGGTCCGTGCTCGACGGCCCGGCGGTGGCCGAACCCGGGCGGCGGATCGCGCTCGGGACCGGCCACCCGATGCTCCTGACCGACTACCTGGTGACCCGGCTGGTGGAGGCCGTCGTGCACGCCGACGACCTGGCCGACGCGCTCGGCCTCGACGGCTTCCCGCACGACCGCCAGGCCGTCGCCGCCGTCACCCGGCTGCTGGCCGACGCCCTGGCCGACCGCGTCCCCGGCGGCGCCGTCGAGCTGCGGATCCCGCCGTACGCCGTCGTGCAGGCCGTCGAGGGCCCCCGGCACACCCGCGGCACCCCGCCCAACGTGGTGGAGACGGATCCGCTGACCTGGATCCGGCTCGCCACCGGCCGCACCGGCTGGGCCGCGGCGGTGGACGCCGCCACGGTCTCGGCCTCGGGCGAACGCAGCGACCTGAGCGCCTACTTGCCGCTCCTCGGCTAGAACCGGACGGGCTCCTGGCGGATCCGGCCGGCCAGGGCCTCGGCGGCCTTGCGGAGCGGTTCGCCGGTGAAGGCCTGATCCGGGTCGGTGTTCCGGATGCCCTGGGCGAGGCGCGGGACGATGTCGCCCTCGCCCCCGGGAGTGATCCGGGCGAGGGCAGCCGTGCCCTTTCCGGGGGCGAGTCCGAGGGGAGTGGCCGGGTTCACGGCACGGACGGCCCGCTCAGGTACGTCCCGTCCGCCGAGTACGGCCAGGCGTTGGCGGTGCAGCCCTTGAGGCCGTAGATCTGCTGCATCATCGCGGGCGCCGGCTTGCCCGGGCCGGGGCAGGTCTCGTGGCCGTGGCCGATCCGGTGGCCGACCTCGTGGTTGACGATCAGCGCCCGGTACTCGTCCAGCGGACCGTCGAACTCGGGTGAACCGGTGTTCCAGCGCTTGGAGTTGACGATCACCTGGTCGCCGACGTCGCAGTTCACCTCGCCGTGGGTGTTCAGGCCCGCGGCGCCGCAGATCCGGTCGGCGGTGGCCGGCGAGGCGATCTTCACGGTGAAGTCGGACGAGCCGTTCGAGACCAGCTGGAAGCCGTCCACGTGGTTGTTGGTCCAGCCGCGCCGGTCGCCGAGGATGCCGTGGATCAGGCTGGCGGCCGCCGAGGCGTCGATGCCGATGCCGTCCTCGACCTCGACCTTGTAGCGGCGGATCTTGCCCTTGCCGACGGCCGGGGCCGTGACGGAGGCCGCCGTGAACGTCCCGGCGCCCTTGGTGGGGCCAGGGTCGGGCGCCGTGGGGGTGGGCGTGGGGGTCGGCGTCGGCGTCGCCGTGGGGGCGGGTGTCGGCGTGGGAGCGGGGGTGCTGACCTCGGCCGGCGGTACGGCCCGTGCCTGCGTCGTCGGGCCGGCGGCGGGCGCGCCGGACTGGCGGCTCATCAGCAGGACGATCGCCGTGGACAGGACGACCACCGTCGCGACGAGCGCCACGAGCGTGGCAGGGCCTGTTCGGCGGCGCCGCGGACGGCGTCTGCGGCCGGCGCGGGCACTCCCGCGCGAGGCGGTTCGGGCTGTGGGCACGCTCGACACCCTGACATGGCGAACCGGTGAATGTCTACATACTCGGTATGCAATTTCAGACCCGGTACGAACCCGCGGCGGCGGTTGACCCCTGCGGCTCGGATGGCAGACTGCACTTCATGGCGATTCACAGGAATCTTCTCGACGGCCCCGAACCGACCCTTCTGCCGGAGGACGAGCAGCCCTACCGCATGCTGGCGGAGGAGTCGGCCTCGCCGACCCAGGTCGCGGCCGACTTCCCGACGTTCTGCCTGGCCTGGGCCATGCTCGCCGACGACGCCTACGCGGCCGGCCGCTACGTCGAGTCGTACGCCTACGCCCGCACCGGCTACCACCGCGGCCTGGACGCGCTGCGCCGCAACGGCTGGAAGGGCCACGGCCCGGTGCCGTGGGAGCACCGCGGCAACCGCGGCTTCCTGCGCTGCCTGGCGGCGCTGGCCCGCGCGGCCGGCGCGATCAAGGAGACGGAGGAGGAGACCCGCTGCTGGCAGTTCCTGAAGGACAGCAGCGAAGAGGCGTACGAGGCGCTCAAGCAGTAGCCGCGGACGGATGCGCGGGTGCCCCCGGTGGACGGACCACCGGGGGCACCGACGTTCACGCCGCTACCGCGCTCACTTCAGGCGGTTGCCCGCCGAACGCAGCTGCTGGGCGGCCTCCACCACGCGGGAGGCCATGCCGGCCTCGGCCAGCTTGCCCCAGGTGCGGGGGTCGTAGGTGTTCTTCCTGCCGACCTCGCCGTCGACCTTCAGCACGCCGTCGTAGTTCTGGAACATGTGCGCCGCGACGGGGCGGGTGAAGGCGTACTGGGTGTCGGTGTCGAGGTTCATCTTCACGACGCCGTTCTCCAGCGCGGTGGCGATCTCCTCGGCGGTCGAGCCCGAGCCGCCGTGGAAGACGAAGTCGAACGGGTCGGTCTTGCCGAACTGCTTGCCGATCGCGTCCTGGAGCTCGCGCAGCAGCTCCGGCTTCAGCACGACGTTGCCCGGCTTGTACACGCCGTGCACGTTGCCGAAGGAGGCGGCCAGCAGGTAGCGGCCCTTCTCGCCCAGGCCCAGCGCCTCGGCGGTGCGGACGGCGTCGTTGACGGAGGTGTACAGCTCGTCGTTGATCTCGTGCGAGACGCCGTCCTCCTCGCCGCCGGTCGGGGTGATCTCGACCTCAAGGATGATCTTGGCGGCGGCGGCCTGGGCCAGCAGCTCCTGGGCGATGGCCAGGTTGTCGGCCAGGGTCTCGGCGGAGCCGTCCCACATGTGCGACTGGAACAGCGGGTTCTGGCCCTTGGCCACGCGCTCGGCGGAGATCGCCAGCAGCGGGCGGACGTAGCCGTCCAGCTTGTCCTTCGGGCAGTGGTCGGTGTGCAGCGCGACGGTGATGTCGTACTTGGCGGCGACGATGTGGGCGAACTCGGCCAGCGCCACGGCGCCGGTCACCATGTCCTTCTTGTGCTGGCCGCCCAGGAACTCCGCGCCACCGGTCGAGATCTGGATGATGCCGTCGCTCTCGGCCTCGGCGAAACCGCGCAGCGCGGCGTGCAGGGTCTGCGACGACGTGACGTTGATGGCCGGGTAGGCGAACTTGCCCGCCTTGGCCCGGTCCAGCATCTCGTTGTAGACCTCGGGAGTTGCGATGGGCATGCGATCCGCTCCTGTCGGGTTGCGGCGTACGGACGGTGCTGTCCGACGCTGGGTACGCCTTCGTGACGACTCCGGGGTACCGGCCGCCGACGCGCGGCTCTGCGGGTCCGGCTCACCGGTACCAAGGTTCGGGGCGACCACCGCGGCGGACAACGAGGGTGTTTTGCGACCGCGGACCTGACGCCGGTGCCATCTTCCCAGACTCGTGCTCGCAGGTCAGCAGGAGCCCGCCTGTCGGAACGCCGCTGCGGGGGCGCACGGGGAGGCTGCCGTCAAGGAACGACCGCTATCCTGCGCCCATGGACCCCAACCAGCTGGCCGTCAACCTGCTCGACGCCAAACAACTGATCTCGTCCCTCGGCGCCATCGGGCTTCTCGCGGTCATCTTCGCGGAGACCGGCCTGCTGGTCGGGTTTTTCTTCCCGGGCGACTCGCTGCTGATCATCGCCGGCGTGGCCGCCTCGAACGCCGCCTCGTCGGTGCTCGGCACCGGTGCCAAGCTGCCGATCGCGGTCCTGCTCGTCGGCGCCCCGGTGGCGGCGGTCGCGGGCGCCCAGCTCGGGCACCTGATCGGGATGAAGGTCGGGCCCAGGATGTTCGACAAGCCCGAGTCGAAGATCTTCCGCCGCGAGTACGTGGTGAAGGCGGAGGAGTACTTCACCAAGTTCGGACCCGGCAAGGCCGTCGTGCTGGCGCGCTTCATGCCGATCGTCCGCACCTTCCTCAACCCGGTCGCGGGCACCCTGGAGATGCCCGCCCGGACGTTCTTCCTGTGGAACGTCGTCGGTGGTGTGCTGTGGACCGAGTCCATGCTGCTGATCGGCTACTTCTTCGGTGACGCGCTCGCCCCGGTGATCGACAAGTACCTGATCCCCGCGGTGCTGCTGATCGTCCTGCTGTCGATCTCGCCGATCCTCATCGAGGTCGTGCGGGAGCGCAAGAAGAAGAAGGCGGGCGGCGTCGAGGCCGTGGGCGACGCCGTGCAGAGCGGCGGCGGGCGCCACCGGCGGGGCTGAGTGCCCGAGGCTTCCAGCAGAGGGGCCCGGTCCCGTTCCACGTGAAACACGTGGAACGGGACCGGGCCCCTCTGTCCTGCTCGGGGTCCTGCGCGGAGGACTACAGACCCAGGTCGGCCGCGGTGTAGGCGGTCACGTACGGCAGGCCCTGCGCCTCGACGGCGGCGGCGCCGCCACGCTCGACGATCACCGCGACGCCGACCACCTCGGCGCCCGCCTCGCGCAGCGCCTCCACGGCGGTCAGCACCGAGCCGCCGGTGGTGGAGGTGTCCTCGACCGCCAGCACCCGGCGGCCCTTCACGTCCGGGCCCTCGATCCGGCGCTGCAGGCCGTGCGCCTTGCCCGCCTTGCGGACGACGAAGGCGTCCAGCCTCTGCCCGCGCGCGGCGGCGGCGTGCAGCATCGAGGCGGCGACCGGGTCGGCGCCCAGGGTCAGCCCGCCGACGGCGTCGTACTCCAGGTGGGAGGTCGCGTCCAGCATCACCCGGCCGACCAGCGGGGCGGCCTCGCCGTCCAGCGTGATCCGGCGCAGGTCGACGTAGTAGTCGGCCTCCTTGCCGGAGGAAAGGGTGACCTTGCCGTGCACGACGGCCTTGTCCTTGATCTGTGCCAGCAGGGCGTCGCGGTCGTTGCTCATGAGCGTCCAGTCTAGGGCCTGTCGTCGAACTCCTGCCTGCGTGGCGGCATCGACAAGAACCCCGGGCGGGGCCGTGGCCCGTCGGCCCTACCTGCGGCGCAGGACCCGCACCAGCACCACGGCGCCGCCCAGCAGGGCCACCCCGCCGCCGATCACCCACGGCACCGCGCTGCGGCCGCCCGGCCCCGGCACGACGATCCCGCCGGCCTCGCCGCCCCAGCGGGACGCCGCGCGGGCGCGGGCGCTGCGGGCCGGCAGGGCGGGGGCGTAGCGGCCGCGCGGCGGGGCGTGATCGACCTCCTCGGCGGAGCGGCCGACGATGCTGCGGCGCACGGGGCCGGTCAGCACCGGCTCCTCCTCGTACTCGAACGGCAGCTCGGCCGGGAGCTCCTCGGCCACCGCGTCCTCGTGCTCGTCGGCGCCGCCGGTGGGCAGGCCGAAGCGCTCCGCGTCGGCGTCGGAGAAGGCGATGAGGTCGGAGAGGTCGTCGTCGAGGTCGTCGCCGGGGCGGTCCTGGTGCTCCTCGATGAACAGGACGCTGGCCTCGTCCTCGGGACCGGCGGCGGTGTCCGCCTGCGCGGTCCCGGACTCCGCGTCCGTCTCGCTCTCGGGCTCGTTCTCGGCCTCGTCGTCGGCCGCCTCGTCCGGGGAGACGAGCGCGGCGGCGAACCGGTCCAGCAGGCGGCGGCCGGCGGCGGCGAGCGTGTCGTCGTCGAACTCGGTGAGGCGGCCGGTCGCGCTGAGGTCGCCGGTGAAGCGGACCACGGCGGTGCCGTCCTCGGCGCCGGCCGCGACGCTCACCCGAACGGTGGCCGTCGCCTCGCCGCTGCCACGCGCCTCCTGGCCCTCGGCCAGCACGGTCAGCACGCCCTCCCGGCCCTCGATCAGCGACAGCACGCCCTTGTACGTGATGGTGGAGCCGGCGATCCGCACCCGCAGCCGGCCAGCGATCTCCTCGGCCGGCCCCCCGCCGACGGCCGCCGGCTCGGTGCTCAGCCCCGGGACACTCCGGGCCAGCACGGCCGGATCCTGCAGCGCCTGCCGCACCAGCTCGGCAGCCATCGGGACGACAACCTCATGCTCCATGCCACGGAGCCTACCGACCCAACCCCACCTGGTCCCCACCTACCGCCCACCCGGTTTTCCGCCACCCCCGACACCCGCCCCCTGCGCCGCAGGCCGTACGTGGAGCACGCGGGGCGGCTGCCCCGGTCCACCGCGTTCAGCGTGGCCCCAGCAGGGTGAAGGCGGCCGGGGGGTGGGCCGGGCGGAGGGCGGTGAGGCGGGTGGCCGCCTCGCCCAGGGCGTCGGCGGTGAGGGCGCGCGGGGGCGGGGCGTCCGCGGCGAGGGTGAGCGGTGGTTCGGCCGCGGAAGCGAGCAGGAAGTCCTGGGTGCCCTCCGCCGCAGCGGGCCGGCAGCTCGCCGCGGCGGTGCCCTGGACGGCGTACGGGACGGTCCGCAGGCCGGCCGCCCTGAGCCCGGACTCGACCTGCCAGAGCCCGTGCCCGTCCCCGCCGGCCCGGACGGCGATGCGGCCGCCGGGGGCGAGCAGCCGGCTGGCGAGGCCGTAGAACTCCTGGGAGTGGAACTTCACCGGCCCGCCGTCGTCCGGGGCCGGCAGGTCGGCGACGACGACGTCGTACGGGTGGTCGTCGGGGGAGTGCCGCATCCATTCCAGGGGGTCGGCGGTGGTGGTCCGGACCCGGGGGTCGTCGAGGGAGTGCCCGGTGAGGGCGGCGAGGCCCGGGTCGGTGCGCGCGAGCCCGGTGAGCACGGGGTCGGGGTCGACGACCCGCACCGTGCGGGCCCCGCCGTGCCGGAGCACCTCCCGCAGGGCGAGCCCGTCGCCGCCGCCGAGGAGCAGCACGCGGGCGTCCGGGCCGGCGGCCATGGCGGGGTGGACGAGGGCCTCGCTGCCGCGGTACTCGTCGGGCCCGCAGACGGCGAGCCGGCCGTCGAGGTAGAGCCGGAGCGGGCCGTCGGCGGGCCCGGCGAGGACGATCTCCTGGTGGCGGCTGTGGGTGGCGTAGCGGATGTCGGCGCCGTAGAGCGCGTGTCGGGCGGCGCGCTCGATGGCGTCGGAGCCGGCTGCGGCGCCGGCGAGGAGGGCGAGGACGAGCCCGCAGCCGGCCCAGAGCAGCAGGCGTATCCGGGGGGCCGGTTCCTCCCGGAACAGCCAGAGCACGACGGCGGCTCCGGAGACGGCGTTGACGGCGCCGGTGACGAGGGCGCCGGTGCCCGGGCCGAGGGCGGGGAGGATGAGGAACGGGAAGGCGAGGCCGCCGATGAGCGCGCCGACGTAGTCGGCGGCGAAGAGGTCGGCCGTGGCCCGGCCGGCGTCCTCGCGGCGGATCCGCTGGATGAGGGTCATCAGGAGCGGGATCTCGGCGCCGATGAGGATGCCGATCAGGCAGGTGAGGCCGACCATGGCGGCCTGGTAGCGGCCGATCCAGGCCCAGCAGGAGTACAGGGCGAGGACGGAGAGGCCGCCGGTGAGTGCGAGGGCGCACTCGACGAGGGCGAAGGCGGTGGCGGGGCGGCGGGTGAGGCGTTTGGCGAGCAGCGAGCCGAGGCCCATCGCGAACACCATGACGGAGAGCACGACGGAGGTCTGGGTGACGGTGTCGTCGAGCAGGTAGTCGCCGAGCGCGACGAGTTCGAGCTCGTACACGAGTCCGCAGGCCGCGCAGACGAACGCGGCCAGCAGGACGGTGAGGCGGGCCAGCCGGGGGTGGGAGCGCAGCCGGGACCGGCGGCGGGCGGGCAGCGGGGTGAGGTTCCGCCCGGGCCGGGGTGGGCTGTCGTCGTCGAGGTCGAGGCCCGGGTGCGTGGGCGGACCGGCTGGATGATTGATCACGAACAAACGCTAGGCGACGTGCGGGATGGATAGCTGCACCCATCCGACGGACTGTGGGGGGCGCCCGGTTGACGAATCGTTCCAGCGTGCGATTCAAGGATCATGGCGGGCTCGTCGCCGCCCCCTCGGCCGGTGTGGTTCACGGCTGCGGCACCACGAGCGAGGAGCGCGTGCAGACCAGCTGCCCCTCCTGCGGATAGGCGTGCCAGGTGCGCCAGAGCAGCCGGTCCACGCCGCCCTGGGTGACCAGCGCGGTGAAGGCGCTCGGGTCGCCGGGGAAGATCCCGGCCAGGCCGCGCGGGTGGCCCTCGACGAGGGCCAGGAGCTCCTGGGCGCGGGCCGCGAAGTCGTGCGGCGGCAGCACCTCGATGCGGGCGGCGAACTCGTACTCCCAGCCGCCCACCTGTTTGGCCACCCGGGCGGGCAGCGGGGTGCGGCGGCCGGGCAGGCAGGCGACGGTCTCCAGGCACTCGCCCGGGCCGGCCGCGATGACCACCTGGTGCGAGGCGCCGAGCAGCCGCAGCTGGAGGGTGTCGGTCGTGCCGGTGCGGCCGTCGCCGTCGAGTCTCAGGTCGCGGACCGCGAGAGCGGGCAGCGGTTCGCCGCCCAGGCGCCACGCCAGGTCACCGGCGCGGGTGTCCGTGTAGGAGGTCTGCAGTGTGGTGAGCATGCTCGGCTCCGCGTTTCAGCTCCGTGCGCGCCCGCCGAAGCAGCAGCGACTAGGCCTAGGCGATGGCGAGGCTGTTCGTGGCTGTGCGGCGCTGGGCGCGGCCGACCGTGGAAGGAAGGATTCCGGCTGGAGATTCAGCAGCAGAGAAGCATGAATACGCCGGGTCCGTCGGGGATTTACCCAACTGTGTCAAGCATTCACCGGTTCGAGCACTCCGGCTTCCCGGCTCCGATCGACCCGGTGTGCGAGTCTGCACAGCGTGCGCTCCATGCTCCGGGCTGTGCGCCGTGCGCGCGGGTTGTGCGCGGGCCGTGCGCCGAATGCGCCGCCGCCCGCCGGGTGGTGGGCCCGGCGGGCGGCGGCGTGTGCCAAGGAGGCTGAGGTGATTGCCTCTCAGGCATCAACAGGGCTTATATGGAAGGTCAGTTGACGAAACATCAGAACGATGGGGCCGTTGGGGCCGACAGGGCCGTCAGAGCTGCCGGAGCCGCGAGACCGCCTCGGTGAGCACGTCGTCCTTCTTGCAGAAGGTGAAGCGGACCAGACTGCGCCCGGCGTCGGTGTTGTCGTAGAACACGGCGTTCGGGATCGCGACGACGCCGCAGCGCTCGGGCAGGGCCCGGCAGAACTCGATGCCGTCCTTCTCGCCGAGCGGCGTGATGTCGGTGGTGATGAAGTACGTGCCCTCGGGGTTGAAGACGCGGAAGCCGGCCTCGGCGAGCCCCTCGGCGAGCAGGTCGCGCTTGCGCAGCAGGTCGGAGCGGAAGGTGTCGAAGTACTCGTCGGGCAGCGCGAGCGCCTCGGCGACGGCGTACTGGAACGGGCCCGCGCTGACGTAGGTCAGGTACTGCTTCGCGGTGCGGACGGCCGAGACGAGGGCCGGGCTCGCCGTCACCCAGCCGACCTTCCAGCCGGTGAAGGAGAAGGTCTTGCCGGCGGAGGAGACGGCGACGGTCCGCTCGCGCATGCCGGGCAGGGCGGCGATGGGGTGGTGGGCGGCGCCGAAGACGAGGTGCTCGTAGACCTCGTCGGTGATCACCAGGAGGTCGTGCTCGACGGCGAGCGCGGCGATCGTCGCGAGCTCGTCGGCGGTGAGGACGGTGCCGGTGGGGTTGTGCGGGGTGTTGAGGAGCAGGAGGCGGGTGCGCGGGGTGATCAGGGCGCGCAGTTCGTCCAGGTCCGGGCGGAACGAGGGCGCCCGGAGGGTGAGCGGGACGCGGGTGGCCCCGGCCATCGCGATGCAGGCGGCGTAGGAGTCGTAGAAGGGTTCGAGGGCGATCACCTCGTCGCCGGGCTCCAGCAGCGCGAGCAGGGCGGCGGCGAGGGCCTCGGTGGCGCCGGCGGTGACCAGCACCTCGGTGTCCGGGTCGTACGAGAGGCCGTAGAAGCGCCGCTGGTGCTCCGCGATCGCCCGGCGCAGCTCGGGGATGCCGGGGCCGGGCGGGTACTGGTTGCCGCGGCCCTCGCGCAGGGCCCGTACGGCCGCCTCGCGGATCTCCTCGGGCCCGTCGGTGTCCGGGAAGCCCTGGCCGAGGTTGATCGAGCCGGTGGCGGTGGCCAGGGCGGACATCTCGGCGAAGATCGTCGTCCCCATGCCCGCCAGCCTGCGGTTCAGCAGCGGCCTCGTACCCATCACGGCTCCTCCCGCGTCGTCGTCGGCCCCATCCTGGGGCAGGCGGGGGCCGGGGACAAGGACGGCCCGCCACCGGTGCGTGCGGTGGCGGGCCGTCCCGACGCGTCGGGGGGAGCGATCAGTCCTCGTCGGTGCCCTCGGGGGCCTCGCCCTCGCCCTCCTCGCCCTCGATGTCCTTCTGCAGGCCGAGGCGCTCGACGATCCACTGCTCGAAGCCGACCGAGGCCTGGGTCCAGTTGGCGGTGGTGGTGACGAAGTAGTCCAGGTTGACGCCGGTGCCGACGATCATCTGGGCCTCGCCGATCAGGCGGACCACGCCGTCCTCGTGGGTGTGGGTGTAGACCTTCGGCCAGAGGGTCTCGCGGTTCCACTCGTCGATCAGGTCGAGGATCTCGCCCTTCCGCTCCAGCGGGTACGCGCGGTCGTAGAAGGCGCGCACCGCGAAGAGCTCCTTCTGCTCACCGCGGAACATGTAGTAGACGCGGAAGCCCTCCCAGGGGGCGGTGAGGTCGCCCTCCTCGTCCACGACGTGCTTGAGCTGCATCTGGTCCAGCAGCTGGGTGACCAGGTTCTGGTCCGGGACGACGATCGGCGGAGGGCCGGCCGGCCGTCCCTGGCCGCCAGGCTGCCCGCCCTGGGGGGCGCCGAACGACGGGATGGACGACGGGTCGATGCTCATGGGGGTCCTCTTCCTCAGTGCACGTGGTGGCCGGCAAGAGAGGCCGCCCTTTCCACTTCCCATCCTGCCTCATCCCGGGCCCGCCTCACAGGGGTACCCGGCCGTCCGTCGATCTTCGTACCGGGTGGTGTTGCGGCCTCCGGGGCGCGGCGCTTTCCCGACGTGCGGACGGGGCCGCCGCCCCCTTGGGAGCGACGGCCCGCGCGCGGTCGTCGACTACTTCTCCAGCGGTCCGCGAGCGCGGACGGTGAGCCGGTCGTGCGCCTCGTCCCGCTCGACCAGGACGGTGTCGCCGTCGTGCACCTGGCCGGAGAGGATCGCCCGCGCCAGCTGGTCGCCGATCGCGGACTGCACCAGCCGCCGCAGCGGGCGGGCGCCGTACGCCGGGTCGTATCCGGTGAGGGCCAGCCAGTCGCGCGCGGCCTCGGAGACCTGGAGGGTGAGCCGCCGCTCGCGCAGCCGCTCGCCGAGGCGGGCCACCTGGAGGTCGACGATCCGGCTCAGCTCGCCGGTGCCCAGCGGGTCGAAGACCACGATGTCGTCCAGCCGGTTGAGGAACTCCGGCTTGAACGCGGCCCGGACGGAGTCCAGCACCAGCTGCTTCTTCCGGTCCTCCGGGATGGCCGGGTCCACGAGGAACTGGCTGCCCAGGTTGGAGGTGAGGACCAGGATCGAGTTGCGGAAGTCCACCGTGCGGCCCTGGCCGTCGGTGAGCCGGCCGTCGTCCAGCACCTGGAGCAGCACGTCGAAGACCTCCGGGTGGGCCTTCTCCACCTCGTCCAGCAGCACGACGCTGTACGGGCGGCGGCGGACCGCCTCGGTGAGCTGGCCGCCCTCCTCGTAGCCGACGTACCCGGGCGGGGCGCCGACCAGGCGGGAGACGGAGTGCTTCTCGCCGTACTCGCTCATGTCGATGCGGACCATCGCCCGCTCGTCGTCGAACAGGAAGTCGGCCAGCGCCTTGGCCAGTTCGGTCTTGCCGACGCCGGTCGGGCCGAGGAACAGGAACGAGCCGGTCGGGCGGTCCGGGTCGGCGATGCCGGAGCGGGTGCGGCGCACCGCGTCCGACACGGCCTGCACGGCCTCCGTCTGGCCGATCAGCCGCTTGCCCAACTCCTCCTCCATGCGCAGGAGTTTGGCGCTCTCGCCCTCCATCAGACGGCCGGCCGGGATGCCCGTCCAGGAGGCGACGACGTCGGCCACGTCGTCCGGGCCGACCTCTTCCTTGACCATCGAGGTGGAGCTGGACCCGGACTCGGTGTTCGCGGTCGCGGCGCGCTCCTGGGCGTCGGTGAGCTCCTTCTCGGCGGCCGGGATCTCGGCGTACATCAGCTTCGAGGCGCGCTCGAAGTCCCCGTCGCGCTGGGCCCGTTCGAGGGTGCCGTGCAGGTCGTCCAGGCGCTCCTTGAGCTCGCCGACCCGGTTGAGGCTCTTCTTCTCCTGCTCCCAGCGCGCCGTCAGCACGCTCAACTGCTCGCTCTTGTCGGCGAGATCGCGCCGCAGCCGGGCGAGGCGGTCGACCGAGGCCGGGTCCGACTCCTTCTCCAGCGCGAGCTCCTCCATGCGCAACCGGTCGACGGAGCGCTGGAGTTCGTCGATCTCGACGGGGGAGGAGTCGATCTCCATCCGCAGCCGGGAGGCCGCCTCGTCGACCAGGTCGATCGCCTTGTCGGGCAGGAAGCGGGAGGTGATGTAGCGGTTGGACAGGGTGGCCGCGGCGACCAGCGCGGCGTCCGCGATCTGCACCTTGTGGTGCGCCTCGTACCGGCCCTTGAGGCCGCGCAGGATGGCGATCGAGTCCTCCACGCTGGGCTCGCCGACCAGCACCTGCTGGAAGCGGCGCTCCAGCGCGGCGTCCTTCTCGATCCGCTCGCGGTACTCGTCCAGCGTGGTGGCGCCGACCATCCGCAGCTCGCCGCGGGCCAGCATCGGCTTGAGCATGTTGCCGGCGTCCATCGCCGAGTCGCCGCCGGCGCCCGCGCCGACCATGGTGTGCAGCTCGTCGATGAAGGTGACGACCTGGCCGTCGCTCTGCTTGATGTCGTTGAGGACGGCCTTCAGCCGCTCCTCGAACTCGCCGCGGTACTTGGCGCCCGCGACCATCGCGCCGAGGTCCAGCGCGACCAGCCGCTTGCCGCGCAGCGACTCCGGCACGTCGCCGGCCACGATGCGCTGGGCCAGGCCCTCGACCACGGCCGTCTTGCCGACGCCGGGCTCGCCGATCAGCACCGGGTTGTTCTTGGTGCGGCGGGAGAGCACCTGGACGACCCGGCGGATCTCCTGGTCCCGGCCGATCACCGGGTCGAGCTTGCCGTCCCGGGCGGCCTGGGTGAGGTCGGTGCCGTACTTCTCCAGCGCCTTGTAGGTGCCCTCCGGGTCCGGCGAGGTGACCCGGCCGCTGCCGCGCACGTCCTTGAACGCGGCCAGCAGCGCCTTGGGCGTCGCGCCCTGGCGCACCAGCAGCTCGGCGACCGGCCCGCCCTCGGCGGCCAGGCCGACCATCAGGTGCTCGGTGGAGACGTACTGGTCGTCGAGGTCGTCGGCGCGCCTGCCGGCCTCGGTGAGCACCGCGAGGGTGTCCCGGGCGAGCTGCGGGGCGGCGACCGTCGAGCCGCTCGCGCTGGGCAGCGCGGTCAGCTGGCGGCGGGCCTCGGCGTCGATCCGCGCGGCGTCGGCGCCGACCGCCTCCAGCAGCGGCCCGGCGATGCCCTCGGGCTGCTCCAGCAGGGCGATCAGGATGTGCACCGGCTTGACGTCCGGGTTCCCGGCCGCGCCGGCCTGCCGGATCGCGGCGGACAGGGCGTCCTGCGTCTTGGTGGTGAACTTGCTGGCGTCCACTGCTGGGGGGTCCTCCCTCGTCGTCCTTCACTGCTGCTACCAACAGCATGCACTAAGTTGAGTCTATTCCGCTCAGGTTTGATTTTTCTGCGGCACCCGCGATGCCCGGGGGGCACGCCGGGTCAGCACCAGCAGCTCCCGGGCCGGCCCGCCCGGCCGCTGCCCGGCCGGCCACACCGCGCGCAGCGGGCGCCGCAGGTCGAGCCCCGGCGCCAGCGGCACCGCGACCAGCCGCCGGGTCGCCAGCTCCTCCATCACCGCCAGCTCGCTCAGGCAGACCGGCCCCGCGCCGGTCATGGCCGCCGCCTTCAGCGCCGTCGACGAGGCCAGCTCCAGCCGCGGCCGCGCCGCGCCCCCGTACGGGGCCAGCGCCATCTCCAGCACCTCCCGGGTGCCCGACCCCGGCTCGCGCAGCACCAGCGGCGTCCCGGCCAGTTCGGGCCCGGTCAGCGGCGCCCGGCGGCGCGCCCACGGGTGGCCGGGCGCCACCACGACCACCAGCCGGTCCGCGGCCACCACGGCGCCGGCCAGCCCGGGCGGGGTGGACGGGCCCTCGACGAAGCCGAGGTCCGCCTCCCCGGCCAGCACCCGCCCGGCGACCTCCGCCGAGTTCGCCGTCCGCAGCGTCACCGCCGTGCCCGGACTGGCCTCGGCGAGCGCCAGCAGCCAGCCCGGCATCAGGTACTCGGCGACGGTCAGGCTGGCGACCACCGTCAGCTTGGCGTCCCGCCGCCCGCGCAGCGCGTCGATCCCGGCGTCCAGCGCCTGCGCCGCCTCCACCACGTGCCCGGCCCACTCGACCACCAGCCGGCCCGCCTCGGTCGGCCGGCTGCCCCGGGGGGAGCGTTCCAGCAGCGGGACGCCGATCTGCCGTTCCATGCCCTTGATCCGGGCGCTCGCGGTCGGCTGGCTGACGCCCAGCTCGGCCGCCGCCCGGCCGACGCTGCCCAGCCGGGCCACCGCGAGCAGCAGCTCCAGGGCGCCGAGTTCGGGGACGCGCGGGGAGAGGGCCATAGGTTCAGGCTATGTCCTCATAGAGCGGCGGGCGCTACCGGCCGCGGCCTCGCGGAGCGACGGTGGTGCCATGTCCACCTTGGCCGATGTCCGTCCGCTCACCCGCCGCTCCGTCGCCCGTCCCCGGTTCGACCTCGCCCAGCTCGGCCCCAACTGGTACGCCGCCGTCATGGGCACCGCGATCCTCGGCAACGGCGCGGCCCTCCTGCCGGTCCGCCCGCCCGGGCTGGTCGGCTTCGGCGAGGTGATGTGGGCGCTCGGCCTGGCCGCCCTGCTGGTGCTCGGCGGTGCGCGGCTGGTGCACCTCACCCGGCACCGCGAGGCCGCCCGTACCCAGCTGCTGGACAACCCGGCCACCGCCGTCTTCTACGGCTGCCCGCCGATGGCCCTGCTGGCGGTCGGCCTCGGCACGCTGCTGCTCGGCTCGCACGTGATCGGCACCGGGCCGGCCGTGGCGATCGACGCCGTGCTCTGGACCGTCGGCACCCTGTACGCGCTCGCCGTCGCCGGCGGCATCCCGTACCTGATGATCACCAGGCACCCGGTCTCCGCGCTGGAGGCCGACCCGACCTGGCTGCTGCCCGTCGTCGCCCCGCTGGTCGCCTCGGCCTGCGGCCCGGCCCTCGTCCCGCACCTGCCGGCCGGCCTGCCGCAGCAGGCCATGCTGTACGCCTGCTGGGGGCTGTTCGGCGTCGGGCTGCTCGCCACCCTGGTGCTGCTGCCGGTCGTGTTCACCGGGCTCTTCCACAGCAAGGTGCCGGCCCTCGTGCTCACCCCGGCGCTGTTCCTGGTGCTCGGGCCGCTCGGCCAGTCCGTCACCGCCGTCCACCAGCTCGCCGACGCCGCCCGTCCGGTGCTCCCCGCGCTGGCGCCCGCCATGACGGCCCTCGCCGAGCTGTACGGCGTGGCCGTGATCGGCGTCGCGATGCTCTGGCTGGCCGTCGCGCTCACCGCCAACCTGCGCGCCCGGCGGGCCGGCATGCCGTTCGCGATGACCTGGTGGGCGTACACCTTCCCGGTCGGCACCTGCGTCACCGGCGTCTCGGCGCTCGCCCGGCACACCGGCTTCGGCGGGTTCTCCGGGCTGGCCGTCGGGCTGTACGCGCTGCTGGCCGTCGCCTGGGTGGCCGCGGCGAGCGGCACGGTGGCCGGGCTGGTGCGCGGGCGGCTGCTGGCGCGGTGAGCGGCGCCCCGGCTTCCGGTTCCGGAAGCCGGGGCCGGCCGCGGGGCCGCGGGAATCGCGCGGCTGCAGGAACGCGCAGGCCGCTTCTGCCCGTCCGCCGCCGACCGGGCCGGTTTCAGGGGTCGTCCGCACACCCCACCAGCCTTGGCGTTTACCGGAATCCGGCCCGCCGCCCGGCCTGTCGGAACCGGCCCGCCGTGCGGATAGCTGCAATTGCGAGAACCTGCACTCGGGTGGCACTTGTTCACCGGCGGTCACGCTGTGATGGTGGAGTCACGCCAAGTCGTCCGGGCAACCGCGGCCCGATGGTGGCGACTTGCTCTTCAAATGGATGCAGGACATCCCGTGCCTGCATAACGGGGGAAGAGCGCCGGCCGGGACGCCATGTGTGGTGATGGCCCCCGGAACCGGAGTCGGCGAGGCGTTGCTGCTCCGCCTCGCCGGAAGCGCCTAGGCATGGCGTGGCAAGGCGGCCCCTGGGCCTCCCGGACGTGCGACGGCACCCGGGCCCCAGGGGTCCGCCGGCCGCCCGGTACCGTGACCGCCGGGCCCTCGCGGCCGCGGACGGCGGGGACACGGGACACGGGGGCAGGCACATCCGAAGGGCGTCCGGCAGGGAGAGTTCGACGTGACGGCGGAACCGGCGGTCGCACCGGACCACGGCCAGTACGCGGGGGGCCACACCGGCACCGGCGCGGGCGGACTCACCGGAGCGGGCGAACCCGACGAGGCGGCCCGTCAGCTCTACCTCTCGATCCTCGCCGAGGGCGGCCGGATCCCGTTCTGCGGCGTCCACGAGACCGACCACGCCGCCCTGCACCAGCTCGTCGACATCGGCCTGTTGATGCCCAACGCGTTGGACGCCTGCTACACCGCCGTCAGCCCGCGCTCCGTCAGCGACCGCCTCGGCGCCGAACTCCGCAGCGAGGCCACCCGGCTGCTCGTGCGCGCCGAGAACCTCCCCGGCGCCCTCGACGGCCTCACCCGCGCCTACGACGCGATGCCCCGCCCGGCCGGCCGGGCCGGCGGCGCCGTCTACGTCGAGGGCCACGTCCACATCCGCCAGCGGATCTCCCAGCTCGTCTCCGACTGCCGCACCGAGGTCCTCACCGCCCAGCCCGGCCACCGGCCCGCCGACACGCTCCAGGTCGCCCTGCTCCAGGACGTCCAACTCCTCCAGCGCGGCTGCTCGTTGCGCACCATCTACCAGCCGGTCGCGTTCGCCGACCAGCCCGCCCTCGCCTATGCCGACGAGGTCACCCGGCACGGCTCGCTGATCCGCATCCTCGACGAGCCCTTCCAGCGGCTCATCGTCTTCGACCGCACCGTCGCCGTGATCTCCGCGAGCGAGGACAACAGCACCGCCGCCTTCATCACCGACCCCGCCGCCATCACCTACCTGGTCGGCGCGTTCGAACGGGACTGGGCCCGCGCCGACACCACCGAGGCCGCCGCCGCCCTCGGCCACGGCCCCGCCCGCAGCACCCCCGACCGGGTCGGCCGCCTGCTCGCCCGAGGCCTCACCCAGCGCGCCGTCGCCACCCGCCTGGGTCTGAGCGAACGCACCGTCGCCGGCCACATCTCCCGACTGCGCGACCGCTACGGCGCCCAGACCCTCTTCCAGCTCGGCTGGCTGATGCGAGGCTCCCGCGATGACCGATGAGCGAGCGCAGCGAAGTCATCATCCGAAGAATGCGCATGGGCGAATGCCCCTGCCGAGCGCAGCGAGGTGGGCGCTTGAGCCCACCGCCGCCGAGCGGGCCCTCTACCTCGACGCCATCCGCCGCGGCGGGCAGCTGCGCCCCGACGACCTCGCCCCCGCCGACCGCCCCACCCTCGCCGTCCTCGTCGCCCGCGGCCTGCTCACCCCGACCGCCGCGGGCTACACCGCCGTCGACCCGCGTTCCGTCGGCGACCGCCTCGGCGCCGAACTGCGTACCCGCGCCACCCGCCTCCTCGTCCACGCCGAAGACCTCCCCGCCGCCCTCGCCCCGCTCTCCCGCGCCTACGACGCCGTGCCCCGCACCACCTCCCCCACCGGCGAGGCGACCCACGTCGAGGGCCAGGACGCCATCCGCCTGCGGATCTCCCGGGCACTCGCCGAGTGCGACGAGGAACTGCTCACCGCCCAGCCCGGCACCCGGCAGGCGAACACCCTCGAACTCGCCCTCCGCCAGGACCTCCCGCTGCTCACCAGCGGCCGGCGGATCCGGACCCTCTACCAGCCCGTCGCCCGTCGCCAGCCCCACGTGATCGCGTACGCGAGGGAAATGACCCGGCACGGCTCGCTGATCCGCGTCCTGGACGAGCCGTTCGACCGGATGCTCATCGTCGACCGGCGGACCGCCATCGTCTCCACGCGCGCCGACCACGGCGCCGCCGCCTTCATCACCGACCCCGCCGCCGTCACCGCCATGGCCGCCGTCTTCGAACGCGACTGGGCCCGGGCCGACATCACCGACTGGTCGAGCGCCACCCCCGGCCGGACCGCCGACCGCGTCGTCACGATGCTGAGCAAGGGCCTCACCCAGCGCGCCGTCGCCACCCGCCTGGGCCTGAGCGAACGCACCGTCGCCGGCCACATCTCCCGACTGCGCGACCGCTACGGCGCCCGGACCCTCTTCCAGCTCGGCTGGCAGCTGAGGGGCGACGCCGATGGGTGACCACGGCTCCCGCCTCCCCGACCCCGCCGCCCGCGCGCTCTACCAGGCGATCCTGCGCGAAGGCGGGCGCCTGCGCATGGCCGACGTCCGGCCCGAGGACGCGGAGCCGGTCCAGTCGCTGCTCGATCTCGGTCTGCTGAAGCCCTACGTGTCGGGCGGTTTCCTCAGCGCCGTCGATCCGCGCTCGGTGACCGCCCGGATCGGAGCGGACTTGCGGGCCGCCGGCACACGGTTGCTCGCCCAGGCGGAGGAACTCCCCGGTCTCCTGGGGGATCTCACCGCCGCTTACGATGCCGCGCCTCGACAGCACGAGCGCACCGGGCAGACCGTGATCCTGGAGGGGAAGGAGAACATCCGGCACCGCATCTCCCAGCTCGCCGAGGAACTCCGTCGAGAGGCGCTGTCCTGCCAACCGGGCGGCGCCCGCCCGGACTCCGCCGCGGACGACATCCTCGACCACATGCGCCGCTTCACTGCGAGCGGCGGCACGATCCGGACGCTGTACGAGGCCGCGGCACGTCTCGATGGTCCGACGGCAAAGCTGGCCGCCGGTCTGACCGAGCTCGGCTGCCAGATCCGCGTGACGCAGTTCCAGCTCTCCAAGATGATGATCTTCGACCGTGCGGTGGCCGTCATCCCCGCCGCTCGTGACTTCGGCAGCGCGGCCTTCGTCGAGGACCCGGCCACGGTGGGCTTCCTGGTCGAGCTGTTCGAGCAGCAGTGGCAGCAGGCCGAGGGCGTGAACTGGGCCGCGCTGGCCGCCGGCGCCACCGGTCCCACCGTCCACGAGCAGGTGGGCCGGCTGCTGGCGAACGGGCTCACACAGCGGGCGATCGCGAGCCGCATGGGGCTGAGCGAGCGGACCGTGGCCGGTCACATCGCCCGGCTGCGTGAGCTGTACGACGCGGAGACGCTGTTCCAACTGGGCTGGCAGATGCGGGGATCCCGGACGGGGGAGTCCGGTGGGTGACCGCGCGTCAGCCGGTGGCGGCGCCCGACGGCCAGTAGCCGGCGCGGCCGACCGCGGGGGGCTGCTGGCGGGGGACGTTGAACTGCTCGCCGGGGGCGGTCCAGAAGCCCTCGCGCAGGGACAGGGCCATGCCGGCCCAGTCGAGCGCGGTCTCGACGGTGTGGTTGAGCGCCTCCTGCGACCAGGTGTCGTCGAAGACCAGCGGCAGGACGGGGGCGACCTGCTCGATGGTGGCGATCAGCGGGTTGTGCGTGATGGCCTCGTCGACGAGGAGGACGATCGGCTTGCGCAGCGCGGAGGCCCAGCCCAGTTCCAGGCTCACCCCCGCCGACAGCGGCGCTCCGACGTAGGCGAACACCAGGTCCGCCGACTGCAGCGCCCGGAAGTCCGACGGAACCCGCGGCTCCGGCGCCCGGCCGGCGACGGTCCAGGCGTCGCTGTGGTGCGCGCTGTACACCGCGGCACCGCTGCGGAGCAGGGTGGTGCGAAGCGTCGTCAGCCGCGTCCGGCTGGCGAGCGTCACCACACTGTCCGCCGGCCCGGTCAGCCGCATCAGCGGCGCGGCCAGAAACACACGTGCACGCCGACCCTCGGGGGCCTGGCTGTCGTGGTGACGCAGGTAGGGCTCACTCATGTCGACTCCGGGGGAAGTGCGCCGAGGCTGAGCTGCTCGCTGCCGACGCTGGTCGTAGAGATAAGACTGGCGGAATTTGGACGGATATATCGCTTTTCGACGCCCAATCCGGTGCAGCGACCTGATCGGAAGATCCGGGCGTCATGTGAGGCGGGCGTGAGTTGATCGTCCACCGAGCAGGCGCGGCAGTCCACTGATGCGTGGTGTCATCCGTCTGCATGGCAGAGAGATGACACCCCTGGCCAGCTGAACGCGCCCGTGACAGCCAGAACGCCGTATGGCAGCATTTGAGCGTTTGATGGACGTGCCGCGCGTGGCTCCGCATCGGCAGGTCGCTAGAGGATGGGGTGTACGCGAGTGTCTCGTAAGCGTCAGGCCGCAAAGGCGGCCCTTGTGGCGATAGCCGCCAGTGTCCTCACAATGCTGGGCGTCGGCGTGGCATGTACTGACCATGGTGCAGACGGTTCCGTGCATGTCAACTATTCAATTTCCAGCGCCGATGCGGACGTTGCGTCCTTGGCCACCGGCACCGTCCTGGACAACGACCACTCCTGGACGTGACCGCCGCCACTCCGGTATTGATTCGTCGGCTGCGCGGCGCGAATGGAAGAGGGCGCGCTATGAGGCGTTGTCGGATTCTCTCGACGACCGCGCGAGGGCATACCCGAGCTGGAAGAGGGAATCCACGTTGTAGTCCTCGCGCATCTCTGCGAGATGCCGTGCCAGGGTGCGCTCACTGATGCCGAGCCGACGGGCGATCACTCGGTGGTTCGTGCCTTCCAGCATCAGGTCGATTATGGTCTGCCGCAGGCTGGAGACCACCTGCTGAGGGATGGTTCGGCTGCCGTTGAAATCGAGCCCTCTGTTCCAGTTCCGCTCGAAGACCTCATGAGTGAGGAAGTGTATGACGGCGGGGTCGTAGATGAAGGCGGCCAGGTTCAGGTCCTCGGCCACCGGAATGACGGCGAGGATTCTGTCGATGATGATCAGCCGGGTATAGGGCTCGTCGAGGGTCCGAAACTTTCCGCCGGCCTCGGTGAGCGTCCCCACGTAGTCCCTGGTGGGCGGATGGTAGCGGGTACTCGGATGGTAGATCGTTCGCGTCGAGATACCTCTCTTCAGGTCCTCCAGGTCTTCGGCCAGAGTGCCGGAGAGTACGTCCGGAGGGCGCGGGCCGCCGGGCTGGGCGGCGAGTACCTCTTCTTTTGCCGAGGCGACGGCGTTGTTGATGCGCTGGTTGATGACGGCCTTGCCGCGGACGTATTCGATCGTGCCGCCCGCTGATTCGGGCTTGTGGAATGCGTCCGCGAGGCCCTGCAGGTCGCCGGGTATGGATACCGCACGAGAGAGGAGTTCGAGGGCCTGGCGCTGCCATATGACGCTGAGTCCGGACGCGAGCTGTTTCGGGTCGACGGCCACCAGGACCTGGGGATCATCCGCGTCGGGTACGAGCAGCCCTATCTGCAGGAGCTCGGCCAGATTGCTCTGCTCATCGTTGTCGACGTCTTTGCGGGCAATCCGTCCGTGTTCGCGAATGATTGTCAGGTAGAGCTCATGTGCGCCGGGAGACAAGGTGCCCGTCGCGCCGACGCCCGAATTTGCTTCGTCCCTCCCGATCATTCACGGCTCCTTCTCGATGGACGATCCGGCCTCAGGATGCGCTGACACCTCGCTGGCCGATCTTAGACCGCATTGCGGGCACGGGACCGAGGTGTTCCACCTCCTTTTGACCGAGGTGGCCGAGTGGAACCCTCTCACCAAAGCCGAGCCGCCGGCACCCCCCGGACAGGAGGGAGCCGGCGGCTGGGGGCTGTGCGACCGAGTCAGCGCTTCGGGCGCCAGACGACCAGGGCGCTCGACTGGGGTGTCGGGGGCTGGTACGGGACGAGGTCGCGGCGGTAGGAGGCGTGGACGGCGGCCTCGCGCTGCTGGAGTGCGGTGGCGGCGCCCTCCAGGGAGTCGGCCAGTTCGGCGATGCGCGACTGGAGGGCGGTGACCTGGTTCTCCAGCTCGATGATCCGCTTGATGCCGGCCAGGTTGATGCCCTCGTCCTGGGAGAGCCGCTGGACCTCGCGCAGCTGCTGGATGTCGCGGGCGGAGTAGCGGCGGCCGCGGCCGGCGGTGCGGTCGGGGCTGACCAGGCCGAGGCGGTCGTACTGGCGCAGGGTCTGCGGGTGCAGGCCGGAGAGTTCGGCGGCCACCGAGATCACGTACACCGGGGTGTCCTCGGTGAGCATGTAGGGGGGCGGCGCCGCGGCGCGCCGGGGGCGGCGGCCGTCGCCGGGCAGGCCTTCGCCGAGGCCGGGGCCGATCGGGCTGTCGGGGGTCATCGGGGACATCTGGTCGTCACGCTCCCTTCGCCGCCCGGAACAGGGCGGCTCGCGGGTCGTCGGAGGCGGTGGCCTCGCGGTACTGCTCCAGGGCGGACAGCGCGTCGCCGGTGACGTGCTGCGGCACCACGACCTCGACGGTGACGAGGAGGTCGCCGCGGGTGCCGTCCTTGCGGGTGGCGCCCTTGCCGCGGGCGCGCATGGTGAGGCCGTTGGCGCTGCCCGGGGGCAGCTTGAGCTTCACGGCCGGGCCGTTCAGCGTGGGCACCTCGATGGTGCCGCCCAGCGCGGCCTCGGGAAAGGTGACCGGGACGGTGACGGTGAGGTTGTCGCCCTTGCGGCCGAAGACGGGGTGCGCGTCGACGTGCACGGTGACGTAGAGGTCGCCGGGCTGGCCGCCGCGTTCGCCCTGGGCGCCCTTGCCCTTGAGCCGGATGCGCTGGGCGTCCTGGACGCCGGCCGGGATGCGGACCTGCATGGTGCGGGCGGAGCTGGCCCGGCCGCTGCCGTGGCAGTCGGTGCAGGGGTCGTCGACGATCATGCCGCGGCCCTTGCAGTCCTTGCAGGGCTCGGAGAGCGCGAACGCGCCCTGGCCGCGGCTGACGGTGCCGGCGCCGACGCAGGTCGGGCAGACCCGCGGGGTGGTGCCGGACTTGGCGCCGGTGCCATTGCAGACGCGGCAGGGGGCCTGGCTGGTCATCCGCAGCGGGACGGTCGCGCCGTCGACGGCCTCCTCGAAGGAGAGGGTGACCTCGGTCTCGACGTCGGCGCCGCGCCGGGGCTGGGCCTGCCGGCCGCCGCGGTTGAAGAGGCCGCCGAAGACGTCGCCGATGCCGCCGCTGCCGCCCTGGCTGCCGCTGAAGAGGTCGCCGAAGTCGAAGCTGTAGCTGCCGGTGCCGGGCCCGCCGGAGCGGAAGCCGCCGTTGGCGAAGAGGCTGCGGGCCTCGTCGTACTCCTTGCGGCGCTTCTCGTCGGACAGGACGTCGTACGCCTCGGAGATGTCCTTGAAGCGCTCCTCGGCCTTGGCGTCGCCCTTGTTGGCGTCCGGGTGGAACTCGCGCGCCAGCTTCCGGTAGGTCTTCTTGATCTCGGTGGCGGTGGCGTCCTTGGGCACGCCGAGGACCTTGTAATAGTCCTTCTCGACAAAGTCCTTGCCACTCATGGCTTCCGCCACCTCCCGATGTCCATCGTCACTGCGTTGTCAACAGCCCGGTCGCGCAGGCCTGTTGCCGACAGCGCGCTGCGGAGCCGGCCGCCGTACTTGCCGGCGTACGACTCCGCAGCGCGCTGGTTGTCAGCTGTGACAGGCTGTCACCTGTCGCAGGTTGTCAGCTGTCCGCGCCACCGTCGGCCTTGTCCGACTTGTCGGACTTGGCGGCGTCGGTGTCCGGCCCGGACGTGGTCTGGGTGCCCGGCTGGGGCTCCGCGACCGCGACCATCGCCGGGCGGATGATCCGCTCGCCGATCCGGTAGCCGGGCTGGAGGATCTGCACGCAGGTGTCCTCGGTGACGTCCGAGGAGTAGCTGTGCATCAGCGCCTCGTGCATGGTCGGGTCGAAGGGCTCGCCCTCCTTGCCGAACTGCTGGAGGCCCAGCTTGGCGACGACCGTCTCCAGCGACTCGGCGACGGACTTGAAGCCGCCGGTGACCTCGCCGTGCTCGCGGGCGCGGCCGATGTCGTCCAGGACCGGGATCAGGGACTCCAGGATGTTGGAGACCGCGATCTCGCGGACCGTCAGCCGGTCGCGCTCGACCCGCTTGCGGTAGTTCTGGTACTCGGCCTGGAGGCGCTGGAGGTCCGCGGTGCGCTCGGTGGCCTCGCGCTTGGCGGCGGCCAGCTCGGCCGACGCGTCGCCGGAGCCGGCGGCGGCCTCCTCGGCGGCCTTGATCACGGCCTCCTCGGCGGCGGAGTCGTCGCCGGACTTGCCGCCCTGCGGCTTGTCCGTCATGCCGCACCGCCCTTGGGCTTGTCGTGCTTCTCCTCGTCCACGATCTCGGCGTCGACGACGTCGTCGTCCTTGCCGTGGGCGGCGGAGTCGCCGGCGGGGGCGGCACCGGCGGCGTCGGCGTTGGCGTAGAGGGCCTGGCCGAGCTTCTGCGCGGTGGTGGAGACCTTCTCCGAGGCCTCGCGGATCTTCGCGATGTCCTCGCCCTTCAGGGCCTCCTTGAGCTCGCCGATGGCGGACTCGACCTCGGTCTTGACGTCGGCCGGGAGCTTGTCGGCGTTGTCGGCGATGAACTTCTCGGTCGAGTAGACGAGCTGCTCGGCGGAGTTGCGGGTCTCGACGGACTCGCGGCGCTTGTGGTCCTCGTCCGCGTACTGCTCGGCCTCGCGGCGCATGCGGTCGACCTCGTCCTTCGGCAGCGAGGAGCCGCCGGTGACGGTCATCTTCTGCTCCTTGCCGGTGCCGAGGTCCTTCGCGGCCACGTGCATGATGCCGTTGGCGTCGATGTCGAAGGTGACCTCGATCTGCGGCAGGCCGCGCGGCGCCGGCGGCAGGCCGGTCAGCTCGAACATGCCGAGCTTCTTGTTGTACGCGGCGATCTCGCGCTCGCCCTGGTAGACCTGGATCTGCACGGACGGCTGGTTGTCCTCGGCCGTGGTGAAGATCTCCGAGCGCTTGGTCGGGATCGTGGTGTTGCGCTCGATCAGCTTGGTCATGATGCCGCCCTTGGTCTCGATGCCGAGGGACAGCGGGGTGACGTCGAGCAGGAGGACGTCCTTGACCTCGCCCTTGAGGACACCGGCCTGGAGCGAGGCGCCGATGGCGACGACCTCGTCCGGGTTGACGCCCTTGTTGGCGTCCTTGCCGCCGGTCAGCTCCTTGACGAGCTCGGCGACGGCCGGCATGCGGGTCGAGCCGCCGACGAGGACGACGTGGTCGATCTCGGAGAGCGAGATGCCGGCGTCCTTGATCACGTTGTGGAACGGGATCTTGCAGCGCTCGAGCAGGTCGGCGGTGAGCTGCTGGAACTGGGCGCGGGTGAGCTTCTCGTCCAGGTGCAGCGGGCCCTCGGCGGAGGCCGTGATGTAGGGCAGGTTGATCGAGGTCTCGGAGGACGAGGACAGCTCGATCTTGGCCTTCTCGGCGGCCTCGCGCAGACGCTGCACGGCCATCTTGTCCTTGGACAGGTCGACACCGTGGCCGGACTGGAACACCTTGACCAGGTGGTCGACGATGCGCTGGTCCCAGTCGTCACCACCGAGGTGGTTGTCACCGTTGGTGGCCTTCACCTCGACGACCCCGTCGCCGATCTCCAGCAGGGAGACGTCGAAGGTGCCGCCGCCGAGGTCGAAGACCAGGATGGTCTGGTCGTCCTTGTCCAGGCCGTAGGCGAGGGCGGCCGCGGTCGGCTCGTTGACGATGCGCAGGACGTTGAGGCCCGCGATCTCACCGGCCTCCTTGGTGGCCTGGCGCTCGGAGTCGTTGAAGTAGGCCGGGACGGTGATGACCGCGTCGGTGACGGTCTCGCCCAGGTAGGCCTCCGCGTCGCGCTTCAGCTTCTGCAGGATGAAGGCGCTGATCTGCTGCGGGTTGAAGTCCTTGCCGTCCAGGTTGATCTTCCACCCGGTGCCCATGTGGCGCTTGACCGAGCGGATGGTGCGGTCGACGTTGGTGACCGCCTGGCGCTTGGCCACCTCGCCGACCAGGACCTCGCCGTTCTTCGCGAAGGCGACGACGGACGGCGTGGTCCGCGCGCCCTCGGCGTTCGTGATGACGGTGGGCTCGCCACCCTCCAGAACGCTGACGACCGAGTTCGTCGTGCCGAGGTCGATGCCGACCGCGCGTGCCATCGTAGATACCTCCACGGAAGAGTTGAGCTTTACGGGCTCAAGGATGCATGACCCACCGGACCGCGTCAACAGCTATGAGTCCGTAGCACTCAACTTTGCTGATGCCGGTCATCCCGGGCGGGGTGGCGGGGGTGGAGTTACGTGACTGCCGCCATACCTTGAGAATCTTCTGGAGAACTGTTGACGAGCGGTAATGTCCGGGCCGTCGGCCCGGCAAGTTACCGACGAGTACACTCCCTTGGTAAAGACGTAGAACCCGGACTGCTCAACCGCAAGCCGCAGGAGACGGAGCCGATGCAGCTAGCAGCGATCGTCATCTCGCTGGTCACGTTCGTGATCGGCACCGCGCTCGCCCTTCGTGCGGCGTGGCACATCTTCAAGGTGGTGCTGACCGGCGCGCCGGACACCACGCGCTTCGGCAAGCCCGCCCGGCGCGTGAAGACCGTCGCGGTCGAGTTCATCGGCCACACCAGGATGAACCGCTGGGGGATCGTCGGCATCGCCCACTGGTTCGTCGCGGTCGGCTTCTTCAGCCTGGTCCTGACCATCGTCAACGCGATGGGCCAGCTCTTCGACGCCGAGTTCGAGCTGCCGATCATCGGCCACTGGATGATCTGGCAGCTCTTCGTCGAACTGGTCGGCACGCTCACCACGCTGGGCATCCTGACCCTGATGGTGATCCGGCTGATGAGCCTGCCGTCGAGGTCCGGCCGCAAGTCCCGCTTCGCCGGCTCGATCGCCTGGCAGGCCTTCTACGTCGAGTACACGATCCTCGGCATCGGCCTGTGCATCCTGATGCTGCGCGCCCTGGAGGGCGCCCTCAACGGCGTCGACTCGTACGGCCCGGCGCACCTCGTCTCGTACCCGATCGTCTCCGCGCTGAGCGGCCTGTCGCACGGCACGCTGGAGAACCTGATCTGGCTGTTCGCGACGCTGAAGATCTCCATCTCCTTCGCCTGGGCCATCACCATCGGCCTCAACCCCTCGATGGGCGTGGCCTGGCACCGCTTCCTCGGCTTCTTCAACATCTACTTCAAGCGCGAGGAGGACGGCGGCACCGCGCTCGGCGCCCTCCGTCCGATGACCAGCAACGGCCGGCCGATCGACTTCGAGGACCCGGCCGACGACGCCGTCTTCGGCGTCTCCCAGGTCGAGCACTTCTCCTGGAAGGGCATCCTCGACTTCTCCACCTGCACCGAGTGCGGCCGCTGCCAGTCGCAGTGCCCGGCCTGGAACACCGGCAAGCCGCTGTCGCCGAAGCTGCTCATCATGAGCCTGCGCGAGCACGCCTACGGCAAGGCGCCGTACCTGCTGGCCGGTGGCGGCAAGTCCGTCGAAGGCGAGGAGCGGGCAACGGCCGAACAGCTCAAGGACGTCCCGGCGGGCGCCCTCGCCGAGGCCGAGCGCCCGCTGATCGGCACCGCCGAGGAGAACGGCGTCATCGACCCGGACGTGCTGTGGTCCTGCACCACCTGCGGCGCCTGCGTCGAGCAGTGCCCGGTGGACATCGAGCACATCGACCACATCGTCGACATGCGCCGCTACCAGGTGATGATCGAGTCCTCGTTCCCGACCGAGGCCGGGACGATGCTCAAGAACCTGGAGAACAAGGGCAACCCGTGGGGCATGGCCACCAAGGCCCGCCTGGACTGGGTCAAGGAGCTCAAGAAGGAGACCGGCATCGAGGTGCCGGTGATCGGCGAGGACATCGACCCGGCCGAGGTCGAGTACCTCTACTGGGTCGGCTGCGCCGGCGCCCTGGAGGACCGCGCCAAGAAGACCACCAAGGCCTTCGCCGAGCTGCTGCACACCGCGGGCGTGAAGTTCGCGATCCTCGGCAAGGAGGAGTCCTGCACCGGTGACTCCGCCCGCCGCCTGGGCAACGAGTTCCTCTTCCAGATGCTCGGCGCGCAGAACGTCGAGACGCTGAACGCGGCCCTGGAGGACGCCCCGGTCAAGCGGATCGTCGCCACCTGCCCGCACTGCTTCAACACCATCGCCAACGAGTACCCGCAGCTGGGCGGCCACTTCGAGGTCATCCACCACACCCAGCTGCTGCAGCACCTGATCGACGAGGGCAAGCTCGTCCCGGTCAACCCGGTCGAGGGCCTGATCACCTACCACGACCCCTGCTACCTGGGCCGCCACAACAAGGTCTACAGCCCGCCGCGCGAGATCATGGACAAGGTCCCGGGTCTGCGCCAGCAGGAGATGCACCGGCACAAGGAGCGCGGCTTCTGCTGCGGCGCCGGCGGTGCGCGCATGTGGATGGAGGAGCGCATCGGCAAGCGGATCAACACCGAGCGCGTGGACGAGGCGCTGTCGCTCAACCCGGACATCGTCTCCACGGCCTGCCCGTTCTGCCTGGTGATGCTCTCCGACTCGGTCAACGGCAAGAAGAACGAGGGCGCGGCCAAGGAGCACCTGAAGGTGGTCGACGTGGCCCAGCTGCTGCTCGACTCGGTCAAGGCGACCCCGCCGGCCGGGGCCGAGGAGCCCGCGACGGTGGACGCGTAGCGTCTTCGGTCGACGGTTGCGCTGTTCGACAGTTCTGCTACAAGTGCCCGGCCCGGCGGACGCCCTCGTGGTGTCCGCCGGGCCGGGCTTTCGGGGCTTCGGCGGGACCGTCCCCGTCCCCGGGCCGCGGGCGAGTGACGCCAATCGCACAGCCGCCGGACTGGCATTCGGTTGGAAGGAAATACAGTAGGCCAGACCGGCCCGCGGGCCGGTCGACCCGTTCCGGACGGCTGTGACGACGGATGGCCGACGGCCGGACGACAAATGGACGGACGGGTCCACACGAACGACCGAGGTATCGGCCCGCCGGGCCGGGCCGCAGAGACCACAAGGGGAACAGCGCAGACCATGACCGAGGCGATCATGCTGGTCGGTGGTAAGGGCACGCGACTGCGTCCGCTGACCACCCACACCCCCAAGCCCATGCTGCCGGTGGCAGGCGTCCCGTTCATCGCGCACCAGCTGGCCCGCGCCGCGGCCGCCGGGGTCACCCGCGTGGTGCTCGCCACCTCCTACCTCGCCGAGGTCTTCGAGGACCACTTCCAGGACGGCACCCCGTACGGCATCGAGCTGGTCTACCTGACCGAGCGCGAGCCGCTCGGCACCGGCGGCGCCATCCGCAACGCCGCCTCCGGGCTCACCTGCGGCCCGGACGAGCCGGTCCTGGTCTTCAACGGCGACATCCTGTCCGGCGTCGACATCGCCGCCCTGCGCGACGGCCACGTGGCCGCCGGGGCCGACGTCACCCTGCACCTCACCCGGGTGGAGGACCCGCGCGCCTTCGGCCTCGTGCCGACCGACGCGGACGGGCGGGTGCTGGAGTTCCTGGAGAAGCCGGAGACGCCGGAGCAGATCGTCACCGACCAGATCAACGCCGGCTGCTACGTCTTCACCCGGTCCGTCATCGACCGCATCCCGGCCGGCCGGGAGGTGTCCGTCGAGCGCGAGACCTTCCCCGAGCTGCTGGCCACCGGCGCGCTGCTGCGCGGCGTCGTCGACACCTCGTACTGGCTGGACCTCGGGACCCCGGGCGCGTTCGTCCGCGGCTCGGCCGACCTGGTCCTCGGCAAGGTCGACTCCCCGGCCGTCCCCGGCCCGACCGGCGACGCCCTGCTGCTGCCCGGCGCGACCGTCCACCCCGGCGCGGTGCTCAGCGGTGGCTCCGTGGTCTCCGAGGGCGCGGTGGTCGAGGCCGGCGCGATCGTCGAGGGCAGCGTCATCCTGCCGGGCGCGGTGATCGGCCCGGGCACCCTGGTCAAGGACTCCATCGTGGGCGCCTTCGCCACCGTCGGCGACCGCTCGGCGCTGGACGGCGCGGTGATCGGCGACGGCGCGATCGTCGAGTCCGACAACGAGCTGCCGAGCGGCATCCGGATCGCCTGCGGCACGCTGCTGCCGGTCGGCGCGGTCCGCACCTCGGCCGGCCCGGGCGGCTGCCCGGCCGGCGCCTCCGCCGCGGCGGCCGTCCACGGGCCGACCGTCACCGCGCAGCGCTAGGGGCCCGGCTTTTCGGACCCGTTCGTCTCAGGCTCGCTGCAAACCGGCCCCGGCTCCGTCCGGGACGGACGCGGACTGGGCCGGACGGGTACCTTCGGAACGTGGCTGGTAATCGATACGACAGCGGTCAGGGCGCCGACCCCCACGGCGGGTGGTCGGCCCCTCCGCCACCGGCGGGGGCGCCCGGGGGGCACGGGCAGACGGACGGGCCGGAGTACTTCACGGCCCCGCACCAGGGGGTCGCTCCGCACGGACCGGGCGGCGGCCCGGCCGGTTACGACCCGTACGCCGCCGACCGGCCCGGGAACACCCGGGCCTTCCCGACCGGCGGCGACTCGTACGCGGCGCAGCCCCCGTACCAGGACTACCCGACGCAGGGGTACGAGGAGCCGGGCTACTACGACCAGGGGTACGACCAGGGCGGCGGGTACCCCCAGCAGCCGCACTACGGTCAGGACAACGTCGCCGTCTACCGGGCCGGCGGCCAGTCCTCACCGCATGTCCGCGGGCCGCGCCCGCACTGGCGCGAGCTGCTGCTCGGCATCGTCCGCGCCCCGGCCGCGACCTTCGACCGCACCCGCGACCACCAGGTCTGGCTCCCCGCCCTCACCGTCTCGCTCCTCTACGGCGCGCTCGCGGTGCTCGGCATCGGCCTGACCCACAACGACATCGTCAACTCGACCTTCACCGTCGCGCTGACCGGGATGGCCGCCGCCGCGGTCGGCTTCACCGTCACCGGCGCGATCTTCGGCGCGGTCACCTACGCGCTGGCCCGCCAGCTCGGCGGGGACGGCCCCTGGAAGTCGACGGTCGGCCTGGCCGCGCTGATCGGCTGGCTGACCGACGCGCCCCGGCTGCTGCTCGCCCTGGTGCTGCCCTCCGGCAGCGCGGTCGTGCAGGTCGTCGGCTGGACCACCTGGGCGTTCTGCGCGTTCCTGCTGACCACGATGGTCCGCCGGGTGCACGACCTGCCCTGGGGCAAGGCGGCGGGCGCCGCGGCGGTCCAGCTGCTCGCGCTGCTGGTCCTGATCAAGCTGCCGACCCTGGGCTGAACACCGGACGGCACAATGGTGGACGGGTCCCGCGCGTGCCGGGGCCCGTCCACCCTCTGTCGACCGACGTCCACCGGAGCCAGGCATGACCCTCCCCACCACCCACGTCAGCTTCCCGGCCGGGGCGGTGACCGGCGAGTCCCCGGTGCTCGCGGTGCACCCGCTGGCCGACGGCCGGTACGCCGTCGTCACCGCGGCGACCCCGTTCCACCCGCTCGACCACACCTGGCCCGACCAGCCCGCCGACCTCGGCACGCTCACCGTGGACGGCGCCGAGCTGGCCGTCGTCGACTGCCTGACCGGGGCGGTCGGCCCGGACGGCGGGGCACCGCTGGTCGGCGCCGACATCCCGGTCCGGCGCGGCGACGAGGAGTGGGCGTGGCTCGTCCTGCACGTCGTCGGCACCGACCCGGGCGACATCGTCGGCCGGAGCGCCGTGCTCGCCGTCGACGCCGAGCGCCGGGCCGCCCTCAGTGCCTCGCACAGCGGCTGCCACCTGCTCGCCCTCGCCCTCAACGCCGCGCTCGCCGCGCGCTGGCGCAAGGACCCGGGCCGCTCCGACGCCTTCGGCCACCCGGACTTCGACAGCCTCGCGATGGCCACCTCGGTGATGGACACCGAGGCCAGCACCGACACCTACCGGCTCGGCAAGTCGCTCAAGAAGAAGGGCTTCACGGTCGACGCCACCGACGACCTCCCCGCCCTCGCCGACGCCCTGCCCGCCCTCACCGAGGCCGTCAACGCGCAGCTGGCCGCCTGGGTCGCCGCCGACGCCGCCGTCCTCATCGAGGTGCCGGGCCCCGAGCTCACCGCCCGCCGCCAGTGGCACTGCGAGCTGCCGGAGGGCGGCGCGCAGATCTTCTGCGGCGGCACCCACCTGCACCACCTCGGCGAGCTGGCCGAGCTCCGCACCGAGCTGCGGCTCTCCGAGGACGGCACCGAGCTCGTCGCCGTCACCCGCCCGAAGCGGGCCTGACGGGCCTGACGGGCCTGGGAAGCGCCGCGGGCGGCCACCCTCGTGTCGAGGGCGGCCGCCCGCCGTGCGTGCACTCTGCTGCGGTCAGACCTCGGTGCGGTGGAAGTTCAGGTACGAGCGCGACGGCGTCGGGCCGCGCTGGCCCTGGTAGCGCGAGCCGTAGCGCTCCGAGCCGTACGGGTGCTCCGACGGCGAGGACAGCCGGAACATGCAGAGCTGCCCGATCTTCATCCCGGGGTACAGCTTGATCGGCAGCGTCGCGACGTTCGACAGCTCCAGCGTGACGTGGCCGCTGAAGCCGGGGTCGATGAAGCCGGCCGTCGAGTGCGTCAGCAGGCCCAGGCGGCCGAGGCTCGACTTGCCCTCCAGCCGGGAGGCGACGTCCTCGGGCAGGGTGATGACCTCGTACGTCGAGGCCAGCACGAACTCGCCCGGGTGCAGGATGAACGCCTCGTCGCCATCGGGCTCGACCAGCCGGGTGAGGTCCGGCTGCTCCTCGGAGGGGTCGATGTGCGGGTACTTGTGGTTCTCGAACACGCGGAAGAAGCGGTCGAGTCGCACGTCGATACTGGAGGGCTGGATCATCGCCGGGTCGAACGGGTCGATGACGACCCGGCCCAGGTCGATTTCGGTCCGGATGTCCTTGTCAGAGAGCAGCACGCTTCGAGGTTACGTGCACGACAGGGCCCCGGACGAATCCGCCCGGGGCCCCTTCCGTCCCGCGCCGGCCGTCAGGCCAGGAACTCAGCGGCCTCCAGCCGCATCGCCCGGGCCAGTTGCGGAGCGGACAGCTCCTGCACGTCGGCCGGCACCGAACTCCTCAGCCGTCCGCACTGCGGACAGCGGATCAGCCGGCCGGGCCCCAGCCGGCCGGGTCCGAGGTTCTGCATCGGGAACGTGGTGGTGCTGAACAGGTGCCCCTCGGCACAACGAACGACGGTGCGCTGCTCCATCGATCCCCTTCCCATCCCTAACCCAGTACTCACCCGTACTCGTCGCGCCCCGGGAACAGGCCTCGGGACAGCGTCACATTAGGGGATGTTCCGGACATTCCACACCGTGGCTCGCCGCCCCGACCCCGCCTGCCGGAGCACTCTCACGCGGCCCAAACAGTACGCCCCCCGCCCCCACCCCGGCCCGCTCCGCCACGTCCCCCGGCCACCCGTGCAAGCGGTGTCACGCATGGGGTACAGTGAAGGCGATCGAGCGGTCACTGACGGCTCGTCAGGCGGGCGTAGTTTAATGGTAGAACATGAGCTTCCCAAGCTTAGAGCGCGAGTTCGATTCTCGTCGCCCGCTCCAGATCAAAGCCGCAGGTCAGCGACCTGCGGCTTTCGTGTTGTCTGGACCAATTCGGCTCTGCCGTGCCAGATCCGTGCCAGAAGGTCGCTGGGGCCGGCGTCTGAGCGGCGGATTTCGGTTCGCGGGTTGCGCCCTCTATGCGGGCGAGGGCTGGTTGTCTCGGAGGGCGAGATCTATTTTGTGTGGTTTGAGGCACGCGCTCTGCTGATTCACGGTGGAGGGAGGTTGCTCGTCGAACAGAGCGAGCGGCCAGGCCCACTGTTGATGCTCGACAACTCGCCTGTCCCGCGGGACTGCCGGGGGCCGTCGTCAGCCGGCGGTGCCGAGGGATGCGGCGAGGCGGGCGTCCCGTTCGGGAGAGAGCCCGAAGCGGGCGGTGCGCGGGCCGTGAGTGCCGCTGCAGCGCAGGACCTGCCTGGTCTCGGTGACGGAGTCACCTCTGGGAGGGGAGCCGGATCCTTCGAGGCACCAGGTCTCGCCACTCCAGAAGGGGCGATCAAGCAGGGCCTCGGCGAGGGCAGGCGTGGAAGCGCCGACTGCGGCGCGGCCACCCGGTCGACCAAGATCCGTAAGTCCGCCGTGTGAAAATGGCGGCCCCCTCCCCAATTGAGATGGGGAGGGGCGCCTGTGCGGGGCGGCCAGTGTTACAGGGCGCTCGGGGCCTTCTTGTACCAGCCGGTGATGGTGGCGGTCAGCTGCACGATGTTCTGGGTGCGCATGATGGGCGCCTTGGCGTTCGGCTCGAAGTGCTCGTTAGCCGCGGAGGTGCGCCAGATGCTGGACTCGGCTACTGGGGCGGCCATGTGACGATCAAGCTTCTTGAAGAACTCCTGGATGTCGCCGTCCTCGACGCCGTCGTCCTTCAGGTTGCGATAGACGCCACCCAGGACCCGAAGCATGCCGACCGAGCCGAGGAGGGAGTTCTTCCGCAACTCCATGGCCTTGGTGGGCTCAGGCACCGGCTCGCCCTTCTTGGGCTTCTCGGCCAGGGAGGCGCGGTAGTTGTCGCTGTCCTCCTCGGTAACGGCGGCGAGGCCTTCAAAGGCCGTCGAGATGACGTCGAGGAAGCCGCGGACGTTCTCGATGACCTCCTGGTCGGTGAGGGCCTCGACCTTCTTGTTCGCGCGCCCGCCGGGGCCGGCGATGACGGCGCGGGTAATGTCGGCGACGTGTTTGGCGCCAATGAGGTTGCGGTTGGCGTCAGTCATGCGGTCCCGCTCGATGTCGACCTTCCCGTTGAGCATCGGGTGGGTGACGATGTCGGAGAGGGTGCGGTTGGCGATGCGAGAGGTATCGAAGCGGGCGCGGACGGCGCCCGAGATGCCCTTGGCGTTGTCGGCGACGTCGACGAACATCTGCTGGCCCTGAACGGCGTCCAGCTCCACGTAGATGTCGATGCCGACATACTCGTTCTTGAGTCGCTCCATGCGCGCCATGGTGACGGCGCGCTCCTCCTCCAGCTTGGCCTTGCGGGCGTCGTTGGCGCGGTAGAGCTCCCGCTCGATGCGGGTGATTTCGTCGGTGAGGTGCTTCTTCTCCAGATGGACGCCGAGGATGCGGTGCTGACCGTCGATGGTGATGAGCCGGCCGATGCCGCCGATCGCCCAGGGGACGATGAGGTAGCCGACACTGCCATCCTCACTCAGCAGCTCGAATCGGCATGAACCGGCGTCGCGGACCAGGAGAGCCGGGGCGACCCAGTTGGGGTTGTCGGCGAGGTACTGACCGAAGCCCTTGGCGTGGCGGAGGTCCACGCGGCGGTTGTCCGGGTCGACCTTGTCGGGGTCGGGGACGGGGAGGATGACCGACAACTCGGCCAGGGGCACGCGCGTGCTGTAGACGGTTCGGCCGCCCTGTGTGGTGCGGATCGCGAGGTATGTGGACTCCTGGCGCGTCAGGCTCAGGCGTGCAGGGTCGACGGCGATGTTCATGGACATGCCCTTTCTGTGACAGACGCGGGTTTCTGTCACGAAGGAGGCGACCGTAGCAACATTACTGACTAATCATCAAAATAGGTTGTAAATCCATGAGTTAGATGCATAATCCGTCACGCAGCGCACCGCCTGCGCTTCCGGACTGGACCGAGAGACACCCGGGGCGACCAGCTCAGGTGCTGCTCGAACCCCGGGATGGTCTCGGGCGAGATGTCGCCAGGGCGCTTGCCGGCGGTCAGTCTTCGTCGCCCTCGTCCACCGGATCGGTGGTGGGGTACCCGTCCTCGGCGACGACCGCCTTGCCTGTGGCCTTCTCGATCGCCTCGACCAGGGCCCGCTGTCGGGCGTCGAAGAAGCCCGCGAAGTCATTCTTGGCGAGCAGCGCGGGATCAGCCAGGTGGGTGCGGATGTGGTCGGCCACGGTGTCCGCCTCCACCTCGGCGTTCTTGGCGAGCCTGGGGAGGTAGGAGGAGGGCGCTGCCCCGCCGATGATTCGGTTGGTGCGTCCGGTCAGCGGGGTCTTGTTGACGATCGAGTTGTAGCTGCCCCGGGCGATGTTCTCCCGCTCGCACCACGCCTTCGGGAAGATGTGGTGGATGTCCACGGCCTCCGCGAAGTACTCAGTGATCTCGGTCTTCTCACCAGTCCGCCAGTCGACGGCGCCTTCCTTCATCAGCAGGGCGTAGATCCCCTTGTAGGCGGCGCTGTTGCGGGTACGCAATGTCAGCAGGCGGCTCTCGCTGAACCGGGCGTCGCGGATGGTGCGAGGTTCGGCCCCCGTGCCGCGCACCCAGCCCACGGTCTCGGGGAGGTCATGGCTGAACCTGGTCTCCGTCGAGCCGCCGTACAGCTCGCCGAACACACCGCACCAGTACCAACGGGCCAGCTTCTGCTGTGCACCGGCCGGTTCGGCATGCTCGCCGAGCACGCTGAGGATCGCGGCGAGCGGGATCAGCTGGGTGCCGTAGGGCAGGAACTTGGTGTCGAAGAGGTACTGCTGACGGAGGAACTTGGCGGCGTCCTTGAAGCCTTGGACGACCAGTGGCGCGAAGCGGCGGTACTCGTCCAGACCCAGTTCCAGCATGTCCTTGCGCTTGCAGCCGATCCGGGGCAGACGTTCCTCGTCGACCCCGACGGCAGCCGCCTCGGCTCGCCGGGCGGCCGTCGCCATCAGCGTTACGGCCTGCAGGAAGTCGGTGTTGGAAACCTCCTTGAGGACGCGGTACTCCGGCGCTTTCCACGTGGCCCGGACCACGTTGTCCCAGTGGCCGCGCAGGTCGAACTCGTCGGCGGCGTATGTGGCGGTGAGCAGCTCGAAGACAGTGAGGGTGACGCCGCCGGTGTTGACCTTCTCGAAGACTTGGCAAACAGCCTGACGCTCGGTCTGCTTTCCGAGTTCGATAACCGGCACCTGGTAGAGCTCGAAGGGGCGGACGAAAGCCTCCTCGAAGTCCCGCCACCACTTGCGGCCGTCCTCACCCCGCGCCTTCCAGTAGTCCTCGTAGCCGTAGCTCCAGTCGCGGTTGGCGAAGAGCTGGGAGAGTGGGAAGAGCCGGGCCGCGTACTCCTTCTCCGGGGTCGAGCAGTCCTCGATGGGATCGCCCCGGAAGCTGCGGACCACCCGGTCCGCCGGCAACAGGCGGATGGCGTCCTCACGGTCCAGCTGGGGGTCGAGGGCCTTGACCATGTCGACGTAGAACCAGCCGGAGATCCGCTGCTTGCGTTGGTTCTGTGTCTCGACCGGCTTACCGAGCATGAGCGACTGGAAGAGCGAGGTCATCCGCTGCTGGCCATCGAGGATCAGGGTGTCCGGTTCGGCGCCCGGGGGCGGGGTGGCGCCCTCAACCGGGCGGCACTTGAAACGTACGTCACCGCCGGTCTGCAGCAACATGAGGGTGCCGACCGGGTATCCACGAGAGATCGACGCGAGCAGGCCGATGATGTTGTGGTCCGGCCACACCCAGCCGCGTTGGAACTCCGGCAGCTGAGCTTCGCCCTCGGCCACCCGCCGCAGCAGTTTGACCAGCTGGATCTTGTCGATCCCAAATGCTTGCTCCGTCACGGCCCGTCCCCTCCTCGACGCTGAACGCTGCCGAGAGGTTATCGGGTGGCCGTGTGACCACGAGGTCAGTTCTGAAACTGAACATGCCTTGGCAGCGATCACCGCTATTTGCTCTTTGGCCAGGTTTTTGAGGAAAGCCAAACGCGACTGGACTGGCTACCCCGGGGCGCCGACTCGCGATCGCCGCTGAGCCGCCTCAGTCGCGCCGGAGGGCAGCATCGTGATCGACATCACGGATGGCCTGGCGTCACTGCCGGGCGAGCAGCGGTAGCGGTTTGAGCGTTCCGAGACACGGCTGATCGAGTTCCTGGATCGACAGGCCGGAGGCGGCAGGACGTAGCCGTGTCTGGACGCTCCGGCTTCTCCTTCGTGCGCAAGCGAGCCCCCTTTTCGACTGACGCTCCGTGACCACTCCAGACGGCCTGGGCCAGAACCACTTCAAGCCGACAAGGGCAAGTCGGCGCCTGCCTCCGTTCTTCCCAAGGGGCCGGCGCGCTGCGTCGGCTCGATATCGATTCACGGTTGTCCCGGGCCCAGGTGGCCGGACCAGGGGCAACCGTGTCGGGGAACGCTATGCCCGGCGAGGTACGTCCGCGGTCGTATCGAGGCCGGCTGCTGGCGGCCGGTGCAGATGTCGACGACGGCAGCACTGATGCCGTTGGAGATCTTGGTTTGTTGCTCAGCCGTGCCGCTGTGCGTCAGTCCCTGGTCGGAGCCGCCGCCGAGGAGGAGTTCCTGCGCCGCCTCGCCGAGCACGGCATCAGGACCAGCACCCGACGCGCGCCCTCCGGCGACGCCATCGGCTACAAGTTCGCACTCCCCGGCGACCGCGACGCCAAGAACGAGCCCGTCTGGTTGGCTCGATGTCGTCTTCGGCGATCGGGAACACTCCCGGCCAGCAGCGTCTTGTGCGCGCTTCAGACCCATAGCGGCTCTATGCCCGCGTGTGAACCTGAACGAGGCCGTACTTTCCGCTGGTTCGGATGGTGCTCACGGTGCATCGGGTGGGCGTACTGCCGCTGCTGGGCAGCAGGTCGTCGACATACCCGCTACTGGTGCTCCGAGGCCGACGGCTATGGGCCGAGACGGGACGTCTGGCCCCCCGAGTCCATCAGCGCATTGCGCCAGTAGCCCGCGGAGAGCATCGGCATCCGCGCGGAATCGGTGATCCGCTGGATGGCTCGGCCGGAGGAAGGACGTGGGGAGTGGCGATCCTGGCGCCGGATCGTCGTCGTACCTGGGGATGATGTGGACGTGCAGGTGGGGCACCGAGTTTCCCAGCACCTCATAGTTCATCTTGACGGGCTTGAAGTGGCTCTCGACCGCCCGCGCGGCCAGGAGCATCTCACGGAAGAAGCCAGCGGCCTCGTCCTCGTCGAGTTGGGTCGGCTCGGCGATGTGGGGTCCGTTCCAGATCGCCATGGCGTAGCCAGGAAGGGCCGCCCGGTTCAGGTAGACGTCGGCGAATGTCCCGTGCAGGATCCGGCGGCCATGGCCGTTGTCCTCCACCCCTCGGGTGGCGCACATGGCACAGTCGAGACCGGCCTTCCGGTCCTCCCAGTCTGCCGGCCACGTCGACGTAGTCATGATCCTTGGATAGCGCCCGAGGGCTCGTCCTGCACCTTGAGTGCGCCAAGGCGGACTCGGCCGCATGGGCCGTAGGTCGGTACCAGCTGTCCATGGCCTCAAAATCACACGGCCACGCTCCGTCATCACCTCTACTATTTAAGCAAGTTGGCAGCCGATTGTCCGTTTGCGCCGGAGAGGGAATCCCAGTGACTGAGGTAATTGCAGCGATCAGCCTTGCGGAGCAAGCCGTGTCGGCCGCCATGGCCCGCGTCCTGCCGCCTGAGCTGTCCGAGCGAGACCCTCTCGTCCGACCCTCCGAACACGCCGACTTCCAGTCGAACGTCGCCCTGTCGCTGGCCAAGCAGGCCGGACGCCCGCCGCGGGACCTGGCGCAGGCACTCCAGGGCGAGCTGGACGGCGGCCTGATCTCGTCGAGCTTGTCCGGCCCCGGGTTCCTCAACCTGACGGTGGCGGACTCGCAGCTCTGGGGACAGGTCGAGGCCCGGCTCGCGGACCACCGGCTGGGCATCGGCCTGCCGCTGGCCGGTACGCGCACCGTCATCGACTACTCGGCGCCGAACATCGCCAAGGAGATGCACGTCGGCCACCTGCGGACGACCGTGATCGGTGACTCGCTCGTCCGGGTGCTGACCTTCCTCGGTGGCGACGTCGTCCGGCAGAACCACCTGGGTGACTGGGGAACCCAGTTCGGCATGCTGATCCAGTACATCGATGAGCACCCCGAAGCACAGTGGCGGAGCGGCGCCGGGGGTGTTGACGCCGGCGAGCAGGTCTCCGTGCTGGACGGCCTGTACCGGGCGGCGCGGCAGAAGTTCGACGCCGATCCCGAGTTCGTCGAGCGTGCCCGGCAGCGGGTGGTGGCCCTGCAAGGCGGCGACGAGACCACGCTGGCCGTGTGGCGCGAGCTGGTCGCGGTGTCCACCCAGGCCTTCCAGCAGCTCTACGACCGGCTCGGAGTCCTGCTTACCGAGCAGGACTCCGCCGGTGAGTCGACGTACAACCCCTTCCTGGACGAGGTCGTCGAGGAACTGGTCGAGGCCGGCATCGCGGTCGACAGCGACGGCGCGCTGTGCGTGTTCTTCGATGACGTGACCGGCCCGGACGGCGAGCCGGCGCCGCTGATCGTTCGGAAGAAGGACGGCGGCTACGGCTACGCGGCCACCGACTTGGCCACCATTCGCCACCGGATCCGGAAGCTCGAAGCGGACCGGATCCTGTACGTCGTCGACGCCAGGCAGTCCCTGCACTTCCAGATGGTCTTCGCCACCGCCCGCCGGGCCGGCTGGCTCACCGACGACGTCGAGGCCGTCCACGTGCCGTTCGGTACCGTGATGGGCCCCGGCGGGACCCCGTTCAAGACCCGCTCCGGTGGCACGGTGCGGCTGTCGGAGCTGCTGGACGCGGCGGTCGAGGGCGCCCGGGAGGCGATGGCCGACAAGCCGCACGACCTGACCGGCGACGCGATGGAGAAGGTGATCCAGGCTGCCGGGATCGGCGCGGTCAAGTACGCCGACCTGTCGACGTCGCGCGCGAAGAACTACGTCTTCGACATCGCCCAGATGGTCTCGCTCCAGGGCAACACCGGCGTCTACATGCAGTACGCTCACGCCCGGGTCCGGACCATCCTCAGCAAGGCCCCGAAGGAGGCCCTGGAGCAGCCGGTCGACGCCTCGCTGCCGCTGCACCCCGCGGAGCGCGCGCTGATCCTTCTGCTGGACGGCTTCGACGCCACCGTTCGCGAGGTCGCCCAGGAGCTGGAGCCGCACCGGCTGTGCGGGTACCTGTTCTCCCTGGCGAAGGCCCTCACGGACTTCTACGGCGCCTGCCCGGTCCTCAAGGCGGAGACGCCGGCCATGCGGGCGAACCGGGTGGCCCTGTGCCGTCTGACCGCGCAGACGCTGGCCCGGGGCTTGGACCTGCTCGGCCTCCAGGCCCCGGACCGGATGTAGCAGGTGGCCCCCGGTGGGCGGATTACGCGCCCACCGGGGGCTCGCGCAGCGCCCTCAGCAGCCGTCGGCGCTGGTCGCCGTCTTGCCGCAGGTGGATGCCGTCCCGCGTGTTGATGGCACCGTCGGCCACGAGCGGGCTCATGCCGCGCTGCAGTAAGGAGAACAGCGCCGGGGATCGGCCCACCGCCTCGTCGTAGCCGAGGTGGTCCTCGCCGCACACACCGCCGGGATCTCCCGTCAGCGCGCGTAAGACGTCATGGACTGTGAGTTCCTCGTCCTCCTTGACCAGGGACAGGGCGAGCAGGGCGACGGACCGCTCGGCGCGGTTGCGATGCCTCTCGTACGCTGCGGTGTCGCCGCCCAGGAAGACGTGCGGAACCGTGAGCGCGTTGAGGACCAGCCGGAGCTTGAAGAGCCGGGAATCGAGGAACCAGGGCTCCGCAACCACGGGATCCACTGTCACCTCGCCCTCTGGTGTCACGGCGAAGCCTCCGAGGGTGATGGCCTCCTCGACCTCGTACACGGTGGCGTAGAGCTTGCTGGCGTAGGAGACCTCCTGGTCCAGGGCGAGCCCATGCTGCCGGTGGAGTTCGATGACGTCGCGGGTGAGCGCCCGTAACCGTTCGGAGGGCAGAACCTCGAAGCCAACGAAGAGGAGGTCGAGATCAGACGAGGCGTGCGCACTGCCATCGGCGTGCGACCCGTAGGCCAGTCCATAGCCGTCGGCACCGACGTACTCGGCGCGGAGCACGGCCGCGGTCCCGAAGACGTCGTAGGGGGTTTTGTTGTGCTGCCGGGGGAGCAGGCGGTCGCCGGCGTTCACGCGGCCTTCGCCCGGTTGCGCGGAACGTGGCGATCGGCCGGGCCGGCCCAGAAGTCGATCACGTAAGCGCCGGTGGGGATGAAGACCTTGCCAGACGGCTGGGTGTGGGCGTCCACGAAGGCACTGATCTCGCGGTGCACGTGCGGGTCGTCCATCAGCACCGGCAGGGACTTCATGTGGACGGTGGCGAACCATGCGCGGGCGGCCTCCGGGCTGGGCGCGACGGCGATCCCGCCGAGCCGGGAGTAGTGCAGTCGTCCCTCGCCGTGTGCCTCCGCGTCCTGGAGTTCCTCGAGGAGGATCTCGCGGGTGTAACCGCGTCCGGTTCCGGGGAACGGTGCGACCTTCTCCCAGGCCCTGGTGACCAACTGCTGCTCGGGGGTCTCGGAGTCGAAGAACAGGGCCAGCAGGTGCCCGCTCGGCGCGAGCAGACGGAGGGTGTCGCGGATCAGACCGCCTGCCTCCCGGCGCCCCTGCGCGAGGTCGACTCGGGGCACGATGCCGTCGGAGCCCAGTTCCTCGAAGTAGTCCATCAGCGGATAGCTCAGCGACCAGAACGCACCGACGACGTCGAAGGAGCCGGCCAGGTCCTCGTCGAGCATCTGGCGGACAGAGAACTTGGTCTCCTGCTGTAGTGCCTCGGCCCTGGGGTAGCGGGCCTGGAAGGTGTCGACCATGGACCGGCTGTAGTCGCTGGCGCGCAGGTGCCGTGCGTACGGGGCGAGGCAGGCCGTGACGCGACCGGTACCGCAGCCGAGTTCGGCGACGGACAGGTCGGGCGCGTCTCCGGGGCGGCCGTAGTGGCGCTCCATCAGCTGGCCGATGAGCTCAGTGTCCTCGACGCCGTCGAAGTAGTGGGGGAGGAGGAGCTGGTCGTAGAGGCCGGGAACCTGATAGATCTCCCGGAACAAGGACTGGGGTGCTGCGGACATGGTGGTGCCCCTTCTCGGTTGGGAGGAGTGCGCGCCGCCGCCGGTGCGGCGGCGCGCAGGCTGACGACCGCCGGGAGTGCTACTCGCAGTCGCGCCCGAGTGCGGTGACATGGTCGAGCACGCCGGTGAGGTGGTGCTCCTCGATCCGCAGGTTCTGGCCCATGAACCTGAGCGGGTACAGGGTCGCGCCGCGGCGGAAGGTCCCCCTGTCGGGGAGGCTGAACTGGTGTAGGTGCCAGGTGCCTTCGGCGAGCATGCGGTCATGGATGGCCTGGTTGACCTTGTTGATCCGATCGACGTCGGGGGCCGTCAGGTCCACATCGGCGGGGACGTACATGAACGCCACCGCCGTCAGGTCGGGGTCGTTCAGGCGCACGAGCCTGGGCGAGGCGTCCACCAGCTCCGTGAACCGCCTCGTCGTGTCCAGCCGCCGTTCGACCATGGCCGCGAGCCCGGACCGGCCGTACGCCTTGAGCATCATCCAGAGCTTGAGCGACATCCACGCCTTCGAACCGATGAAGGGCGTGGTCTGACCGATCGCGAAGTCCTCCTGCATGATCAGGTCCGAGTAGCTCGCGACCATCCTCATGTGCGCCGGGTCGCGCACCAGCAGCGCGCTGAGCGCGTACGGGATACCCATGACCTTGTGCGGGTCCACCGTGATGCTGTCGAAGCCCCCGATCCCGTCGATCTTGTGGCTGAGCTCGTCCGTCAGCGCACACGCGAGGCCCCAGCACGCGTCCGCGTGCAGCCAGACGCTCTCGTCGACCGAGCGCACCAGGTCGTGTACCGCGCGGAGGTTCTCGATGGTGTGGGTGCGACTGTCGCCGGCGTACGTGACGACCGCCATCACCGCGCCAACCTCCTGACGGAGCGTGCGCTCCAGCGCCCGTAGGTCGTAGCGGAAGTCGACGGTGTCGACCTCGACCAGCCGCGAGCCGCAGCCGATCCACGCCATGGCGCTCTTGACGCTGTAGTGGCCGATCCCGCGCGGCACCACGATGGACAGCTTGGAAGGGTCGGTGATCCCGTGCTCCATGGTGCCCGGTGCGCGGTGCTCCCTGGCGAGCATCATCGCGATGGTGTTGCTGAGCGTGCCGCCGTGGGTGACGCACCCGCCGATGTCCCAGATCGACTCGGTCCTCTCCACCGGGGAGTTGCGGTATCCGAGCAGCTCACGCAGCCAGCGCAGCACCGCGATCTCGACAAAGGTGCCGCTCGGGGAGTCGAAGCTCTGGTTGATCAGGTTCTGCTGGGTGAACAGGGAGAGGAGGCCACCGCAGAGGGCCGCCACGTCATCGCCCGTGTCGCCGAACCCGAGGAAGAAGGGACTGTTCTCGTTCTTGCAGTCGGGCAGCACGTCGCGGACGAACTCGTCGAGTACCACCTCGAGCGTGCTGCCTTCCTCCGGCAGCGGGACGAGCAGCGTGTCCCTCAGTTCGAACGGCTGGCGGCGTGCCTGGAAAACGGAGTCCTGGAGCTTGAAGTCGAGGCCCAGGTCGATAAGGCGGGTGAACACGCCGAGCAGCTCCTCGCGGTGCTCGGCCGTGAGATGGCGCGGCGACTGATCCAGGACAAGCGGTGCGGTCATCGTGGCCTCCAGTGATGCAACGTCACATGCCTGCGAGCCGGCGGCTGGATGCGGCCTGCCCTGCTGCCGCCAGCCGCTCGAATCGGAGCGAACTCTCCCCGGACGGGAGGCGCGACGATTAGCGTGGGAACCATGAGAGTTGACCGGCGGCCCGGCCGGTAGCCAACGGGCCTTAACGTCACGGGGTTAACCCCTGGCGACCTGCGCCGATACGCCCGAGGTATGGCACCGATGGCGGCACGATCTCAAGGTGGGGGCGACGGTGTCAGCTCGGCTCAGGCAGGCGCGCAAGACACACGGCTGGTCGCAGGAGCGGCTCGTCCACGAGATCGAGCGTTACGCCCGGCAGCACAGCCTCGACGTGGCTTCGACGGCGAGTCTGCGTGTCTACGTGTCGGAGTGGGAGAACGGCCGGCGCCCGATCGGCCAGCTGTACGCGGCCGTACTTCGCGCCCTCCTCGGGCTCACCAATCGTGAACTTCTCGGCCGGACGACATCGGCCGAGACCGTCACCGGCTACGACGAACTGATCGGCCGCATCGACTCGGCCCACAACCTGAGTCTCGGCATGGTCGAGACGTTCATGGCTCAGACCGAGCTGCTGCGTACCGTCGACCGTCAGATGGGTGCCGCCGCCCTGGTGGACCAGATGCAGGCCCATCTGACGGCTCTGGAGGAGTGTCTGACCTTCGCCGTGCTGCCGAGTACCCGGGAGCCGATTGCGCGAGCACTTGCCGGGGCAGCCACGCTCGGTGCATGGCAGGCACTCGACGTGGGCGCCACCGAGCGGGCCTGGCGGCACTACGAGCTGGGCAAGCGGGCCGCCGCCGAGGCGAAGGAGCCGATGTACCTGGCTCACGCCATGGCGGAGCAGGCCTACGTCCTGTCCGCAGCCGGCAAGTCGGACCTGGCCGTGCAGCTCGTACAGGAGGCACATCGGACAGTCGGCAGCAAGGCGTCGCCGCGCTTGCTGGCATGGCTGCACGCCGCCGAAGCCGAACTCCTGGCTCAGGCTGGCCGTCCGGACGACTGCCGCCGATCACTGGACCGAGCAGCCGCCATCCTCCCGCCCGGGGATACCGACCGCGATCCCGACATGCTGAGCATTTTCCTCAACGGCAATCACCTCACCCGGTGGCGCGGCAATGTGCTCGCCCGACTCGGCGACGACGCCGCGATGAGCGACCTGTACGACGCGCTCGCAGGCATGGACGCGACGTTCACCCGGGCCACAGCCGGCCTGCACTGCGACCTCGCGCAGGCCCATCTCGCGCGCGAGGAACAGGAACAGGCCATGAACCACTTACGAAAGGCCCGACTCCTTGCCAACCGCACGGGTTCCGCCCGTCACCGGGCGCGCATCGACCAGTTGGGCACCAAGTTCTGAAGGCGGCAGTGTCGGCGGGGGTCTTGCCCGGAGGTCGACCTACCGCTTTCGGGTAGCCAGGATATGGAGGAGCGCCACCAGGGTGCCGGAGCCCATCAGCTTTCCCTCCGCCATGAGCGCCGGAATGTCGGCCAGCGGCACCCACGAGATGAGTCCAGCCTCCTCGCCGGCCTCGGGCTCGCCCATCAAGGTCGCTCCCTCGCCGACGAAGACCTCGTGGGGGGAGTCCACCATCCCGACCATCGGCTGGAACGTCACCACGTGGTCAAGGCCGTCCGGACGCCAGCCGGTCTCCTCCTCCACCTCACGCAGCGCCGCCTGCCGACCGTCCTCCCCAGGGTCGACGATGCCGCCCGGAAGCTCCCAGCCCCAGGAGTTCGGCACGAAGCGGTATCGCCACAGCATCAGCACGCGGTCTTCGGAGTCCAGGACCGCCGCTATGGCCACCCGCTTCAACCTGACCACGTGATGCTCGAACCGCGGAACTCCCGGCGGCTCGACATCCACCAGGGCCAGCTGCACCCAGGGGTTGTCGTACACCACTCGGTCCCCGTGGATCCGCCACGGCTCGAGCTCGCCCGCCTGATCGCTCATCAGCGTCCACATCCCGGTGTGAGAGCAGCAACGGCCCTAGTTGACCACAATGCTCCGAGACCCGGACATGTGTCTGCGAGCTTGAACCGGCCAAGTTCGGACCACGCCGCCGCTACAGTCGCAGCCGTGAGCGACTCCGACGTACCTGATGCCGTTGCCCAGCCGCGCACCGCCGCCGGCGTGCTGTTCTTTGACGAAGCCGACCGCGTGCTCCTGGTGAAGCCCACGTACAAGCCGGGCTGGGAGATCCCGGGCGGCTACCTCCACCCCGGTGAGACCCCGAGCGAGGGCGCGGCCCGAGAGGTCAAGGAGGAGCTCGGCATCACCCCGCCCATCGGCCGCCTCCTCGTCGCGGACTGGGCGCCCCACCCGACCGAGGGCGACAAGCTGCTCTTCGTCTTCGACGGGGGCATCCTTTCCGCGGAGGAGCGAGCTCAGATCAACCTGGACGGAGTGGAGATCGGCGAGTACGCCTTCCACACCGCCGACCAGATCAGCGAGCTCCTCATCCCTCGCCTGGCCCGGCGGGCCCACGCCGCCCTTGACGCCCGATCTCTCGCGGCAACTTCCTACTTGGAGCATGGGATGCCTCGCCTCTGACCCAGGTGCCCAGGCCGCCCTCGAACCGGATGGTTCGACCCGACTACCGACCTTCCCGCCCGGGGACCAGGTGCCGAACTCCACAACGGAGTTGGCGTCGGTGCCACGAACTACGCTGGCGGCCATGGACTGGCTCGATCGGGTGGCGAAGCTGCGGCAGTGGACGAACAACGAGGTCCGCGCTCCGCATAAGCCGTTGTTGCTGCTGTACGCGCTCGGCAGCTTCCAGCAGGATGCCGACAGCGAGCTGCGCTACAGCGTGGTCGAGGAGGAGCTGAAGCGGCTGCTGGTCGAGTACGGGCCGCCGAATCCGACGACGCCCGCATACCCCTTCCACCATCTGGTCAATGACGGTGTGTGGGAGGTCAGGACCGATCGTGGGCAGGGGAGCCCGGGAAGTGGGGTCCGGGTTCTCCGGTCCAGCGGCGCCACCGGCAGGCTCGTACCCGAGTTGCGGACAGCGCTCAGCAAGGAGCCTTCGCTGCTGGGGAGGCTGGCCAGAGCGCTGCTGGATGTCAATTTCCCGCCGTCGCTACACGCCGATCTGTGCGAGGCCGTCGGTCTCGACCTGGAGCTGGCAGAGACCGCACCCGTGGCCGGCCTGCCCGGTGAAGCGGAGACTGCTGCACGGCGGCAGCGAGACCGCCGGATGCGTGAGATCGTTCTGACGGCGTACGAGTTCCAGTGCGCCTTTTGCGGCTACGACGGGATGCTCGGAGCGAGCAGCGTCGGGTTGGAGGCCGCGCATGTGCGTTGGTGGTCGTACGACGGTCCGGACGAGGTCGACAACGGCCTGTGCCTGTGCTCGTTGCACCACAAGCTCTTCGACAAGGGAATCCTGGGCCTGGGCGAGGGGCATCGCATTCTTGTCTCGCAGCGTTTCGTCGGCCGCAGCGAGGCGAGCCGGCAGCACGTGCTCGCGCTGGCCGGGCAGCCGGTGATAGGTCCGCAATCGGGCGTTCCATCCGTCGCCGAACGGCATCGCGAGTGGCATGCCCGACAGGTCTTCCACGGCGTGCCCCGTACGCCAGCCGGAATGGCTGTGCTGCCTGGGTAACAGATGGTCGGCTCAGCTCATCGCCGTCCACCAGGCTTCCTGAACCGACAGATTGCCCGGTGGTGGGCATCCTGGCCCACATCCCAGTCTCCATGACGCTCCAGCGCGAGGACTTCCGCAGCCGCCTCGCCGCCGGCGACGGACTGTCGGTCGCCGAGTTCGTGTACTCCGTCGTCATGGCCCTCGACTCAGTGGCCATCACCGCGGACGTCGAACTCGGCGGCGTGGACCAACTCCTGAATCTCCAGATGTGCCGCAAGGTCATGGAGATCCGCGAGCAGACCCCCGAGGTCATCATCACCACTCCGCTCATCGAGGGCACTGATGGCACCGGCGCCAAGATGAGCAAGTCCAAGGGCAACTACGTCGGACTCTCCTCCTCACCGGACGAGATCTTCGGCCGCGTGATGTCCATCCCCGACCACCTCATCGAGCCCTACCTCAAGCAGCTCACCGAGTGGACCGACGAGGAGATCGCCACCGTCACCGCGCGCGTGGCCAACGGCACCGCGCACCCGATGGCCGTCAAGCGCATCCTCGCCGGCGAGGTCACCGCCACCCTCCACGGCCTGGAGGCCGCCGAGGCCGCCCGTGCCGAGTTCGCCGCCCGCTTCTCCAAGCGAACCTTCGGTGAAGCGCACAACCTCCCGACCATCTCCCTCAAGGAGCACGCCGAGACCGCTCTGGTCACCCTGCTGACCCAGATCCTGGGCTTCGCCCCAAGCAACTCCGCCGCCCGCCGCGTTGCCGCTCAAAATCGGCCGCCCCGTCCTGCCGGCCCGGTCAGGGTTGCGGCTGAAGGAGCACCTGCCGGAGTTCGGCGGTGCACATCATGTAGCCGTCCGGGGTCGGCAGGCGTTCCAGGTAGTGGGCGAGGTCCGCACCCAACGAGAACACCCTCACCGGGGTGTCCGCTGCGCGCGCGGACTCCACCACCCTCCGCACTCCGTCCATGACGGCCGGGTGCCGGGTCTGGTAGGACTCGGCCACCAGGTGGTTGGTCCGGTCCGCGGCGAGGTAGAACTGCACCAGGTCCTTCGTGCCGACGAACAGCTCGCTGGCGCCCACGGCGCAGAGCGCCCGGGTGGCGTGCACTGCCGCGGGCGTTTCGATGAACGCGGACACGGGCACGTCGACCGGCACCTCAAGATGCGTTCTGAGCTGGGCGAACTCCTCCGCATCGTTGAGGAACGGAACCGAGAGGTGCACTCGGCCCGCATCGTCACCGAGCTGCTCCCGCAGGGACCCGAGAACGGAGTGCAGTGCGTCCCGGTAGGCGGTCGAACCAAGCAGCCAGCGTGCGCCGTGCAGGCCCAGCTCGGGGTTCGGCTCGACCGCGACCGGGGCCAGCTCGGTGACGCCGGCGGCGTGGTCGGAGCGGAGGTCGAGAAGCCTCAGGACCAGCCGCTGGTCGGGCAGGAGCGCCTCCACGAAGGTGCACAGCCGGTCCGCGACGGCACGCCCGTAGACCGCGATGTCGGCGGGGCCGCCGTGAAGGGAGTCGAGGGGACGCAGGCCCGCCGCCAGGCAGAGGAACTCCTCCCGGATGAAGAAGGACTCGACCCGCTTCGCGTTCGGCCCGCACGCGTTGATCGTGTGGATGTCCTGCAGGTCCGCGATGACCGCACACGCCGAGCCGAGACGGTCCAGCGAGGAACGCCCGGCCCCCGGGCCCGGGGCCCCGGCACCACTCGCGTCGGACCCGATGACGATGGTCTGGCTCTCCAGGTGCAGCGTCACTTCGCCGACCAGGTCGGCGAGATCCGCCTGGTCGACGCGGAGTACGGGTATGCCCCTGCCGCGGCAGATGGACTGCATGTGGCCGGTCAGTCCGCCCGAACTGCAGACGACCGCACGCGCTGCCACGATCGCGTCGTATATTCCCGCTTCGAGGGAAGGGGCGACGAGAATGGATCCGTTGAGCGGACTTCTTGTGCGGTTACAGGTACCCCGTAACACGCTCTGTGTGCCACCGGTTAATAGGAATCCTTGAATCCGTCGCCCGTTCAACTAGTCCTCCAGATCTTCGGCGTCCGTTATCCCCAGGTGTCGACGCAGCTGCCGTGGCGTCACGGTGACGTCAGTGAGCCGTTGAACGGCGGCCCGGTTGACGACCGCCCCCATCAGGCGGTCACGCCGGGAGGCAGCCATCGGGAGGGGCGGAAGGTCTCCCATGGACCGGATACAGGCGTCCAACCGGGAATCGAGCAGTTCCCGCTTGCTTCGAGCACGCGTGGCCAACCTCCTCACCTCCAGGGCTACAGCCTCCTCGAATCCGACCAGGGCCGCTTCCTCTGTATTGCTGACGTGGCCGTGGTATTGAGCCATGTCCTGGGCCAAGCCGTCGTCATGGAGCTCCAGTTGCTCGATCACCCGTGCGGCGACCGCGATCGACTGGTTCTTGATGGCAGCGAGATTGAAGGCGAACGCACCGGTTCGGCCGTTCCGCACGATCTCGTCGCCCTCTCTCAGCACGCCGACCGCGGAGACCGGGCCGGCCGGCTCCCCGCCGGGGCTCAGCAGCGCCCCGTGTTCGTCGACTTCCAGGCCGCGCCCGGTGCGCTCATGGGGGACCGCGATCCCCCTCCGGAGGAGATTCCTCCAGAGCGAGTGGCCGACCCTGCTGTAGTCCGACTCCCTGCCGAAGTTGGACACCACCAGGTCGGCCTCGATGGCGTGTTTCTCCTCCGGGGCCGCGACCGAGACGACCAGCCGCCCCGACTCCGTCGGCGTGATCCCCTCCACGTTGCCGACGACCAGCTTCGCCGGCCCGTCCACCGGGTGTATCGCGCGCTCGATGACCGCCATCGTGTACTCCACCGCGCCGACCCGGAGGGCTGCTATCGAGGTACCGAACTCGTCCAGCAGGCTCCGCAGTTCCGCGGAGGGAATCCGTTCGATGGCCTCGGGAAGATGCGGTTCCCACGCCTTGGCGACCCGCTCCGCAACCACCGCAGGGTCGACCTCGGGGTGGTCCCGAACGACCGTCGAGCGTGCCGTCGCCCACTCGGACCGAACCCGGGCGAGGAACTCCTCGCGGTTCCGGTACGGCTCCAGCAGTGTTTTCGGGCAGGGTAGTTGTAACACTCCGTGTTCGTGCCCGCCGGGGTACGTTCGGAACATCGTCCCGGTCCTGGAGATCAGGTGGATCCTTCCGGTGTGGCCCCGGCGCAGCAGGAGGCCCGCCGAGTCGTACGCGCTCAGCACGGATCCGATGATCGCGACGGTCGCCTCGGCCGGGAGCGTTACGAGCTTCCGGACGCCGGCCGCGGAGTACGGGTTCCTCACGAAGGACGGGTGTGAGAGTACGTCGGCGGCGAAGGGCGGATCCCTGAGTTCGAGGCCGGTCGCGAGAACGACGTGTTCGGCGAACAGCGCGGTCGGTTCCGGGCCCGGTCCGGCCTCGGGACCGCTTGCGGACGACTGCCGTACCGTCACCTCGACACCGGTGGAGCGTACTTCCATGTCGACCGCCTCGCCGTCCGCTTCGACGAGCACGACGCCGGGACAGGCTTCCCGCCTGGCCTCGGCCAGCCGATCGGTCAGGTAGTCCTGGAAGATCCGCCGGGGCGCCGGGCCCTGCTCGACGAACTCGAGCCGGTCCCAGGGCGCCGGCCAGTCCCGGCGGTCGGCTTCGAGGTTGGCCCAGCGGACGAAGTCGTGGACGTCCTCCCGGAACACCGACATCCGACCCGCCTGGATGTTGAACACGTGGTCCCAGGGGTTGCCGTCCCGGTGGTAGGCGACGCCGGCGGACCGGTAGTCGGAACGCCGCTCGAGCAGGACGATCTCGAGCGGCCTGCGCGCGAAGCGGAGCAGCCGGATCGCCGTGGCGGTGCCGGCCAGGCCCGCCCCGACGATGAGCACTCTTGGACATGTGCCTGCTCGGCCCATGGTGAAGCCTCCCGGTTGAGCGATGGGGACCCGGCTCTGCTGTCGCGCACCGGGTGCCGGGGCTGCTGATGGAGTGTGACTCCGTCCCCCGGCCGGCTGTCCTGGGCAGATCCCGTCCGGGGCTGAGTCATGAGCCCAGAATGGACCGACAACAGCTCGCCCGCCGGGCTTTTGGCGCCGCCTCCCAGGCCGGTTGTGTCCGGATCGGGTCGCCCGCCGCGCAGGGGTGTAGGCAACGGCCCTCGTTGCACTGGGTGAACCAGTCCTTGATCCCCATGGGCGTGATGCCAAGGTGCGCAACTGCCGGGTTCCTCGTCGATTCCGTCCACGGACGGGTCATGGAGTCACTCGTGGTCCACGTCCTCGCGGACGTGGTCCGCGAAGTGCGCCAGGGCAGTTGCGACGCCGTGGTCGAGCAGACCGTAGGTGTCGAGCGTCACCTCGGGCTCCGCGCGGACGATTCCGGCGCGTGCCAGGTCCGTGCCAGAACGGACGGTGAGCAAGGCTTGAGGCGGGCCTGGCGGGCCTGGCGGGCCTGGCGGGCGTGGTCGAGGAAGAAGAGCGCGACCCGGTCGTCGTCCGCACCCGCGGCCTTCGCGGACCGGTGTGCGACCGATCTCGCCGCCCGCGCCGCAACGGGAAAGCCGCAGGCCTGGTGACCTGCGGCTTTCTGGGTTCCGGGGTGGATCAGCGGGCGGCGGCCAGGGCTTCGAGGGTGGGGACCATGGCGGCGGGGGTGGGGAGGGCGTTGTTCTCGGCCTGGACGCGGGCGGCGGCCGCGCGGAGGTCGGGGTCGGTCAGGAGGCGGTTCAGCACGTCGGTGTCGACGGTCTCCGAGGTGGAGCGCAGGGCGACGCCGGCGGCGGTGAGGGCGTCGGCGACCAGGTAGTTGTCGGCGCCCTGGGGGAGCAGCAGCTGCGGGACGCCGGCCTGGAGGGTGGTGCCCGTGGTGCCCGCGCCGCCGTGGTGGATCACCGCGTCGCAGTGGCGGACCAGGTCGGCGAGCGGCACCCAGGGCAGGGCACGGACGTTGTCGGGCAGGGTGCCGAGCGGGGCGAGGTCGGCGCCGTCGACGGCGAGCAGGAAGTCGGCGTCGACCGAGGAGGCCGCCTCGACCAGGCGGGAGACGGCGCTGACGCCGTCCACGTGGGTGACGACGGTGCCCAGGGTGATCAGCACCCGCGGGCGCTCGGCCGGGCCGAGGTACTCGCCCGGGACGAGGCCGCCGCCGTTGTAGGGCACGTAGCGCATCCGCAGGCCGTCCAGGTCGCCGCCGAGCGGGCCGATGCTGAGCGAGGTGGGCGTGGCCGGGCCGTCCACGCCGTGCTTGTCGTAGAGGTCGGTGAAGTTGGCGGCGAGGCGCTCGACGATGTCGCGGCCGGTCGGGATGCCGTAGTTGTGCAGGAGCGACGGGAGTCCGAGCTTGGCCGCCACGAGCGGGGCCGCGGCCTGGAAGGCGGCGTGCACGAGCAGGTCGGCGCCCCAGCCGGAGGCGACGGCGAGGAGGTCGTCGACGGTGGGGCGGGCGGCGTAGGCGAAGGCGCGGGAGGCCATGTCCAGGAGTCCGTCCTGGTCGAGGCCGTTGCCGCTGTAGCTGAACTGTCCTTCGTTGGCCTCGATGAACAGTTCCCGCATCTCGCGGCCGTCCCCGATCTCGGCGAGCGGGAAGCCGGCCGAGCGGATCTGGTCCATCGGCCGCGCGGCGGCGAACAGGATGTCGTGCCCGGCGGCGCGCAGGGCCTGGGCGGTGGGCACCATCGGGAAGAGGTGGCCGGCCGCGGCCGGGCCGGTGAGGAGTATGCGCATGATCGTCTCCTTGCATGACGTATCGCGCTCTCGTGCGGAGCGGCGACGGACAAGGCAATCTCCCCTCGCGGGCTGATGTCGAGTCAATTCGAAATTCGCCGCGGCCTGTGGGAATCGGACGTTCTGGCGCAGCTCTTGCCAGCCGCGACACGGTGTGCTCTTCGGTGCGGGGCGGGCGACCGTCGCCCAGGTCGCGGGCCCCGCACCGGCGGCCCCGGTCAGGCGTCGAGGAAGTCGCGGACGGTCTTGGTGTAGGCCTCGGTCTCCTCGGCCAGGACGATGTGCCCGGTGTCGAACTCGGCGTACGCGCTGCCGGGGAGGGCGGCGTGCAGCCGGCGGGTGTTCTCCACCGGCACGGTGGCGTCCTGGGTGCAGCCGATCACCAGGGCCGGGGCCTGGACGCGGGGGAGCAGCGGGCCGAGGTCGAGGGCGAGGTCGAGGGCGATGTGCCGCAGGGTGCCCGAAGTCGGCTGCATGTAGGCGGTGTTGGCCTCGACGGCGGCGCGGCCGATCCGGTTGAGGAAGCCGCGGCTGAAGGCGGTGAGGGTGCCGTAGCGGCCGAAGGCGGCGGGGTTGTCGGCGAGCGACAGCCAGGTGGCGAGCGAGAGGCGCAGGTACTCGTCCTGCTCGCTGCTGATCCACCCGGCGGTGGCGACGAGCCGGCGGACCTGGTCCGGGCGCAGGGCGGCGGCCGCGGTGGCGACGACCGCGCCGAGCGAGAAGCCGACGACGTCGGCGGGGCCGCGGCCGGCGTCGTCGATGACGGCGTTGACCTGGGTGGCGAGGGTTTCGAGGGTCAGTTCGGCGCCGTCGTCCTCGGCGGCCTCGCTGCCGGAGAGGTCGGGCAGCAGGACGGTGTAGCGGTCGGTGAAGGAGTCCAGCAGGCCGTCCCACATGTCGGAGCCGGGGCCGGTGCCGTGGACCAGGACAAGGGTGCCGGGGCCGTCGCCGACGACGCGGTAGGGGATGCGGGCGGTGCCGACGGTGATGGTGGGCATGGCGGGGTCCTTCCGGTGGAGGGGGTTCTGTTCGCCGGCGCTTCACGCCGGACAAGAAGTAAACTACACGGTGCAGATCAGTGATTCAACTGCACCGTGCAGTGCACATGGAGCGCGGGAGCGGCCCGCGGAACGGTGCGGGGCGGAACCGATTCCGCATGCCCGCCGTCGAAGGAGTGACGGAATCCCGGCCCGGGTTGAACGCCGGGAGGAGTACGGAGAGCCCAGTGCTGCCAGGTGGTGCCGAACTGAACCTCGGATGCCCGGTGGGCCGCCCCTGCTGCGGGCCGGAGGAGTCGGAGGCCTGGCCGTCCGGTGAGGCGACGATCGATCAACTCCTGGCCGCTGCACGCTGCGAGACGCTTCTCCAGGACGCGCTGGACGCGATCCGGCCGATGCCGGTATGGCAGAGCGCGCCGCCCCGGTCCGGTGTCCGGCTGCCGCTGCCGGGGGAGGGCGACGGCCTGAGCTGGTACGTCACCCGCGGGCGGGACGTCCTCACCGTCGTCTCGGAGGCCAGGCGCGGGGCGCTCGTGGGCGCGGTCGAGCGCCACTGGCGGCGGTGCGGTTGGACGATCACCTCGCTGGGCGTCGGCCGGGAGCTGCCGGGGGTGGCCGCGGCCACCCGCGACGGCTACCAACTGTCGCTGCACTTCGGGGACTTGGGCGAGGCCCGACTGACCGCGAGCTCGCCCGGAGCCGGCCGTCCGGAGCGGCCGTCGCGCGTGCAGGTCGCGGGCGGGTGCGGTCGCGCGCCGCTGCCGTACGTGTGCTGTGCCCACTGGAGCGCGATGGTGTGACGCGGGGAGTGATGTCCGCGGCCGCGTGAACGGGGGCCTGGCGAAACGGTCCTGACGGGTAGAGGAGGCGCGGAGTGAGTCCCCCCGGACTCGCTCCGCGCCACCCTCGTCGCGCGGCTTCGGCGCTGCCGCTGCCCCGACTCCCCGGCCGCCCGCCGCCCCCCGGCAGCACCCTCCGGCGAGGGCGGTCCGCACGGGCCCCGGCGAGCCCCCCTCCCCCGGGGGCGTCGTTGGTTCAACGCTAACAAACCGCATGGTTGGTTTGTCAATAGTGGGTTCCACGAAACATCCACAATCGTGGCAGGGGCGTGGACAGTTTGCCACCAGGTATTTGTGGGCGCATCAGGGCGCGTGACGGCCCGTCGGGGGTGCGTGCGAGGTGTGGGGAAGCGGCGTGCGCGGGTCTGGAATCCGACATTCCGAGCACTTCGCCCGTACGGAGCGGCACCGGGCGAGCGCTCAGCGCAGCAGCCGGCGCTCCTTGGTGACTCCCGCCGTTCGGTGGCGGCGAGTTCGCGCCGGCCGCGGTCAAGGCCGACACCCGGAACCGGAACCTCGCCCGGAGCACCGGCCTGACCATCGACGCCGCGACCCGCGCCGACCTCAGAGCCGGCCAAGCGGCTGGCGCAGGCCCCGGACCTCAAGGACATCCCGGGCACGCTGTTCCTGGCCGGCGGCGCCCCGGTGCGGTCCAAGGGCGCTCCGGTCGCGGCGATCGGCGTCGCGGGCGCGCCCGGCGGCGACCTGCGGCGCGTTGACCCGCAACGCGCCGGCGCACGCTGCCGGGACGCCGTCGGGACGTCACCCGAAGCGCCCCCGAAAGCACCGCCCGTCCGCCCCGCACGCCGGGCGGGCGGGTTCGGAGCACCCTCGTTCGGGTGAAGATCGGGAAGGTCGTTGCAGTACAGGGCACGGACCGGTCAAAAGCCGGTGCCGCTGTCGGTGGGGCGTGGCAGGCTTCCTGGTATGACGGCGTGGACCCTCAACGACATCGAACGTGCGATCCGCTCCTCCTGGGGTGTCGACACCTGTGCGCCCGAGGACCTGGCCCACTGGCGTCCCGACAATCCCGCCCGCGGCCAGTGCGGGGTCACCGCGATGGTGCTGCACGACCTGCTCGGCGGCGAGCTGATGATGGGCGAGGTGTACGTCGGCGGGGTCCGGACGGACCTCCACTGGTGGAACCGATTCGGCCCCGGTGTCGAGATCGACCTCACCCGCGAGCAGTTCGGGCCGGACGAACTGGTCGGCCCCGGCCGTCCGGTCTCCCGCCCGACCCGCCACGGCCGGCTCCAGGCCCAGTACGAGCTGCTGCGTCACCGGGTGATCACCCAGCTGGAGCGCGGCCGGGCGGTACGGCTGCCGGAGCGCGCCTGCGCGTGAAGCCACCCCGGCCGTCCGGGCCCGGCTGACGTACAGTCGGCCACGAGTGCGGCGGCTACGGCGACGGGAGTGCGCGATGACCGGGACGACGGTCGGCTTCGTGGGGCTGGGTGCGATGGGACGGGGCATGGCCGGCAGTCTGCTGCGGGCCGGCCACGCCGTCCGGGTCTGGAACCGCTCCGCCGAGCCGGTGGCCGCCCTGGTGGCCGAGGGCGCGCAGGCGGCGGAGACGCTCGCCGAGGTGTTCGCCGCCGACACGGTGGTCTCCATGCTCGCCAACGACGAGGCGGTCGAGGGGCTGCTGCTCGACCCCGTCCTCCTTGCGGGCGCGCGGGCGACCCTGCACGTCAACATGGCGACGGTCTCGCTCGCGCTCGCCGAGCGCGCCGAGGCGGCGCACGCCGAGCACGGCATCGGCTACGTCGCCGCGCCCGTCCTCGGCCGGCCGCCGGTCGCCGCCGCCGGGCAGCTGAACATCCTCGCCGCGGGTGATCCCGCGCTGCTGGCGCGCGCCGAGCCGCTGTTCGCCGCCATGGGGCAGCGCACCTGGCACTTCGGTGACCGCCCGCGCCAGGCCAACACCACCAAGATCAGCGTCAACTTCCTGCTGGCCTGCGCGATCGAGTCGATGGCCGAGGCGTGCAGCCTGGCCGAGGCCCACGGCGTCCGGCCGGCCGACCTGGTCGAGCTGATCACCGGCACTCTCTTCCCCGGCCCGGTGTACGGCGGGTACGGCGCGATGGTGGCCGAACGGCGCTACGAGCCGGCCGGGTTCCGGCTGCCGCTGGGCCTCAAGGACGTCGGCCTCGCGCTCGACGCCGGGGCCGCCGCGACCGTCCCCCTCCCGTTCGGCAGCGTCCTGCGGGACGCCTTCCTCGACGCGCTCGCGCACGGGGACGGCGACAAGGACTGGGCCGCCGTCGCGGCCGTCGCCCGCCGCCGCGCCGGCCTGCCCGACTGAGGCGCCGTCCCGGGCCCCGTCCGATAATCACGTGCCGGACCACCCCGCACCCGCCTACGATCCGCGCGTGACGCCCACCCACGACGACCGCTCCGCCGCCCCCTGGCTGGTCCGCACCGAACGGCTGGAACTGCGCGCCGTCGGCCTCGCCGACCTCGCCCCGCTCCACGCGATCAACCACGATCCCCGCACCTGGTGGCACGCCCCCGAGGGCCGGCACCTCGACGAGGGCACCACCCGCGCCTGGATCGGACGGGCCGTCGACGTCTGGGAGTCCGACGGCATGGGCTACTGGACGGCCCGGCTGGGCGTCGACGGCCCGGTGATCGGCGTCGGCGGCGCCTCGCTGCAGCTCTCCACCGGTTTCTGGAACCTCTACTACCGGCTGGACCCGGCCCACTGGGGCCGCGGCTACGCCACCGAGCTGTCCCGCGCCGCCGTCGACGCCGCCCACCGGCACGCGCCGGACCGGCCGGTGGTGGCCTGGGTGCACGACCACAACACCGGCTCCCGCGCGGTCGTCGAGCGGATCGGCCTCGCCGACCTCGGCCCGCGCCGGCACCCCGTCCTGCGCGAACCGGTCCGGCTGTTCGCCGACCGGCCGATCCCGCCCGCGGAACCGGGAGGAACGCCCCCGGAATAACCGGCCCGGCCCGCGTGCTGGCGCCTGCGGCCGCATCACAGGCACGGACCGCGCCGCCCGGGCGATACCTGTTCGACGGGGGAGACATCCAATGGACGACCAGCACGATCAGCGCCCGGGCACCGACGTGCCGCGCACGTTCCTCTTCCTCGTCGCCGGCGCGCGCACCGACGGGAACTCCGAGCAGCTCGCCCGCCTCGCCGCCGAGGCGAGCCTGCCACCCGGCGCCGAGCAGCGCTGGCTGCGGCTGAGCGACCACCCGCTGCCGCCGTTCGAGGACCTCCGGCACGTCGGGGACGGCACCTTCCCCGAGCCGGAGGGGCATGAACGGGCGCTGCTGGACGCCACGTTGGAGGCCACCGACCTGGTCTTCGTCGCGCCGCTGTACTGGTACTCGCTGCCCACCAGCGCGAAGCTCTACCTCGACTACTGGTCGGCCTGGCTCCGGCTGCCCGACAGGGTGTTCCGCGACGGCATGGCCGACGGCACGATCTGGGCCGTCACCGCCCTGGCCACCGAGGACGACAAGGCCGACCCCCTGATCGGCACGCTGCGGCTGACCGCCGACTACATGGGCATGCGCTGGGGCGGCGCGCTGCTCGGCAACGGCACCCGGCCGGGGGACGTGCTGCGCGACGAGCGGGCTCTGATCGCCGCCAAGTCCTTCTTCTCGGAGTGAGTGAGTGACCGCCGCTCCCGGGACCGACGGGTTCACGCCGCGGAGGGCCGTGCGATACGGTTCTCCGGGCGTGTACTCGTCACGTTCCGGTGTTCTTTTGGTAAAAGACAAAAGCCTTTTCCGGGGACGGAGTTGGACGATTCGGGCGGCTTCGTGGCCCCTTCGGGACGGAGCGTGACACCTGCCTTCCGAACCGGCCGGATCGTTCGGTAGTCTCCGTCGGACTTTCAAGCTTCGCGGGGGGTACGCGGCGCGACCAGCCGCGCCCCGCCGCGCTCCCGGGCCGCGCCCGGACACTCCCGTGAGGTCTCCCTTGTCGATACGTCGCAGTCTTGCCCTCGCCGGCGCCGCCGCGCTCGCGTCCTCGATGGTGCTGGCCGGCGCCCAGGGCGCCATGGCCGTGGGCGCCACCAGTTCCCCGTCCGCCGCCCCGGCCCAGGCCGAGCAGGCGTCGGCGCGGGCCCTCGCCCTCTCGCTGCACGGCGTGCCGGACACCTTCGTCGCCGGTGGTGACGCCCGCGAGTTCACCTACCGGATCGACAACCCGTCCAAGCACGACGACGTCTTCTTCCCGCTCCTGAAGTTCAAGAACAAGGCGGGCTCGCTCCAGGCGAAGAACCTCAAGGTCGAGTACCAGCTGCCCGGCGAGGGCTGGCAGACCGGCGCGGTCGCGCCCGGCGGCGGCGACGGCGACGACTCCGCCGCCCTCATGCTGCTCGGCCAGGTCGACTCGGACGGCAACCCGGCCGACGACGCCATGCTGGTCGTGAACCGCGGCAAGAACCTGACCATCAAGGTCCGGGTCTCCTTCACCGGGGACGCCCCGCTCGGCCGGGCCGGCGTCGTCCCGGTGGTGTTCGCCGCCGAGCTCGACGACAACACCCACCTGCCGGTCGACACCGGCGCGTTCAGCTGCGAGGGCATCCGCGGCGCCGGGTTCACCATCAAGAAGGCGGGCCCGAGCCCCACCGGCAAGCCGAGCCCGACCGCGAGCACCTCGCCGACGGCCACCCACACGCCGACCCACACGCCCAGCCCGAGCGGCTCGTCCACGACCAGCCACTCGCCGAGCGCGTCCCCGACGGCCACCCACACGCCGACGTCCACCCCGACGGCCACGGACACGCCCACCACCCAGCCGACCACCCCGGCCCCGACCACCGGTTCGCCGTCCGCGGCGCCGTCGGCCTCCGGCTCGACCGCCGCCCCGGCCCCGTCCGGCGGCAGCACCGAGGCGCAGGAGCCGATCGACTTCCCGGTGAGCGTCCCGAAGGTCACCCCGCCGAAGATCGTCCCGGCCGCCGTCACCAAGGCCAAGGCCGCCGCCGACAACGCGGACAAGGCCCTCGCCACCACCGGTGGCGGTGACGACACCACCGCCATCGCCGCCGCCGGCGGCGCCGTCCTGGTGGCCGGCGTCGGCACCCTCGTGGTGCTGCGCCGCCGCAAGTCGGCCCAGCAGGGCTGACCTCGGGGGATCACCGCCTGAGTACCGCCGCGCCGCCCGGCCGTCCATCCGACGGACACCCGGGCGGCGCGGAAGGTACTCCTCCGTCACATAGGATGTCCGGCCGGAGGGGGGCGGAACCGGCGGGGAGAGGGACAGGTGCGGGGAGTACGCACGGCACAAACCACCACCGACTACGAGGCTGGGACAGGGCGGATCGCGGGTCTGCTGGTCCGCAGGCACCACGTCCTGCTGATCGCGTGGACGGTGCTCTGGTTCTTCCTGGTCGAGCCCAAGGGCGGCTTCTCCTGGCACTACCTGCGCCAGGGTGAGCAGCTGCTCTTCAGCAGCCAGCCCGACGGCGGGCTGTCGCTCTACGCCCACCACCCCGAGCTGCAGATCGGCCCGGTCAGTCTGGCCGCCGCCCGGCTCACGGCCCCGTTCTCGCCGTACGCGGGCCAGGTGATAGCCGAGGCGGCTAGCTCCGCGCTCGGCCTGGTGATGCTGGTCCTGGTGGGCCGCACCGCCGCCCTGTACTACCTCGGCACCGGCACCAACCACCGCCGGCTCCAGCAGCGCGTGCTGATCGCCGGGCTGGCGTTCATCCCGATGTGGGTCGAGGTGTCGGTGCGCTTCGCGCACCTCGACGACGTGCTGGCGCTGTTCTTCACCGCCCTCGCCGCGCACGCGCTCGCGCGCGGCAAGCCCACCCAGGTCGCGATCTTCCTGGCGCTCGCGGTGGACTCCAAGCCCTGGGCGATCGCCTTCACGCCGCTGGTCCTCGCCCTGCCCCGGCCCACCTGGCTGCGCACCGTGCTGTGGTTCTGCGGGCTGGTCGCGATCGCCTGGCTGCCGTTCTACCTCGGCAACCTGGACACCATGGCGGCCGCCAAGTTCACCATCCCCAACCAGCCGGCCTCCGCGCTGCGCTGGTTCGGCGTGACCGACCCCTCCACCCCTTGGTGGGACCGGCCGACCCAGTTCGTGCTCGGCATCGGCCTCGGCGTCGTCGCGGTCTGGCGCGGGCGCTGGCCGGCCGTCGTGCTGCTCGGCGCGAACGCCCGCATCCTGCTCGACCCCAGCGTCTACACGTACTACACCGCCTCGATCCTGCTCGGCACCCTGCTGTGGGACGCGGTCGGGCAGAAGCGCCTGGTGCCGTGGTGGAGCTGGATCGCGCTGGCCACGCTGTACGGCGGCACGCTCTACCTCCCGTCCGACTCGGCGCGCGGGTTCGTCCGGCTCGCGTTCGTCGTCGTCTCGACGGCGTACGTGCTGCTCTGGCCCACCCAGCGGACCCGTCGCCCGCGCTCCTCGTCGGAGGACCAGGGCTCCGGTCGCGGCCGGGCCGGCCGCCGTCGCGACCGCATCCTGGTCGGCGCAGGGCACTGACGCCCCCCTTCTGGCTCGACCCCCGGGTCCGGCTTGACCCTCACGCGACGTGAGAGACGAGTGTTGAGGTCAGCACGAAGGGAGGAACACCCCGCATGAACAGCGACGGCTACTCGGTCGGCGCCGTGGCGAAGATCGCCAAGGTGACCGTCCGCACCCTGCACCACTACGACGAGATCGGACTGCTGTCCCCCGCGGGCCGCACCCGGGCCGGCTACCGCCGGTACGTGGACACCGACCTCGACCGGCTGCAGCAGATCCTGTTCTACCGCGAACTCGGGTTCCCCCTGGAAGAGATCGCGGCGATCCTGGACGACGACTCGGTCAGCCCGAGCGAACACCTCCGGCGGCAGCACCAGTTGCTGACCGACCGGATCAAGCACCTCCAGGACCTCGCCGCGGCCGTCGAACACGCCATGGAGGCACGGAGAATGGGCGTTCAGCTGACCCCCGAGGAGAAGTTCGAGATCTTCGGCGAGGACTACCAGGAGGAGTGGGAGGAGGAGGCCGAGCGGCGCTGGGGGAACACCGAGGCCTGGGCCGAGTCGCAGCGCCGCACCGGCGGCTACGACAAGGCCGACTGGCAGCGCATCCAGGCGGAGATGACCGCCCTCAACTCCCGCCTGGCCGAGGCGGTCACCGCCGGCGAGCCCGCCGACGGCACCCTCGCCATGGACCTCGCCGAGGAGCACCGGCAGCACATCTGCCGGAACTTCTACGACTGCACCTACACCATCCACCGCGGCCTGGGCGGGCTGTACGTCTCGGACCCGCGCTGGACCGCCGCCTACGAGAAGGCCGCCCCCGGCCTCGCGCAGTGGCTGCACGACGCGATCCTCGCCAACGCGGCCCGGCACGAGCAGGCCTGAGCCGCCACCGGCGCACCGGGCCACCGGCTCACCGGGCCACCGGGTCACCGGGTCACGCCACTGTGCGCCCGAAGCCACGCCGGTAGGCCGTCGGCGAGGTGCGCATCACCCGGCCGAAGTGGTGACGGAACGTCGCCGCGCTCTCGAAGCCGATCGCGGTGGCGATCTCCTCGACCGTCCCCTCCGGGGACTCCAGGAGCGGCAGGCTGGCCGCGATGCGCTGGGTGACGACCCAGCGCATCGGGCTGGTCCCGTTGCGGGCCGTGAAGTGCCGCAGGTACGAGCGGTCGGACATCCGGGCGGCCCCGGCCAGCGCCGAGACGGTCAGCGGCGACGCCAGGTGGTCCATCGCCCACTGCATGCTGCGCGCGATCCCGTCGTCCTCCTCGTCGACCGGCAGGATCGCCGCCTCGATGAACTGGGCCTGCCCGCCGTCCCGGTGCGGCGGCACGACGAACCGGCGGGCCACGGTGTTGGCCACCTTCGCGCCGTGGTCCCGGCGCACCAGGTGCAGGCACAGGTCGATCCCGGCCGCGCTGCCCGCGCTCGTCAGGACGTCCCCGTTGTCGACGTACAGCACGTCCGGATCGACCTCCACCTGCGGGTACCGCTGCTGGAGCAGCTCGGCGTACCGCCAGTGCGTGGTCGCCCGGTGGCCGTCCAGCAGTCCGGCGGCGGCCAGGGCGAAGGCGCCCGAGCAGATCGAGACGATCCGGGCGCCGCGCTCGTGCGCCGTCCGCAGCGCCGCGACCAGGCCCGGCGAGACTTCGCCGCCGAACGCGTTCGGCACCCCGGGGACGATCACGGTGTCCGCGGCCGCCAGCTCGTCCAGCCCGTGCCGGGCGATCATCGCGAACCCGCCCACCGCGTCCAGCGCCTTCCCCGGCCGGTCCGCGCACACCTTCAGGCCGTACCAGGGCGCCGCCAGCAGGCCGCTCAGCTCCGGCCGGGCGAGTCCGAACACCTCCACCGCGACGCCGAGCTCGAACGGCGCCATGCCGTCGAAGGCGTACACCGCGACGTCGTGCACCGGCTCCGGCCGCCGCCCGATGGCGACCGCGACCGGCCCGGTCCCGAACACGGGACTCTCGCTGTGCTGCTCGGGCATGGGAACCCCCTGCTCACGGGTGGAGGAACGCCGGTGAGTGTAGCCGTTTCGGCCATCCCTGAGATTCCTCCGAATCCCCCTGCAACCTCCACCGCGGTCACACGTCCATAGGTGCGGGGGCGAAGTGAACCGGGCGGACGGCGCCTGGGAGGATCTCGCCGATCACGATCTTGATCAGGCGGCTTGACGGTTCCGGCTTACACGGAAGCGTCCCGGGGGAAGCGGAAGAACACACATGTCCATGGCCATCGGGCCGATCATCGCGCCGGCGAGGGGGCGCGGCTTCTCCCTCCGCGGAGCAGTCGCCGTGCTGTTCGGCGCGCAGGAGGCCGGCGAGCCGATCACCGGTCCCACCACCGACCAGCAGGCGGCTCAGCGCCGCTCCGGCTTCCGGCTGCTGCGCGGCGGCCGCAAGCCCGCGGAGGACCGGCCCACCCTGACCGACCTCTACCACGCCCACCGGCTCGGGCTGGTCCGGATGGCCGTCCTGCTGGTCGACCACCAGGACCTCGCCGAGGACGTCGTCCAGGAGGCGTTCACCCAGCTCTACCAGCGCCACGGCGAGGACCTGGACGACCTCGACAACGCGCTCGGCTACCTGCGCACGGCGGTCGTCAACGGCGCCCGCTCGATGCTGCGCCGCCGCAAGACCGCCCGCGAGTACGTGCCGCCGCACGAGGCCGACGCGCCGTCCGCCGAGGACCACGCCGTGCTCAACGACGAGCACCGGCGCGTGCTGGTGGCCATGCGGGAACTGACCCCCCGCCAGCGCGAGGTGCTGGTGCTGCGCTACTGGTCGGACATGTCGGAGGCGCAGATAGCCGAAACCCTGGGACTCTCCCGGGGCGCCGTGAAGTCCACCGCCAGCCGGGCCCTGGACGCTCTGGAAAAGCACCTGGAGAAGGTTCGATGACCGACAAGTTCCCCCGCCGGAGCGGCGGCGACGACGGGACGGCCGAGACCCCGACGGAACGGCTGCTGCGCGAGGCGATGAACGCCCGCACGTCCCTGATCACCGCCCACGACCTGCGCCCGGCCGCGCCGCCGAACCGCCGGATCCGCAGACTGCGGCCGGTCTATGCCGTCACCGTCCCGTTGCTGGGCCTGGCCGCCGCCATGGCGGTCAGTGTGCTCACCCTTCACGGCGAGCCGGTCGCCCGCCACGTCGACGCGCCGCCGGCCGCCACCGTGACGGCCGCCCCGAGCCCGACCCCCACGGCGACGCCCACCGAGACCCCCACCCCCACGGCCGCCCCGACGGAGACCGAGACCCCGTCGGCCACCTCCGAGACCGTCGCCCCCCTCGCCGACGACACCCCGACCCCGGCCAGCACCCGCACGGGCTCGGCGACGCCGTACACGTTCCGGGGTGTGAAGCTGAAGATCCCCGCGGGCTGGCGGGTCGCCACCCTGGACGGGTACGCCTACCAGCTCTGCGTCCTGAGCCCGGGAGCGCCCCAGAGTGCCGGCTTCACCGACTGCCAGCCGTACGGGGTGCAACTGTCGGTCTTCGACACGGAGTCGCCGGTCTGGCCGTCGACCGGTGATCTCGATTCCGACGGCGGCTGGGGCCATCAGCCCTACTGCTCGATCTGGGGCAACCCCCACGTGCCCGCCGCGGGCGAGTCGATCAACAGCGTCGGCCCGACGAAGACCACGCCCACCGTGGCCGGCCGCTCCGCGCTCAAGTCGCAGTGGCAGGTGACCTGCGGCAAGTCCGCCTTCACGGCCCAGATGTGGGCTCTGCCCAAGGACCAGGTGTTCGTCTCCGCGGTCGGTCTCAAGAGCGACTACCAGTCGGACCTGATGTCGATCGTGAACAGCCTCGACGTCAGCGGCCGTCCCACGCCCGCGGCCTCGTCAACCCCCTCGGGTTCCCCGAGCGCCCCGGCCGGCGTCGACATCATGTTCAGCCAAATCGGTTCACAGGTGAAGGTGAAGGGTGCGCCGGCCGTCTTCTCGGTGATCTACCGGAACACCGGCCAGACCACCTACGCGGCGGTCGAACCGCTGGTCTTCACGGAGAACTACGCGGGTACGCCTGGCACTCAGGTTCCGGTCAACCAGGGCAAGTTGGAGCGTCAGGACGGTGACACCTGGGTCCAGCTCCCGGTCTCGCCCGGTGGCGGCATGGACTACGCGGTGCAGTCCAAGGCGGCCTCCTTCCCGCTGGCGCCGGGCCAGAGCAGGACGGTGACCTACCGGCTGACGCTGGACGGCGACGACGGCCCCGGGGCGATGCCGGTGACGGCCCAGGCGGCGCTACCGTACGACGGCACGCAGGGGTTGACCGTGCTCGCGGCGCGCTCCGTCGCGGTGCAGGTCGTGAAGTAGCGCCTGCCAAGCCGTGGTTGAGGAGCCGTGGCCAGGGACGTCCCCGGCCACGGCGCCTCTCGACCCGTGGATCAGGCGAGCGAGGCCATCCAGGCCTCGACGTCCTCCGCACGACGCGGCAGGCCGGCCGAGAGGTTCTCGTTGCCGTCGGCGGTGACGAGGATGTCGTCCTCGATGCGGACGCCGATGCCGCGGTACTCCTCGGGCACCGTCAGGTCGTCCTGCTGGAAGTACAGGCCCGGCTCGACGGTGAGGACCATGCCGGGCACCAGCAGGGCGTCGACGTGTTCCTCGCGGCGCGAGTGGGCGCAGTCGTGGACGTCCAGGCCGAGCATGTGGCCGGTGCCGTGCAGGGTCCAGCGGCGCTGGAGGCCCAGCTCCAGGACCTTCTCCACGTCGTGGACCGAGCTGTCCAGCAGGCCCCACGCGAGCAGGCGCTCGGCGAGCACGCGCTGCGAGGCGTCGTGGAAGTCGCGGAAGCGGGCGCCGGGCCTCACCGCGGCGATGCCGGCCTCCTGGGCGTCGTAGACGGCCTCGTAGATCTTGCGCTGGAGGTCGTTGAACCGCCCGTCGATGGGCAGCGTGCGGGTGACGTCGGCGGTGTAGAGGGTGTGCGTCTCCACACCGGCGTCGAGCAGCAGCAGCTCGCCGGGGCGGACGTCGCCGTCGTTGCGGACCCAGTGCAGGGTGGTGGCGTGCGGGCCGGCGGCGGCGATGGTGCCGTAGCCGACGTCGTTGCCCTCGACGCGGGCGCGGCGCCAGAAGGTGCCCTCGATCCAGCGCTCGGAGGTGGCGACGGCCTGGCCGAGCTCGCGGACGACGTCGGTGAAGCCCTTGACGGTGGCGTCGCAGGCGGCGCGCAGCTCGCCGATCTCCCACGCGTCCTTGACCAGCCGCAGGCCGCTCAGGAACTCCTTGAGCTCGGCGTCCTTGTCGGCGTCGAGGAACTCGCCGAGGGCGGCCTCCAGGCCGGCGTCGTAGCCGCGGACCAGACGGGTGGGGGCGGTGGAGTCCTTGGCGCGCGCGGCGAGCTCGTCGGCGGCCTTGCGGACGTCGCGGGCGGGCAGGCCGAGCAGCTGCTCCTGCTCGGTGAGGCTGTGCCGGCGGCCGACCCACAGCTCGCCGTAGCCGTCGAGCCAGAACTCGCCGTTCTCGCGGTCGGAGCGGGGCAGCAGGTAGAGGCCGAACTCGTGGCCGGCGTCCCCGGTCGGCTCGGCGACGAGGACGGCGTCCTCGGTCTGGTCGCCGGTGAGGTGGACGTACTCGCTGGCGGCGCGGAAGTTGTAGTCGGTGTCGTTGGCGCGGACCTTCAGGTTGCCGGCCGGGATCACCAGGCGCTCGCCGGGGTACGCGGCCGAGAGCCTGGCGCGCCGCTCGGCGGCGTAGGGGGCCTGGGCGACGGGGGCCAGGCCGTGCAGCCCGGTGTCGGCCCAGCCGGACTTCATCGAGGCGGCCAGCTCGTCCGAGACCTCGGAGTACAGGCCGTTCTTGCGGCCCTTGAACTGCTTCGGCTCCTCGCCGCCGGTGGCCTCGGGGTTCTCGGCCACCGCCGGGGTGCGGTCCTCGGTCACGTACAACGCCTCCTTGGGGTGGTGCGCCCGCCCGTGGGGGATGTCGGATCGCGACACACGTGGGCGGCCGTGCGTCCCATGGTACGGACGCCCGGTCGCCCACTCGTTCGGGGCCGGAAGGACTACTCGAAGCGGGCGCCCAGCAGCATCAGGTCGTCGGTGGTGGTGGCGCCCTCGCGGCCGGGGCAGACGGCGAGCAGGTGGGCGCAGAGCCGGTCGGGGTCGATCCGCACGTCGCGCGGGGCGTCGGCGGCGGCCCGGCGCAGGTTGGCCTGTCCTGCGTGCAGGGTGGGGCCGCAGCGGCGGGCCAGGCCCTCGGTGTAGAGCAGCAGGGTGTCGCCGCGCTCGGCGGTGAACTCGACGCCGGGGGCCTCCCAGCAGGAGAGCATGCCGAGCGGCGCGGAGAGCGAGGTCTCGACGAACTCGGCGCCGTACCGGTTGACCAGGACCGGCGGGCAGTGCCCGGCGCCGGCCAGGGTGATCCGGCGTTCGGCGGGCTCGATCCAGGCGTAGACGGCGGTGGCGGTGCGGGTGGGCTCGGTGGTCTTGAGGAGCAGTTCGAGGTCGCCGAGGACGGAGACCGGGTCCTCGCCCTCCAGCACCGCGTACGCCCGCAGCGCGGCCCGTACGCGGCCCATGGCGGCGGCCGCGCCGGGTGCGGAGCCGGGGCCCGCGCCGGGGCCGTCGCCGGAGACGGAGCCGACGGTGAGGCCGACAGTGCCGTCGGGCAGCGGGATGGCGTCGTACCAGTCGCTGCCGTGGGAGCGGTCGAGGGCGGCGGGGACGAGCCGTGCGGCCAGCCGCAGCCCGGCGGGCTGGGGGAGCCGGTCGGGCAGCAGGCCGCGGCGCAGCGCCTCGGTGGTGCGGCGGACCTTGTCGGCCTCCAGCTGCTTGGCGATCAGCGGGGCGGCGAACCGGCAGTAGCGGTGCGCGAGTTCGCGCTGGCGGTCGGTGGGTTCGCCGGGCTGGTCGTAGAACCAGACGGCGGCGGCGAGCGGGCCGTCCTCCTCGGTGGCGAGCGGCAGGCCGTAGCAGCCGCCGAGGCCGAGGTGGGTGGCGAGTTCGCGCAGCCGGGCGCCGGTGGCCGGGTCCTCGGCGAGGTCGGGGGACTGCAGCCGCTCGGGCCGGTCCTGGTCGCGCAGCAGGCGGGAGAGCAGGCTCTGGTCGAACGGGACGGTCTCCAGGGCGCCGAGGCTGGCGCGGTCGAGGCCGAGGCCGACGGGCTGGCCGGGGCCGCCGCCGGGCTGCCGGGTGACCAGGACGCCGCGGCGGGCGCCGAGCAGGTCGGCGCCGGAGGCGAGGACGGCGGCCAGGGTGGCGTCGAGGCCGCGGGCCCGGGCGAGCCGTTCGGTGTGCTCGTGCAGGCTGGTGAAATCGGACAGGTGTCCGGCCAAACGGTCCTGCACCCCGGTGGAGGGCGCCGTACGGGCCTGCGCCGCACCGTCCTGGGCCTCGGCGGGGCAGGGCAGGCCCGGCGGGCCGATGAGCGGGTCGAGGACGGAGAGCCCGCCGGTGAAGCCGGGCTCGACCGGCGCTGCGGGTGAACTGGGCGTCGACGACGGGTGGGTCTCGGTCATGTCGGCACTCCTGACGCGGTGCTACGTGTCATGCGGAACCCCCAGGTACGGCCGATGTGGAGCGATCACGGCCAAAGGGCGTGTTTCGCCTCGAATCGCTACTACTCGTCATTGATCGACAGCAATGGCACCACTTCTACACAGGCCATTTGGGGCATGTCCAGATCCAGGACGAGCCGGTGGCCGGTTCCGCGTCCTCTGCGACCCGGACGGCGGGCGCGCCCGGTTCGTACGCGCGCCGTTCCGGCCGGGAGGCATGGAGCGGCCCGGGAGCGGGCAGAACCGTGAGGACGGACCCGGCGGCCGTCCGGATCGTATGCTTTCGCCGCCAGGATGCCGTGCTGGCCGGATGTCACTCACTCGTACGGTGGAACCAAGCGTGCCCGGGCGGCGTCCATCCGGGCGCATACGCGATTCTCGTTCCGAGGGCTGTTCCCGTGCGTGGCCCTTCTCATGTCGTGCTCCACACCGTGCTCCACGTCCGCGCCGCGCCGTCCGCCGTACCGCCCGCCCGCCGCGTGCCCCCGGTCCGCGCCGCCGCGGCCCGTACGGTGGCCCCGGCGGACGCGGCCCCGGAAGCGGTCGGCGGCCCCGGAGCGAACCGAGCGGTCAGGGAAAGGAACGAGCGCCATGCGTGAGAATCCGAGGGGCCGGTCCGCGGCCCGGTCCGCCCGACTGACCGCGGCCCTGGAGGCGGCCGTCGACCACCGCTGGCCGGTGGTGCCGGGCGCGGTGCTGTGCGGCGGGCGCTGCTCGTGCGGCGACCCGGACTGCCCGGTACCGGGCGCGCACCCGCACGACCCGTCGCTGCTGGCGGCCACCACGGACGCCCGGATGGTGCGCTGGTGGTGGGAGCGGCAGAGCCCGGACGCGCCGGTGCTGGCGGCGACCGGGCGGGTGGTCTCGGCGGTGAGCCTGCCGGCCCTGGCCGGGGCCCGGGCGCTCGCGTACCTGGGTGCGCTGCGGCTGCCGCTGGGGCCGGTGTTGGCGATGCCGGGCCGCTACGCGCTGCTGGTGGCGCCGTACTCGCTGGACGCGCTCGGCGAGATGCTCGCCCAACTCCCTTGGGTTCCCGGCTCGTTGCACTACCACGGGCCGGGCGGCTTCCTGCCGCTGCCGCCCGGTGCCGGGGCGGGCCCGGTGCGCTGGGTGCTGGCGCCGCGCCGGGCGGCCGACGGCGGGGTGTGGCTGCCGCAGGTCGGGCCGCTGCTGGGGGAGTTGGTGGAGGCGGCGGTCCGGCTGGACAGCGGGCGCTCGGCGTACTGATCGGCGGGCCCGCTCGGCGGGCCGGCCGGAAAAGCAGAAGATCCGGCCGCTGGCGACGGGGGATGCACCAGCGACCGGACTCTTTAGACAGTAACAAGGATCTGCGTCCGCGCCAATTTCCAAGACGCCCTCCACGCCCGGAAATTGCGCTTCACGGCGACAATGTGACGCGTATCACCCTGCTCCTGCGTGCTTTAGTTCAAAGTGACCTGACGGTTCACCAGGTTCGCGCGGGCGCGCCGCTCGTCGGCCGTGAGCGGCGTCGCGTCCGCGAGGACGGCGGCGAGCCGCTCGGCGAACTCGGCGGCGGGCTTCTCGCAGTCGGCCGCCGACATGGCGAGCGGCAGGTCCCACACCGGGACGGTCAGGCCGTGCGCGCGGAAGGAGCCGACCAGGCGGGTGTCCGGGCCGAGCGAGGCCTCGCCGGCGGCGTTCAGCCGGGCCAGCGCGTCCAGGAGCTGCTCCTCGGGGACGGTCATCACCCAGCGCAGGTGGTTCTTGTCCGGGGTGCCGCACCAGTACGCGGAGTCGACGCCGGCGAGCTTCTCGGTCGGGATGGCGGAGGCGTTGGCGCGCTCCAGCGAGGCGGCGACCTCGCCGGTGGCGGTCTCGGCGTTCTCCAGCCAGAACTCGAAGCCGGTGTGCACGGTGGGCGTGAACGCCGCCGTGACGTCCAGCAGTTCCTGCAGGCGGCGCCCGCCCGGGACGGTCCGGCGGGCCGGGACGGGGTTGCCCGGCTCGACGGTCAGGGCCAGCTCCAGGGCGTCGGCGAGGTCGCGGCTCAGGTCGCCCGAGGAGGACTGGGTCTGCAGACCGAGCAGGACCGAGCCGTCCTGGCGGCGCAGGGCCGGCCAGGCGAGCGGCAGCACGGTGGCCAGGGTCACCGACGGGACCTCGCCGGTGGCGGTCTCGGCGACCCCGGCGGCCAGCGTCAGCGGCACGGTGGCGGCGGGCACCAGCTCGCGCAGCGCGACCCAGTCGGCCTCGCCCGGCAGGCCCTCGAACGGGCGGTGCACCAGCTCCTGCACCGCGTGCGAGGCCTCCCGGCCGTGGCAGGCCTTGTACCGGCGGCCCGAGCCGCACGGGCAGTTCTCGCGGGCCCCGACCACGGGGACCTCACCCGTGACGGCGGTGGTGGACTGGCGCTGCGGCGCCTTCTTGGCGGCCTTCTTGCCCATGGTGCGGCTCTCCCGGGGGACGGTGGTCCTTTGCTCCGGGAAGCCTACTGACGTTCCCCCGGCGCACGGGAACGCGCCGGGGCGGACACCTGGACGACGGGCCCTAAGCGCTGCGGGCGTCACCGCCGGTGCGCCGGGCGTGCCGCGCGCGGGCGGGCAGCGCGGCCCAGACCGTCACCTCGCCGGGCGCGTCGCGCACGCCCCAGTCGCTCGCGAGCTGGTCGACGATGCCCAGGCCGCGGCCGCCGCGCGAGGTCAGCGAGGGGCTGGCGGGCTGGGGCCTGGTCGGCGCGCCGCCGTCGGTGACCTCCAGCGTGAGCACGCCGTCCGCGTGCATCTGCCAGCGGACGAGCACCCCGCCGTCGTCATCACCGGACTGCTCGGCGTCCCGGCCGGCGGGCGCACCGGCGTGCGGCCCGGAGGGGACGCCGACCAGCACCTGGTCCACGACCTCGGCCCGGGCGCCGCGCCCGAGCGCCGGCAGCGGGCCGAGCGGCCGGGCATACCGGCACGCATTGCTCAACAGTTCGGAAAGGATCAGTACGGCATCATCAATGACCGGTTCCGGTATCTGCCGATCACCCAGATCTCGACGCAGTCGGCGCCGTGCGACCCCGACACTCGCTGGGCCGTGCGGCACTGCCATGGTCGATGAAGTCGGCACTTCACGCGCCACCATCAACGCCACCCCCGGACCTCCTTCAGCGTATGCCGAGGGATGGATGCCCCTTGGTAATGCGTCGGAAACGAGTGCGCGACGATCCCGCGAGCCCATTTCGAGCGGTGCGACGGAGGGTGGGCGGGAGGTCATTCCCCGCTCACCCTCTGTCGCACGATCGAATGATTTCCGACAATGAACGTGCGCGGAAGGTTTGAGTGCCGACCGGAGCGATCAGGTTCCGACAGGACGTCCGGGGGCCGCCGGGACCGTCACCCCGGGACCGTCACCCCGGCCGCCCCCGCCTCACCGGCCGAGCTGCGCCAGCACCTGCGCGGGCTTGTTGGTGATGATCGCCGACACCCCGAGCTCCAGGCACAGGTCCACGTCGGCCGGCTCGTCGACCGTCCACACGTGCACCTCGTGGCCCAGCTCGCGCAGCCGCGGCACCAGTTGCGGCTTGGCCCGCACCAGCTCGATGCCGGGCCCGGCGATCCGCGCCCCACCGGGCAGCGGCCTGCCTTCGCGCAGCTGCCCGAGCAGCGGCAGCATCCGCTCGATCAGGAACACGCGCTGGTGTTCCGGCGCGGCCGCGGCCACCCGGTTCAGCGCGATCGAGGAGAAGCTCATGATCCGGGCGGACGGGCGGTCGCCCTCGCGCGTGCCGGAAATCTTGAACCGTTCGAGCATCCGCAGCAGCTCGGCCTCGACCCGGCCGCGGAAGCGCACCGGGTGCTTGGTCTCGATCGCCAGGTCCACCGGGCGTCCGCAGTCCACGACCAGCTCCAGCAGGCGCTCCAGCCGCAGCACGCCGCGCAGTTCGGGGTCGGTGCTGGGCCGGCCGGTCTTCCAGGCGCCGAAGTCGTACGCCTCCAGCTCGGCGAGCGTCATCGCCGAGACGGTGCCCCGGCCGTTCGAGACCCGGCCGATGCGGCGGTCGTGCACGCAGACCAGCTCGCCGTCGGCGGTCACCCGGACGTCGCACTCGACGGCGTCCGCGCCCTCGTCGAGGGCGCGCCGGTAGGCCGCGAGGGTGTGCTCGGGAAGGGCGTCCGAGGAGCCGCGGTGGGCGACTACCTGGACGGGCGGGGCGGTGCGCGGGGCCACCGGAGACAGATCTGGGCTGGTCACACCGCCAACGATAGGCGGCGCGGGTAACGCCGAGGCGAAGCCGGTCCCAACCTGCGGGGCCGGCTTCGCCTCCGGTCCGTCAGTGCTGCGCGGCGCGCCGGCTCAGCGGAGTGAGCGCCCAGGTGACCAGCGCCGGCACCGCGAAGGCGAACAGCGAGGCCGACGTCCACTCCTGCGGGGTGAAGTGCAGCGCCTCCTGGGCGGAGGTCCAGAAGTCGGTCCACCAGCCGGCCACCGGGGTCGGTGCGATGAACTGGTAGACGGCGAAGCCGAGTACCCACGGCAGCAGCATCAGCCAGCGCGAGGGCGCGTCGTCGGAGAGGTTCCAGCCGCCCCGGCCGGCGCCGAAGAAGTAGTCCACCGCCAGCACGGCCAGCAGTGGCACGAAGACCGAGCCGATCAGGCCGAGGAAGTTGGTGTAGGTGTCGGTGAACTTGTCGATCCGCAGCGCCAGCACGGTGGTCAGCAGGCCGATCGCGCCGGACAGCACCCGGCGGTCCGCCCGCGGCAGCAGGTTCTGCACCGACATCGCGGTCGAGTACACGTTGGCGAAGGACTGGTCCGTCTCGCGCAGCACCAGCACCAGCAGGAACAGCCAGCCCGCCCAGACGCCGAGGAAGGAGTCGAAGATCTTGTTCGGGTCGCCGTCCGACTGCAGCAGTGCCATCAGGCCCAGCGCGTAGCACCACACCTGCGCGACGGTGTAGCCGGAGAAGCTGCCCCAGAACGCCGAGCGCGGGGTGCGCGAGTGCCGGGTGTAGTCGGCGGCGAGCGGGACGAAGGAGATCGACACCGCGATCATCGCGTCGGTGGCGCCCAGGAAGCCGTGCCAGTTGCCCGCGCCCGGGTCGGGCACGCCGTGCCGGCCCAGCTGGACCGTCAGGTACACCATCGCGACGGCGACGGCGCCGGCCACGAAGCGGCGCAGCACCCGGATCGAGCCGAGCGGCCAGATGGTCAGCGCGGTGGTCAGCCCGCCCGCGAGGAGGACGAACAGCCACCGGTAGCCGTCGGTGTGGGCGACGGTCTGCGCGCCCGCCGCGATCGTCAGCAGCTCGAACACGCCCCAGCCGACGCACTGGACGATGTTCAGCACCGTCGGGACGTACGACAGCCGGGTGCCGAACAGCCCGCGCAGGCTCGCCATCGCCGGCGCGCCGGTACGGGCGCCGATCAGCGCGGCCACGCCGAGCATCGCGGTGCCGACCGCGGTGCCGGCCACGATCGCGGTGCCGGCGGCGGCCAGGGACAGTTCGCTGCCCGGGGCGCCGAGCACGGTGGCGGCGGTGGAGAAGCCGATCAGGCTGACGCCGAGGTTCATCCACAGCGCGAAGTGGTCGCGCAGGCGCAGCGTGCGCGGCGGCTCGGTGTCGAGGACGAGCGGTGCCTCGGCCTTCTCCGGACGGTCCGGCACCGCGGTCGCGGTGTGAACGGTCGTGGACGATTCGGAGAAACCCTTGGACGAGGGCGCGCCCGAAGAAGAGGATGGCGAAGCAGGCGGCATGGCCGATACTCCCTACGCCGGCATTACCCGGACAGGTTCCGGCGGTCAGCGCCCCCTCGACGGTCCGCCCACGATCCCGTGGCGTACGGTCGACCAGCGCACTCTCAGCCTGGAAGGTCCAAGCTCCCGCGTGTCAGTTTGGAGCGACAGGCTAACCGGCACCGGGGCGAACGCCCAAGGCCAGGGGGTGTGCGGTCCGCATCGCGGGACGTCCGGCGGGGGTGGGGGAGCTTCCGCCGGGAAGGTGCCGTCGAGCGGATCCGTCGGTCCCGCCTAAGGATTCTTATGAGTTCTTCAGAGGGGTCCTTACGGCAATCGAATCGGCAGTGCGAAAAACTATGGTCCTTGGTTCTGTCAGCTATGGAGGTCGTCCGTGAGCACCGAGCGCGAGGTTGGGCCCGCCGGGCCGCAGGGGGAGCAGCCCTCGGGCAGCGAGGCGGCCGTGTCCGCAGCCCCGGCTGCGGACGGGCACAAGCCGACCATGGCCTTCGGCAGGGTTCCCGAGCCCGAGGCCGCCGCGGCCGCTCCCGCCGCCGAGCCCGAGGCCGCCGCGGACGCGGCGGCGGCCGATGGCGGGCACAAGCCGACCATGGCGTTCAGCCGGGTGCCCGAGCCGACGGCTCCGGCCGCCGAGGCCCCCGCGGTGGCCGCCCCGGTCGAGGGCGGGCACAAGCCCACCATGGCGTTCACCAAGGTCCCCGCACCGGAGGCCGCCCCGGCCGCGCCCGCCGCACCTGTTGAGGCGCCCGCCGCACCCGTCGAGGCGCCCGTCGCCGAGACCGGCTACATCGACGCTCCGCCGCCGGTCCTGCCGCCGGCCCCGGCCGCCCCCGTCGCCCCGGCCGCCCCCGTCGGCGAGGCCGCCCAGGCCCTGCCGCCGGGCGCCAACCCGTACGCGACCCCGACCCACGGCGTTCCCGCCGCCGGTGCGCACGACCCGTACGCCGCCACCGGCCCCCAGCACCCGTTCGGCGCGGGCCACCCGCTCGGCGGCTGGGGCGCGGCGCACGACACCACCGCCGCCCACGGCATGCCCGGCTACCCGGGCGGCCCCGGTGCCCCCGGTGGTCCGCTCGGCTACCCGGCGGACTACCCCGGCGGCTCGGCCGGCCCCGGCGGTCCCCGGAAGAAGCGCGGCGGCCTGGTCGCCCTGATCGCCGCCGTGGCGCTCGTCGCGGGCATCGCCGGCGGCGCGGTCGGCGTGGCCGTCTCGGGCGGCAGCAACTCCGTCGCCACCGCGGACGACCACCGCAGCACCACCATCCAGGCGAGCAACACCCAGAAGAACGAGCCCGCCCCCGGTTCGATCGCCGCCATCGCGCAGAAGGCGCTGCCGAGCGTCGTCACCATCAAGGCGCAGAACAGCAGCGAGTCGGGCACCGGCACCGGCTTCGTCTTCGACACCGAGGGCCACATCCTCACCAACAACCACGTGGTCGCGCCCGCCGTCACCGGCGGCGGAGGCAAACTGACCGTCAAGTTCGCCGACGGCTCCTCCTACAACGCCTCCGTGCTCGGCCGCGCCGAGGGCTACGACGTGGCCGTCGTCAAGATCGACAACCCGCCGAAGGAGAAGCTGGCCCCGCTCACGCTGGCCGACTCCGACAAGGTCAACGTCGGCGACGCCACCATCGCGATCGGCGCGCCGTACGGCCTGGAGTCCACCGTCACCAGCGGCATCATCAGCGCCAAGGACCGCCCGGTCGCCTCCGGCGACGAGACCGGCGGCCAGGCCTCGTACATGAACGCCCTGCAGACCGACGCCTCGATCAACCCCGGCAACTCCGGCGGTCCGCTGTTGGACTCCAGCGGTGCCGTCGTCGGCATCAACTCGGCGATCCAGTCCAACGCCTCCGCCAACGGGCGGGCGGGCAGCATCGGCCTGGGCTTCGCCATCCCGATCAACCAGGCCAAGTGGGTCGCCGACACCCTGATCAAGACCGGCAAGCCGGTGTACGCCAAGCTCGACGTGCTGCGCAACGACGACTACAAGGGTGACGGCGCGCAGATCCAGACCCGCGACAGCCAGGGCCAGCCCGCCGTCACCCCCGGCGGCGCCGCCGACAAGGCCGGCCTCAAGCCCGGCGACGTCATCACCAAGCTCAACGGTGCCCCGATCGAGAACGGCCCGGCGCTGGTCAGCCGGATCTGGACGCACAAGCCCGGCGAGACCGTCGACGTCGAGTACCAGCGCAACGGCCAGACCATGACCACCAAGGTCACCCTCGGCTCGCGGGAAGGCGACATCCCCAGCTGACCCCGCCGCGAAACCGTGTGCACCGAACCCCGCCGGACCCGTTAGGCTGACCTCCGCCTGGAGAGCTGCCCGAGCGGCCTAAGGGAACAGTCTTGAAAACTGTCGTGGCGTGACCCGTCACCGTGGGTTCGAATCCCACGCTCTCCGCCGGTAGGGGAAAACACCTGCTCAGGGCGGGTGCCGACGATCGTTCGGCACCCGCCTTCGCGTTTCCCGGACAGCGGCGCTTGACCCTGACACCGTGGAAGGCCGTGCACTGGAAGCACCATGTTGACCATCGGAGACTTCGCCAAGTACGGCCGGGTGTCGGTGCGGATGCTGCGCCACTACGACGCGATCGGACTGCTGCGCCCCGCCCGGGTGGACCCGGTCAGCGGCTACCGCTTCTACGAGGCGGCCCAACTCGCCCGGCTCAACCGGGCGATCGCGCTCAAGGAGCTGGGCTTCACGCTCCAGCAGGTGCGGGCCGTCCTGGACGAGGAGGTGGACGCGACCGAGCTGCGCGGGATGCTGCGGCTGCGGCGCGCCGAGCTCGCCGAGGCGATCGCGGCGGACACGCGGCGACTGGCCCGGGTGCAGGCGAGGCTCCGGACGATCGAGAGCGAGGGGACCATGTCCACGCACGATGTCGTGGTGAAGCCGGTGCCATCCGTCCGGGTGGCCGAACTGAGCGCGGTGGCGGCGAGCTACCAGCCGGAGGACATCGGACCGGTGATCGGCCCGCTGTTCGCGGAGCTGTGCCGCCGGCTGGCGGCGGCGGGGGTGGCCGAGACCGGCCCGGCCGTCGCCTGCTACGAGGAGGCCCCGGAGGGCGGCGGCGCCGTGCTGGTCCGCGCCGCGGTCCCGGTCGGGCCGGGCGTGCGGGCGGGGGAGCACGACTTCGACGTCGTCGACCTGCCCGCGCTCGACCACGCGGCGACGGTCGTCCACCGCGGCTCGATGGAGGACGCGGTGGGCAGCTTCCAGGAGCTGGCCCACTTCATCGAGGCCAATGGCTACCGTTCCACCGGCTACGCCCGCGAGCTCTACCTGGAGTGCCCGGACGACCCGGCCCACTGGGTGACCGAACTCCAGGAACCCGTCGAACCGCAGTAGCCCCGACACGGCCCCGCCGGGTTCGCCCGCCGGGGCCACTCGCCCTGGTTCCGTCCCCGCCCCCTCCAACCCCCACCCGCCCTCCGGCGGAGCCGTACCCCACCGTCCGTCGGTCGGGGCCCACTTGCCGGGTCTCCGCGTGCCGGGCAGAGTGCGGGGGACGGCTGCGGACGGTGAGCGGAGGCGGCGATGGGTGATCTGACGGATCGGCTGGCGCAGGGGCTCCCGCCCGGGGCGGTCGTGGTGGACGTGGACGTCCTGGATGCCTACCGCCACGACATGGCCGGGTTCTGCGCCGCCGGGACGCCCGCCGCGGTCGTCTTCCCGGAGACCGTCGAGCAGGTGCAGCACGTCCTGCGGACCGCCACCGACCTGCGCGCCCCGGTGGTGCCGCAGGGCGCGCGGACCGGGCTCTCCGGGGCGGCCAACGCCGTCGACGGGTGCGTCCTGCTCTCCCTGGTGAAGCTGAACCGCATCCTGGAGATCGACCCGGTGAACCGGATCGCGGTCGTCGAACCCGGCGTGGTCAACGCCGAACTCTCGCGCGCCGTGGCCGAGTTGGGCCTGGCCTACCCGCCGGACCCGTCCAGCTGGGAGTCCTGCACGATCGGCGGCAACATCGGCACCGGCGCGGGCGGGCTGTGCTGCGTCAAGTACGGGGTCACCAGCGAGTACGTGCTCGGGCTGGACGTGGTGCTCGCGGACGGGCGCCTGCTGTCCACCGGGCGCCGGACGGCCAAGGGCGTGGCCGGGTACGACCTGACCCGGCTGCTGGTCGGCTCGGAGGGCACGCTGGGCGTGGTGGTCCGGGCGGTGCTGGCGCTGCGGCCGGCCCCGCCGCCGCAGTTGGCGCTGGCGGCGGAGTTCCCGAGCGCGGACGCCGCAGGGGCCGCGGTCTGCGAGGTGATGGCGGGCGGTCTGACCCCGTCGCTGATGGAGCTGATGGACGCGGTCAGTGTGCGGGCCGTCAACGAGCTGGGGCGAATGGGGCTGCCGGAGTCCACCCAGGCGCTCCTGTTGGTGGCCTTCGACGGGCCGGACCGGGCCGCCGAGCTGGCCAGGGTGGCCGGGCTGTGCCGGGCGGCGGGGGCGACCGAGGTCGTGCCGGCCGAGGACGAGGCGGAGTCGGAGCTGCTGCTGGCGGCCCGGCGGCTGGCGCTGCCGGCCCTGGACCGGCTGGGGACCACGATGATCGACGACGTGGCGGTGCCGCGCTCGCGGCTGGCCGAGATGCTGAACGGTGTCGCGGCGATCGCCGAGCGGCACGCGCTGACCATCGGCGTGGTGAGCCACGCGGGGGACGGCAACACCCATCCGATCGTCATCTTCGATGCCTCGGACGAGGAGGAGGCGGCCCGGGCGCAGCGCTCCTTCGACGACATCATGGCGCTCGGGCTGGAGCTGGGTGGCACGATCACCGGTGAGCACGGCGTCGGGCTGCTCAAACGGGACTGGCTGGCGCGTGAGCTGGGGCCGGTGGCGCTGGACCTCCAGCGGCACCTGAAGGCGGTCTTCGACCCGCTGGGAATCCTCAATCCGGGCAAGATGGTCTGATGTTCCGACGGCCTCAGTATCATTTCTGAATGATGGTCTTAAAAAGACGCCGAATGTCGACATGGGTGGGTTGTCGAACCTTTTGGCGGCGCGTTCCCATTTCTGTGCGCCGGGGGTGGTGCGGCGATTTTTCCGTACGCCCTATCGCGCCGCTTCGTGCGGTGCCGTGCCGGGCGGCTGCGCGGGTGAACTCCCAGCTCAGTGCGGGTGTTTCGGTGCGCTCTCCGGCTGGTGGGCGGTTATGCGGAGCCTTGCTGGATATCACGCTAACGGGCGAAAACTGCTCCACGGGGTGGCGCTTTGTCGATTTGTTGCGGAAGTCTGTCCCTCGGCGCCGCAGCCCGAGGTGTTCGCCTGGTCGGCGAACTCCCGCACACATTGCACGATTCACAGTTCCTTGGAGGCTTTCATGGCTCGCATCCACACCCGCCGGGCGGCCGGCTTCCTGGTCGCCGCCCCGCTGGTGGTCGGCCTGCTGCTCGCCGGTGCCGGCGCCGCGGCGGCCGACAACGGCGCGGCGGCGGGTGCCGGCTCCAACGCCGACTCCAACGCCGGCGTCGACGTCGTCTTCGCGCCGATCTTCCGCTGATCCGGGCGCACTCCACCGCCGGCGGGGGCGCCGGAGGTGGGTGGCCGCGGGCGAGCTGAACACCCGCGGCGGGGCTCGAAACAGTCGAGATGGATCAACAAGCGCATGACCGGCCAGCGGAAAGGGTCGCCGCGAACCGGCCGCGTGGGCGGTGCCGTCACCGGCACCGCCCACGCGTGCGTCCGGGCCCCGGGCCCGTCGCCGCGCCGGCGCAGGTCGCCACCGTCATCCGTCCGGGTGCGTACAGCCAGGGCCCGCGCCCGGAGTCGTCCGACGGCGGCGGTACGGTTGCGCCCGACAGCACACCGCGCGCGCCCGGGTCCAGGAAGGCCCGGTCGGCCGTGGCGGCGGACGCGGCGACCGGAAGGAAGGACGCGATGGCAGCGGAGGAGGAGGGCCTGACCGGCCCGGGCGAGGCCAGGCCTGCACCCGGCCCGGATCCGAGGCCCGAGTCGCGGGACGAGCACCGGCCCGGGCCGAGGTCCGTGCCGGAGCTGCTGCTCGGCCGCCCGCCGATGGCCCGGCCGCTGCCGACCTTCGACGCCGAGGCCGCCCCCGCCGAGCCCGGCCCGCTGTTCGTGGACTGGCTCGCCACCGCCCTCGCCGCCGGCGTGCTCGACCCGCAGGTGGTCACCCTCTCCACGGTCGACGCCGACGGCCTGCCGGACGCCCGGGTGCTCGTGCTGCGCGACGTCGACGCGAGCGGCACCGGCTGGGTGTTCTCGGCCGCGGCCGACAGTCCGAAGGGCCGTCAGCTCGCCGACCACCCGGCCGCCGCGCTGACCGTCTACTGGCCGCAGCTGGGCCGCCAGGTCCGGGTCCGCGGCACCGTCGAGCGGGCCGCCGACCTGGTCGCCGCCGCCGAGTTCGCCACCCGCTCCCCGGCCGCCCGGGTGGGCGCGCTGGTCGGGCGCCAGAGCGAGCCGCTGGCCTCGCTGGAGGAGTACGACGAGGCCGTCGCGGTCGCCCGCCGCCGGCTGGAGGCCACCCCGGACGCCGTCGCCGCCGGCCACGCCGTCTACACGCTCTGGGCGCACGAGGTCGAGTACTGGCAGGGCGACGCCGAGCGCCGCCACATCCGGCTCCGCTACACCCGTACCGGCCCGGTCCGCACCCCCGAGTGGTCGCGCACCCTGCTCTGGCCCTAGCCGGACGTGTCCTGGAGGCTCACCGCCGCCCGGTCAGCGTCGCGCCGACGCTGGCCGCCACCACGCAGCCGATCCCGGCCAGCTGCGGCGCGCCCAGCAGCTGGCCCAGCACCACCAGGCCGACCAGCGCGCTGACCGCCGGCTCCAGGCTGACCAGAACGCTGAACACCCGCTGCGGCATCCGCCGCAGCGCGGTCATCTCCAGCGCGTACGGGATCACCGGCAGCAGCAGCGACACCCCGGCCACCGAGGCGAGCAGCACCACCGGCGAGGCGCCGGGCGAGGTCAGCCCGTGCCAGGCCCCGCCGAGCCCGAACGGCGCGAGCGTGAGCGCGCCGACCGTCATCGACACCGCGAGGCCCTGGAAGCCCTGGAACGTGGCGCCGACCTTGTCCGTGAACAGGATGTACACCGCGTAGCAGGCGGCCGCCCCGAACGCGAAGAGCAGGCCGACCGGGTCCAGCGAACCGCCGCCGTCGCCCTCGCCGAGCAGGGTCAGCAGCGCCACCCCGGCCGCCGCGAGCAGCGCCCACAGCAGGTGGCTCGCCCGGCGGGCGAAGACCAGGGCGACGGCGAGCGGGCCGAGGAACTCGATGGTCGCCGCGGTGCCCATCGGCAGCCGGTCGACCGCCCCGGCGAACAGGAAGGTCATCCCGGCCGAGGCCGTTCCGAGCAGGGCCGCCGCGGCGAGGTCGCGCGGACGCTTGTCGCGCAGCTTCGGCCGGGTGGCGGCGAGGAGGATGACCGCCGCGAAGCCCAGCCGCAGGAACGTGGTGCCGCTGACCCCGAGCGGGCCGAAGAGCGGCTTGGAGAGCGCGATCCCGGTCTGCACCAGGAACATCGCGGCCAGACACAGAAGCGGCGCCGGGATTCTCTCCGGGCGCCGCAGGAACTTGGGGAACCGGCCGGTGGGCCGGTCGAGCCGGAGGTCGGGTGGTGCCGCGGGGCCGGGCGCCTCGCCTCGTCGCCAGCTGCCGCGTTCGCCGGCGGGCTCGCCCTTGGGGGCGGGCGGCATGGCAAGGGCCTCGGCGACGGCCGCGGTGGCCGGCGTCGGGGCGACGGTTTCGCTGGGGTTGGAGGTGGGCATGCTGACGAGTTTGCCGTAAGGAGTGCAGTACCAGCAAGCTCGTTACGAAAATCGGGACGGATGCGGACGGGGTGCCCCGAAAGGGTGGGACCGTGCGGGGGCGGCGGCGTGGTTGCCACGTTCATCCGATGGTCCGTCAGTATCAAGGCTGGCATGCGCTATCTCCGCCCCACGGCCATCGTCGCCGCCGCCCTCGTGTTCCTGCTGGCCATCGACGGGACGGCCGTGAGCGCCGGGGCCACCGCCCCGGCCGCCGTCGCCGTTCCCCGCATCCGGGCGCTCAGGCTGCCCGACCGCGAGGGCCCGCCCGAGGCCCGGGACGGCTACAGCGGCCCCGCCTTCGACGCCTGCACCGCGCCGTCGCTGAGCGTCATGCAGGAGTGGTGGGACCATTCCGCGTACGGTGCGCTCGGCATCTACACCAGCGGCTCCCAGCGCGCCTGCGCGCAGACCCGGCTGACCGCCGATTGGGTCAGCCAGGCGCGGGCGATGGGCTGGCGGTTCCTGCCGGTGCACGTCGGGCTCCAGGCGCCGTGCAGCGCGCTCAACGCCAAACCGATGCGGATCGACCCGGGGCAGGCGGTCGAGCAGGGCCGGTCCGAGGCCGCCGAGGCGGTGCGCGGGCTGCAGACGCTCGGGTTCGACAAGGGCAGCCCGGTCTACCTGGACATCGAGGCCTACCCGATGAGCGACCCCGGCTGCGGCCAGACCGTGGTCAACTTCGCCCTCGGCTGGACGCAGGGGCTGCACGACGCCGGCTTCCGCTCCGGCTTCTACTCCAGTCTCGAGTCCGGCATCGCCGACCTGGCCGCCGCGGCCTGGGCCGGCAGCTCCCCGCTTCCGGACGCCGTCTGGTACGGCCGCTGGGACGGTCACGCCGACACCGCCGCGCCCGCCCCGCTCGGCGGCGACCTGTGGGTCTACCACCAGCGCGTCCACCAGTACAACGGCAATGTCAAGGAGACGTACGGCGGCGCGACCCTCAGCATCGACCGCGACTACGTCGACGGCCCCACGGCGGCTTAGGCCCCAGAAGCTCCCGAGGCCCCCGCCCCGAGGCCCCCGAGGCCCCCGTGGCCCCGGCCGCCGAACGGCAGCCGGCCCCGGCCGAGGCAGTCCCGGCAGGTCTCCGAGCGGTCCGGGTCCCGCGCGCCCGGTGCGCGCCCGTTCCCCGCGCGTGATCCGTGCAACGGGGCCGGGATGCTGACAGCGGCCGGACGGAACGGCACAATCGGGCACGCCCGCGTCCATTACCGTCCGGTAGGTGCCGCAGGCGCACCCGCCAGTGCCGCCAGGTCAAGGAGGCCCCGTGTTCAGCACGATGCAGGACGTACCGCTCACCGTCGCGAGGATCCTGGAGCACGGGTCCACGATCCACGCCCGGTCCACCGTCACCACCTGGGACGGCACCGGTCCGGTCGTCCGGACGTACGCCGAGGTCGGGGCGCGGGCCGCCCAGCTCGCCTACGCGCTGCGCGACGAGCTGGGGGTCACCGGCGACGACCGCGTCGGCACGTTGATGTGGAACAACGCGGAGCACCTGGAGGCCTACCTCGCCGTCCCCGCCATGGGGGCGGTGCTGCACACGCTGAACCTGCGCCTGCCCGCCCAGCAGCTGTCGTTCATCGTCAACCACGCCGCCGACCGCGTGATCATCGTCAACGGCACCGTGCTGCCGTTGCTCGCCGCCGTCCTGCCGGACCTCGACCCCACGCTCAGGCACATCGTGGTGAGCGGTCCCGGCGACCGCTCGGTGCTGGCCGGCTTCGCGGGCACCGTCCACGAGTACGAGGACCTGATCGCCGACCGGCCCACCGCGTACCCGTGGAGCACCGAGATCGACGAGCGGCAGGCCGCCGTGCTCTGCTACACCTCCGGCACCACCGGCGACCCGAAGGGCGTGCTCTACAGCCACCGCTCGGTCTACCTGCACTGCCTCCAGGTGAACACCGGCGACAACTTCGCCTTCACCCCGCGCGACACCGCGCTGCCGGTCGTCCCGATGTTCCACGTCAACGCGTGGGGCATCCCGCACGCCGCCTACATGTCCGGCGCCAACCTGCTCATGCCGGATCGTTTCCTCCAGCCCAAGCCGATGGCCGAGATGATCGCCGCCGTCCGGCCCACCGTCAGTGCCGCCGTCCCCACCATCTGGAGCGGCCTGCTGGACGAGCTCGACGCCGGCGACTACGACACCTCCAGCCTGCGCATGGTGGTCATCGGCGGCAGTGCCTGCCCGCCGTCGCTGATGAAGGGCTTCGAGGAGCGCCACGGCATCCGCGTCATACACGCCTGGGGCATGACCGAGACCTCGCCGCTCGGCTCCTTCGCCCAGCCGCCCGGCGGCCTCACCCCGGAGGAGGCGTGGCCCTACCGGATCACCCAGGGCATCTTCCCGGCCTCCGTCGAGGCCCGGCTGATCGGCCCGGGCGGCGAGCGGATGCCGCACGACGGTGTCGCCGCGGGCGAGTTGGAGGTGCGCGGTCCGTGGATCGCGGGCGCGTACTACGGCGGCGACGGGCAGGACCCGCTCCGCCCGGACGACAAGTTCTCCGAGGACGGCTGGCTGCGCACCGGCGACGTCGGCACCATCACCGCCGACGGCTACCTGACCCTCACCGACCGCGCCAAGGACGTGATCAAGTCCGGCGGCGAGTGGATCTCCTCGGTCGACCTGGAGAACCAGCTGATGGCCCACCCCGAGGTGGCCGAGGCCGCCGTGGTCGCCGTCCCGGACGAGAAGTGGGGCGAGCGCCCCCTGGCCACCGTCGTGCTGCGCCCGGGCGCCATGGCCGGGCTGGGCGAGCTCCGGGCCTTCCTGGCCGAGCGGGTCGCCTCCTGGCAGCTGCCGGAGCGCTGGTCGATCGTCGAGTCGGTGCCGAAGACCTCGGTCGGCAAGTTCGACAAGAAGGTGATCCGGGCCAGCTACGCGGCAAACGAGCTGGACGTCACGGTGCTCGGCAAGGGGTGACCGGCGGCGCGGCGAGGGCCGGCCACCCCGTCCGAACGGGGTGACCGGCCCTTTCGCGTACCGGTCGGCCGTCAGCCGGCGGCGGCGACGCCCGCCTCGCCCATCGCGCCGATCCGCCCGAGCAGGTCGACGATCCGGGACTGGACGTCCGCGCTGGTCGAGCGCTCGGCGAGGAACAGCACCGTCTCGCCGGTGCGCAGCCGGGGCAGCTCGCGCGGGTCGAGGTCCACCGAGGTGTAGACCACCAGCGGGGTCCGGTGCAGCCGGTCGTTGGCGCGCAGCCAGTCCAGCAGGCCGACCCGGCGGCGGCGGATCTGGAGCAGGTCCATCACCACCAGGTTCGGCTGCACGCTGCTGGCCCGGGCGACGGCGTCGTTCTCGTCCACCGCGTGCTCGACGTGCATGCCTCGCCGCTCCAGGCTGTTGATCATGGCGGAGGCGATGTCCGGGTCGCTCTCGACCAGCAGGACGCGCGGGGCGTGGTGCTCGCCGTCGCGCGGCGCGAGGGCGCGCAGGAGCACAGCCGGATCGGCGCCGTACGCGGCGTCCCGGGTGGCCTGCCCGAGGCCGGCGGTGACGAGCACCGGGATCCGGCTGTTGAGCGCCGCGGTGCGCAGCGACTGCAGGGCGGTGCGGGTGATCGGGCCGGTCAGCGGGTCGACGAAGAGCGCGGCGGGGAAGCCGGCGACCTGCGCGTCCACCTCCTCGCGGGAGCGGACGATCACCGGGTGGTAGCCGCGCTCCTGGAGGGCCTGCCTGGTGGCCGGGTCGGGCTCGGGCCAGACCAGCAGTCGGCGCGTGCCGGGGTCCTCGCCCGCGGGCTTCTCCAGGTTCACGCTGCCGGCGGCGGGCAGCTCGGCCACCGGGCGCGGGGCGGTGCGGGCCTCGGCCGGTACGGGCGGCTGCGGCGCGACGGCCGGCATCGGCGGGGGGCCGAGCGGACGCGGCGGGGCGAGCTCGCCGAGGCCGGTGCCGACAGGTCTGGGAGCGGCGTCCCCGGGGTTCTCGGCGGCGGGCAGTGCGGGGCGGGCGGGCTCCAGCGCAGTGGAGGGCACGGGTGCCGCGGGCGTCTCCGGGCCGGGGCCGGGCGGGACGGCCAGGCGCCGGCGGCGGCCGGTCGGCGCGGCGGCCGGCTCGGGCAGGGCGGGCGCCGGACCGGCCGGGAGGGCGTGCTCCAGGCCGGGGTAGACGGGGGTTTCGGGCACGCCGGGCAGGGCGAGGGCGCCCGAGGAGGAGTCCTCGGAAGCCTCCCGGGCGCGGCGGCGCCGGGGCCTGGTCTCGCCGGTGGGGGTGCCGTCCGCGGGTGTCCCGGTGCTCGGGGCGTCGCCGGTGCCCGGGCCGAGGGCGAGCGGGCCGCGCGCGGCGGGGCGCTCCTGCGGGCCCTCGCCGTCGACCGGGACGGCGTAGGCCGGGCCGGAGCGGCCGTCGTCCTTGCCCCACGGGTCGCGCTGCGCGCCGTCCGGGCCGGGCAGGCCCTGGCGCCCGTACGCGGGGTCGTTGCCGGTGCCGTTCCACTGCTCGGGGACGGCCCGCTCGATCCGCGCGGGGGCGTTCGGCCACTGGTCGGCCGGAGTCTCGGGGGAGTCGGGGGCCGGGGTCTCGGCGGCGGGCCGGCCGCGACGCCCGCGCCGCTCGGGGGCCGGCTCCTCGGCGGGCGCGCGGTCCGCCTCGGCGTCTGCGGCGGGCTCGGCAGGGCGCTCGTCCTCGGAGCGGCGGGCGGCGGGCAGCTGCGGGATGCCCGGCAGGTCGGGCAGGTCGGGCAGGACGGCGCTGTCGCCCTCCTTGGGCCGGTCGGAGCGGCCCTCGGCGGCGGCGCGCTCCGCGGCGGCCTTCGCGGCGGCCGGGTCCAGCGGCAGCTCGACGACGTACGTGGTGCCGGCCTTGCCGGGCAGCTCGTGCGGCTGGAGCACACCACCGTGGCGCTCGACCACTGCGCGGGCTATCGGCAGGTGGACGGGGCTGCCGCCGCGCCCGGGGCCGCGGATCTCGACCCGGGCGACGTCGCCGCGCTGGGCCGCCGCGAGGACGACCAGCGGGGGCTCGTCGGCGGACGGGGGCAGTGCCGCCCCTCCGCCGTTGCTCAGTCCCGTGTTCAGTCCAGGGGAGGGCGTGGTCGGGGCGTCCAGCGAGAGGCCGACGCCGCTGACGTCGGCGACCAGGTGGGCGATCGCCTGCGCGAGGCGCCGTTCGTCGGCGATCACCTCGACGCCGGCGGCGTGCACCGAGAAGCGCACCCGGCCCGCGCCGACCAACTCCCCGGCGTCCTCGACGGCCCGCCGCACGACCTTGTCCAGCGCGACCGGCACCCGCTGCTGGGCGGCCTTCCGCTCGCCCTGGCCGCCCTTGCCCTCGGCCCCGCCCCTGCCGTCCGACGGTGCGCCCTCACCGGCCTCGGAGCGCTGGTGGGCGAGCACGCCGTCGATCAGCCGGCCGAAGCGGCGGCACTCGTCGGCGAGGCGGCGCAGCGTCCAGTTGGCCTCCGGCCACAGCTGCCCGGCCGGGTCGGCGGCGAGCGTGTCCAGACGCTGGTTCAGCGCGGTCAGCGCGCCGCCGAGCTCGCTCTCCAGGACGGCGGTGAGGTGCTCGTTGCGGGCGATCAGGGCGAGTTCGCGGCTGCGGTCGGTGAAGGTCATCACCGCGCCGACCAACTGGTCGCCGTCCCGGACCGGGGCGGTGGTGAGGTCGACGGTGACCGGGCGGCCGTCCTTGCGCCACAGCACGGTGCCGCGCACCCGGTGCTTGCGCCCGGAGGTCAGGGTGTCCATCAGCGCGGACTCCTCCAGCGCCAACGGGGTGCCGTCGGCCCGGGAGTGCTGGATCAGCGGGTGCAGCTCGCGCCCGCCCAGCTCGCTCGCGCGGTACTCCAGGATGTGCGCGGCGGCCGGGTTGACCAGCACGCAGCGTCCTTCGAGGTCCACGCCGAGCACGCCCTCGGCGGCGGCCCGCAGGATCATCTCGGTCTGCTTGTGCTGGCGGCGCAGCTCCGCCTCGACCCCGAGCCGGCTGGAGAGGTCCCGGACCAGCAACAGGAGGAGGTCGCTCGCGGACGGTGAGCGGGAGCTCTCGCGGTACGGGTCGTACGGGACGAGCGGGGAGAGCGCGTAGCCGCGGCCCTCGCCGGCGCCGTCGTCGGCGAAGTCGTTGCCGGAGACCTCGACCGGGAGGGTGGTGCCGTCGGTGCGGTGGGCGGTCATCCGGACCGGGCGGTCGAGGGTGTCGTCCTCGCGGGCGGCCGGACGCATCGAACCGGGGATCCGGCTGGGGTCGAACTCGGGCAGCAGGCCCAGCAAGCCCATGCCGACCAGCGAGGTGCCCGGTGCCTGCAGCAGCTGGACGGCTGCGGCATTGGCATCGACGACGGTGCCGTTGCTGTTCACCAGCAGCAACGCGTCGGGCAGGGCGTCGAGTATGGCGGCGAGGCGAGCAGCGCCTCGGATCGGCCTGCTGCTCACGTCGACAGGTCTCCTCGGCTCAGGGCAGCTCCTCCGGAATCGGCAGTATCTCATTCTTCTTTGCGGTGGGGACGACCCGGCTAGTAACGTGGGCGGTGGTTGGTGCCGGACCCCACGGGTGTGGCATCATCACAGGCACACGGAACGCGTCCGCCAAGCGGATGCGTCCCTTGTGGAGGAGGCTTCGCCTAGTCCGGTCTATGGCGCCGCACTGCTAATGCGGTTTCGGGGTTATTCCTGATCGAGGGTTCAAATCCCTCAGCCTCCGCCAGCCGGGAGCCCCGCCGACGATCTCGTCGGCGGGGCTTCTCGCATGTCCGGGCCTGTCCGGGCACGTCCGGGCACGTTTGGGCGCCGGTCCCGAGGGGGCCGGATCAATCGATTTCGTCCTACGTCGCAGGTCATGTAATGTTGTTCCCGCAACGCCACGGAGACACGTTCACCGGGGCGAGCGCTCATAGCTCAACGGATAGAGCACTTGACTACGGATCAAGAGGTTGCAGGTTCGAATCCTGCTGAGCGCACCAACCTCCGCAAGATCGGGTTCGCCCGTTCCTTGCGCTCATAGCTCAACGGATAGAGCACTTGACTACGGATCAAGAGGTTGCAGGTTCGAATCCTGCTGAGCGCACCAGCAAGAAGCCCCCGGCCATCGGCCGGGGGCTTCTTTCGTGTCGGGGATCTCCAGGCGGCCGAACGGGTGGGACACGGCCAAATGCGCAGGTGTCGGGGTATGGCCAGCTCAAGGTCGTGATTCCGTTTTGTCGCATCTTGTGCCCGGACTGCCCGCCACCCGGCAGCCGACCGCGAAGGAGAGTCGGATGAGCCGACAGTTCCCCCGCACAGCTGCCGCCCTGGCCGCCCTCACCGCCGGGCTCCTCATCGCCTGGAGCCCGCCCTCGGCGGCCCAGCAGTCTCCCGACACCTGGAGCGCGGAGCACCGCGCCGTCCTGCCCGCCGGCCTCTCCGTCCAGTTCGGCCTCGCCACTTTCCCGGGCTTCGACGCCACCGCCGAACCGGCCGACAGGGCCGTGACCGCTGACGTCCGGCCGCGGATCCGCGGCGAGGACGCCGTCGCTGAGGCCTCGGTCGAGGTCCGTGAGGGGGACACGCCGCTCTGCCGCGCCCCGGTCGAGCGCAGCGGCGACTGGAACTGCCGCCCCGGCGGCCCGCTCGCCGCGGGCGCGTACAGCCTCACCCCGGTCGAGACCACCAGCGGCGGCGTGGTGCTGCGCGGCGAGCCCGTGCGGATCACCGTGAAGACGGCGCCGCCCGCCGCTTCGCCCGTGGGGGCGGACACTCCCCGGGTGGCGGCCCACGAGACCGGGCCTGCGCGGTGGCGCACCAGGCTCGCTGGTGGCCTGCTGCTGCTCGCCGCGATCGGGCTGATCACTCGCCGGGTGTTCGCCCGAGGGCCGGGTGCCCGACGGCGCTGACCTGCTCCGGAACGTCCGGGACCTTCCGGCGGCCATTCGACATCACCCCGACCATCCGATCATGTGTCTGCGCATCAGGTCGACTTCAGATGATTCGTCAGTAAATATCGACACACTGTGGTTTAAATGTCGCATTTGATGACGTATGAACTTAGCCTGACTCTGGCACTGCCCGTCAGATCCGGGCCGCCCGTTGCGCGACACACCGACCCCGAGGATCCGTGCATGGACGTCACCCGCGATTCTTCGCAGCGACCCGACCACCTGCCCAAGACGCTCCCGTCGGCACTGCCGGAACGGTTCGTCATCGGCGCGAGCGCGTCGGCCAAGCCCGCCGAGACGGCCGGTCCGGCCGACCGCGGCCCGGCCACCACCCCCCTCGCCGTCGTCCCCGGACCGGCGTCCGGCAGAGCCGACCTGCGCGACCCGCTGGAGACCGCCGCGCCGGAGACCGTCGAGCTCCCCGACGCCACCCCCGCCGGCGGCATCGTGGCCGTGACCTCCCGCCGCCCCCCGCGCGCCGACCAGGCACTGCGCGAGCACGTCGCCACCGCCCTGCCGGGCTGGGGGGCGCTGTTCGCGGTGCTCGTCGGCGTGGCCGGCGTCCTCGCGGTGCTGCTGCACGACGGCGTCATCCCGTACTGGGACGCGGTGCCCGACCTGCGCGGCAGCACCACGCGGGAGAGCGGCCGGGCCGACGTGGACACCGCGTCGGTCGTCGCCGTGAGCGCCGCCGGGCTGCTCGTCGTGTACGCCCTCGCCGGGCTGCTGGCCAACGCCGGCGGCGAGACCCGGGTGCTCACCCGCTGGGGCCGTTACCGCGGCACCGTCCGCAGCACCGGCCTGGTCTGGGTCAACCCGCTGCTGCGCCGCCGCCGGGTGGACGTGCGGCTGCGGCACTGGCGCAGCGAGCTGGTCAGGGTGGTCGACCGCACCGGCACCCCGATCGTCGTCCGGCTGCTGGTCGTCTGGCGGGTCAAGGACACCGCGCGGGCGCTGCTGGCGATCGACGACCATGAGAGCTACCTGCGCGAGCAGGTCCAGGCGGTCCTCACCCGTACCGCGTCCGCCCTGCCGTGCGACAGCAACGCGGCGCCCGGGCCCGCGCTGCGCGACGGGCAGTGGTTCGCCGACGAGCTGACCCGGGCGCTGGCCGCCGAGGCCGCTCCGGCGGGTCTGGAGGTGTACTCGGTGCAGCCGCTGGCGCTGGACTACGCGTCCGAGGTCGCCGAGTCGATGCGTCGCCGCCGGCTGGCCGACCTGGACGCGGGTCTGCGGACGGTGCTGGTGGACGACGCGGTCGAGGCGGCGGCGCTCGCCGTCCGGCGGCTGGAGCGTGCGACCGCGCACGAACTGGACGAGGCCGCCCGCAGCGCGCTGATGGAGCAACTGCTGGTCGCCTTCGTCGCCCCGGCCGGAGTGGCCGCCTCGGTGCCGCCCCCGGCCGCCCGGGCCGGGCGGAAGGAAGGACGACCCGCATGAGGACGGCCATCGGCGCGTACGCCGCACGGAGTCGGCCGTCGACTACGCGCTCGCCCAGCTGGGCAAGCCGTACGTCTGGGGCGGCAACGGCCCGTCCGGCTACGACTGTTCGGGGCTCGTCCAGCAGGCGTACCGGCGCAGCGGGATGAGCCTGCCGCGGGTGGCCGACGACCAGTACGCGGCCACCACGTCGATCAGCGCGGGGCAGTCGCGCCGCGGCGACCTGGTGTTCTGGTCGGACAGCGGGCGCGCCTCCGGGATCCACCACGTGGGGACATACCTGGGCGGCGGCACGTTCGTGGAGGCGCCGCGGCCGGGTGGGGCGGTGCGGATCTCGACGCTGAACGGGGGCTACTCCCCGACCCACTTCGGTCGGCCGTAGCCTCGGTGGCTCCGGGCCCCCGGCGGCGTGCTGCTGCCGGGGGCCCGGCCCTTTCGGGCGGCGGCGGTCAGCCTCCGGTGCGGCCGAGGGCCGCGGCGGCGTCGGTGCGGCCGGTGTTGTAGACGGTGCGCAACTGCTGCTTGTCCCAGTCGGCGGCGAGGCCGTCCGGGTCCGGGTGGCCGTGCTCGCGCCGCCACTGTTCGACCATCGCGATGACGCCTTCGTGGCCGCTGCGGCCGTCGGGGCCGGTGAGGGTGTTCCGCTCGATCCGGCCGGCCGCGGCGGCGTCGATCGCGTCGAGGGCGCCGCTCTGCCAGTCGGCGATGCCGGCGGCCAGGACCCGCCGGGTCAGTTCGCCGAGGCCGGGGCCGGGGACGAGCTTCAGCGGGACGTCGAGGCCGGTGTACAGGCCCTTGGCCTTCCAGGCGGCGACCTTGGCGGCGTCGTCGCGCTGGTCGAGCACCGCGTCTGCCTGGACGGCGTCGAGCACGCCGAGGGCGACGGTCGAGTTGGCGAGCAGTCCCTTCCACTCCGGTTCGGAGGCGTCCGCCGGGAGGCCGCCGATCCGCTCCGCGATGTGCGTCAACTCGGCCTGCTGGATGCCGTGGTGGGCCTCGGGGAGATCGGCGAGGCCGCGCAGGGTGCGGATCAGCGGGCCCTTCTCGACGGCCATCCGCACCTCGCCGGTGCGCTCGTCGGTCCACACGCCGGAAGCCGCGGCGGCGGCGTGGTCCTTGGCGGACCTGCTGGTGCCGGAGAGGACGGCGTGGGTGTCGGCGGCGTAGTCGGCGAGGGCCGCGGCGACGGGTGCGTGCAGACCGGGCGGGAGGTGCTCGTGGCCGATGCCGGCGTCCAGCAGGGTCACGGTGTCCCGCATCACCCGGGCCTGGGCGGCGGTGTGTGCGTGGAACCCGTCCGGGTGGGTGCCGGTCGCGGCGGCCTGGACGGCGAGCCCGAGCGCGTGGTGGCCCCGGACGTGAGCGCCGGCCACCAGCTCCTCGGGCCAGCGGCGGCCGCGCAGGAGGTAGGCGAGGTGGTCGCCGCGCCGGGGGTCGCCCGGGTCCAGGAAGGCGGTGGCGGCGGCCGGGTTGTGGCCGAGGGCGGCCAGCAGGCCGGTCACCGGGTCTCCGCCGCGGCCCTCGCCGAGGTGGTCCCAGGCGGGCTCGGTGCTGTCGGGGGCCCAGAGGAGCTGCGGGGACACCTTGGCGGCGTGTTCGGTGGCCAGCAGGCCCTCGCCGTAGGCGCTGAGGAAGCCGGACGCGTACCGGCCGGAGTGCAGCAGGGCGCTCATCAGGTGGTAGCCGGTCGGCACCGGGCCGCCACCGGGGCGGGGCAGCTGCTTGGGGCCGAGGCGGAGGATCTCCTGCTCCCAGGCCCGCATGGCCGGGTCGGTGCTGTGGGTGGCGGTGCCGAGGACGGTGCCGAGCGAGGACTGGAGCCGGCGGAGGGCTTCGGTGCGACCGCGGTCCGAACCGCGGGACAGGGAGGGGTCATTGAGGTCGCGCCAGAGTTCGAGAGCGGGGCGCGGGCCGAGCGTGGTGGTGAACTCGGCGGCGAAGGCGGGGTCGTCGGCGTGGGCGGTGAGCAGGGCGTCGAGGCGGGTCAGCTCGTCGGGGGTGAGCGCGGCGCGCTTCGCCGCCAGGGTGAGGGCGGTGCCGAGGTCCGCGCGGGCCTGGCGGGCCTGGGCGAGGGTGTGGCAGCCGTCCGGGCCGAACGGGCGGTCGCCCGGGGCGGGTGGGGCCGAGCGCAGGGCCCAGGCGGCGGCCTCGTCGGCCTCGGTGGCGGCGCGCAGGGCGGACTCGATGCGGCCCGCCAACTCGGCGACCGTGCGGCGGCGTTCGGGGAGGAAGACGGCCTGGTACTCGGGCTGGTGGCGGGCGGACTCGTCGTCGTGCAGCGGGTGGACGTCGGTGACGGTGCCGGTGGGGGAGACCCGGAGGTGGGCGGCGGGGGCGTCCTCGTCGGCCAGGCGGACGAGGCGGCGCTGGGCGTCGGTGAACTGGCCGGCGGCGTCGGCCAGCAGGGTGCCGAGATCGGCGGACTCCTGGCTCGCGGCGGTGAACTGGCCGGCCACCTCGGCGATCAGCGCGTGGGCGGCGGTGGCCGCCTCGCCGTCCCAGCCCTCGGCCAGCGGGCCGGTGATCTCGCCGTCGAGCCGGTCGCGCAGGCCGAGGTAGCGGGCGCGCAGGGCGGTCCACTCCTCGGCGGCGGCGGTGAGGGCGTCGAGGCGGGTGGAGCGGACGGTCTCGTAGCTCAGCACGGCTGCTTGCTCCTCGCCGGGCGGGGGGTGGTGGGTGAGGGAGGTGCGGGGGTGGGCGGGGTACGGGCCGGAGTCGGCGGGGGCGTTCGTGGCGGCGTTCGCGGTGGCGTGGTGGGCGGGTGAGCCGGAGCGATGGGTGGCGGGGGCGTTCGTGGTGGCGGGGTGGGGACGTGGGGTGGCACCGGCTACTCCTCGGTGGCCAGGGTGCGGTCGGTGGCGGCGTACCGGGCGCCGGTGGCGCGGAGGCGGTGGGCGAGGTCGTGGAGGATGCCGCCGAAGGCGGTCACCTGGTCGTCCCAGCGGGCGGCGCGGGCGCGGAGTTCGGGGCCGGTGCGCCAGCCGGCCAGGGCCGTGTGGGCGGTGGTGGTGTGGTCGCGGGCGGTGTCGTCGGCGGCGGTGAGGCCGGCGTGGAGTTCGTCGACCGTCCCGGCGTGGGCGGACAGGTCGGACGGGGAGACGGCGAAGCCGCCCCCGGCGGGTTGGTCGGGCAATCGGGCCCCCGGGCTGCGGTGGGTCGGTCGGGCTCGACCCATGGTGGCCCGGGAACGGCCGCGGGCCGTGTGCCCGCCACCCGGACGGGCGGCGCGCGCACGGCCCGCAGGGGCGCGCGGTAGTGGCGTCAGGCGGACGCCTCGTCCAGCAGCGCCGTCTGTTCGGGGGTGAGCTGCAGCGAGGCGGCGGCCAGCAGCGGCGGGAGCTGCTCGACCGTGCGGGCGCTGGCGATCGGGGCGGCGACCGTCGGGCGGGCGGCGAGCCAGGCGAGGGCCACCGTGGCGAGCTCGACGCCGTGCTCGGCGGCGACCTTGTCCAGGGCCTCCAGCACCCTGGGGCCGCGCGGGTCGTCCAGGTAGCGCGCGGCGCCCTCGGAGCGCGCACTCGCCACCCCGGGGCCGCCCGGGCGGTACTTGCCGGTGAGGAAGCCGGAGGCGAGCGCGTAGTACGGCACGGTGGCGAGTCCGTGCTCGGCGACCACGTCGGCCAGCGGGCCCTCGAAGGTGCCGCGCGAGACCAGGTTGTAGTGCGGCTGGACGGCCACGTACCCGGCCAGGCCCTCGCGCTCGGCGAAGGCCAGCGCCTCGGCCAGCCGCTCGGCGCCGATGTTGGACGCGGCGACCGCGCGGACCTTGCCCTCGCGGACCAGCTCGTCCAGTGTGGTGACGAACTCCTCGACCGGGGTGTCGTCGTCCCGGTGGGTGTAGTAGAGGTCGATCCGCTCGACGCCCAGGCGCCGCAGCGAAGCCTCCGCCGAGGCCTTGATGTTGGCCGCGCTCAGGCCGCTCGCCTCGGGGTGCATGCCGACCTTGGTGGCGATCACGACGTCGTCCCGGTTGCCGCGGCTGCGCACCCAGTTGCCGATGATCGTCTCGGACTCGCCGCCGGTGTTGCCCGGGGCCCAGGCGGAGTAGACGTCGGCGGTGTCGACGAAGTTGCCGCCGGCCGCCGCGTAGGCGTCCAGGACGGCGAAGGACTGCTCCTCGTCGGCCGTCCAGCCGAAGACGTTGCCGCCCAGGGAGAGCGGGTGGACGCTGAGGTCGGAGTTGCCGAGCCGGACCCGGCGTGCGGCATCACTGTGGTTACCGGTCATGGTCGCAGTCAACGGGATCACCCCGTGCGGCATTCCGGGCTTCGGGCGGTCTTCACGCGGTTGTCGTAGCGCTGTTGCACGTGCGGGTGGTCCGGGGCCGCGGGGAGGGTCCGGGGTGTCGGGCCGGCCGCCGGATTCGTTAGAGTCCCTGCCATGGCTGACAACGACTACGACCCCGCCGGCAGCACCCAGATGTTCCGGGCGTTCGTCGACGAGACCCCCGCGCCGCAGAGCCCCGGCTCCGTCTCCACCTACGGCCGCAGCAGCGGCAACCGCACCGGCGTGATCGCGCTGATCGCCGTCATCGGCCTGGCCGTGCTGGGCGGTGTCATCTGGCTGGCGGTCAAGTGACCCTCGCGCGGGTGACCCCGGTCCGGGTCACCCGCGCGACGGGAGGCCGCCGCGGGCGGCTCAGCAGGGCTTGCGCCAGGCGTTCAGGTCGAGCTTCTTCTGCATCGAACTGAAGCCGAGCGCCTTGGCCTTGTCGCAGAACTGGTCCGTGTCGACCTTGTACTCGACGTGGAAGACCGCCTTGCCCGCCTTGACGAACGGCTCCACCCGGTCGCACTCGTCGTACTGCGAGCACTCCTCGTTGACGGCGAAGTCGAAGTCGCCCAGCAGCGCGGGGATCTGGTCCAGGTCGTTCTTCAGGCCGATCGCCAGGCCGCGCTCGTGGGCGAGCTGGGCCAGCATGCGGTTGTACCGGATCTGGTCGTCACCGGTGAGCGGGAAACCGCTGTTCTGGTTGTAGGCCTCGATGGTGTCCGGCTCGATGGCGTCGAAGCCCTTGCTCCTGCACATGTCGAAGCGGGCGGCCATCAGCGGCTTGAGCTGGTCGACCTTGCGGATGTCGAACCACTTCTCGCCCTTCCAGCCGGTGTCCGAGCCCTGCAGGGCCTGGGCGAAGGCGGCCGCGTCGGGGCGGAAGTTCTCCCAGGAGCCGGCGTTGATGTAGCAGATCACCTTGCGGCCCTTGGCATGCAGCGCGGCGACCACCGAGGCGTCGTTCTCGAAGCCGTCGATGTCGTAGACCGGCACGTCCACCGACTGGTCGACGTTGCCGCCGAGTTGCCACTGCCAGGCGAGGCCCGGGGTGGGCTGCCAGCGGGCGCCGGACGGCGGCGGGGCGGTGGTGCCGCCGCCCGGGGTGCCCGGAGCGGACGGCGTGCCGGGGGCCGACGGCGTGCTGGGCGTGCCGGTCGGCGTGGGCGTGGCGGGAGCGCTGGGGGTGCCCGGGGCGCCGGGGGTCGCGGTGTCGCTCGGGGTGCCGGGAGTGCCGGGAGCGGTCGCCGCGGGCGGCTTGCTCGGGGGGTCCTCGGCCGACGGGCTGTGGTCGTCCTCGGAGCCGGAGCTGCCGCACGCGGTGGCCAGCAGGGCGGTGGTGAGGGCGATGGCGGCCGGTAAGGGCCGGGTACGGCGGTTCACGGTTGTCGAACTCCGGATCTGGTCAGGTCAGTTCAGCGGCGGTCAGACCGTGGGGAAGGGTGCACCAGGGGTTGTCCCCGGAGCCCGGGACGGCGGCGCCGACGCCGGCCCGTCGGGCGGCGATCAGCGCGGTGGCGTCCCGTGCCTGGTCGGCGGGGACGTCGTACACGAGGTGGCAGAAGCGGGAGGCCGCGTGGCGGCCGGTCCACAGGGGCAGGGTCATCTCCCGATAGGAGTCCCAGGTGCCCTCGAAGGTGACGAGCAGGTCGGCGAGGCCGACTTCGGCGTAGCCGGGGTCCGGGTGCTCGCCGTGGCCGAACACGACGGTGCCGCAGCCGGCCGCGCGGGCCGCCGTGGCCAGCCGCCGGTAGTGCGCCAACGCGCCCGGGTGGCAGGCGACTTGGTCGAAGTAGACGCCGGTGATGGCATGCCGCTGACGATACGTCAGAACATCGCTCACCACGGCCGCGTGGGAGCGTCGGCCGTAGTCGGTGTCGGTGTAGCCGAGCAACGGCAGTCCGGCGGCGCGCAGTTCGTCGGCCGCTTCGGCGAAGACGTTGTCCGGGGTCTCGCCCGGGCCGTCGGCCAGGTTGAGCACGACGGCGGCGATCCGGGCGGGGTCGGCGGCGGCGACCGCCCGCCAGGCCGCCGGGTCCACCGCGGGGTGGACGTACAGCGGCACCAGCAGGCGGCCGTCGGTGGTGGTCCCGGTCATCCGACGACCGGGGTCGGGCCGGGCTCGGTGCTGAGCCAGAGGTCGCGCAGGGTGTCGGCGAGGTCGGTCTCGGGGTGCCAGCCGAGCTCCCGGGCGGCGGCCGACACGTCGGCCTGCTGCCAGGAGACCGCGGCCGAGCGCTCGGAGCCCGCCCCGCTCTCGTCGATCCGGCCGGTGAACCCGGCCGCCGCGACCAGGCCTTCGGCGATCGCCCGGACCGGCTTGGCCTGCCCGGAGGCGAGGTTGAGCACCCGGGGGAGCGGACGGTCCGCGGCGACGGCCAGGCCGACCGCGCGCGCGATGTCGCGGGCGTCGACGAAGTCGCGGTGGGCCGAGAGGTCCCCGACCTTCACGACGCCGTCGGCACCCTCGGGCGCGACCCGGCGCAGCTCGGCGGCGAGCCGGCCGGGCAGCGAGCCCGCCGGCGCCCCCGGGCCGACCGGGTTGAACACCCGCAGCACCACCGCGTCCAGCGGCGAGCCGGCCACCGCGAGGGAGCCGGCCAGCTTGGTCGCGCCGTACACGCCGACGGGACGGGCGTCCGCCTCCTCGGACAGCGAACCGCCCGGCTCGCAGACGCCGTACTCGCCGGCCGAACCGATGTGCACCAGCCGGGTCTTCGGGGCGCCGAGCTGCAGCGCCTCGCAGAGCACCGCCGGACCGCGCGCGTTCACCTCGGCGAGCTTGATCGCGCTGCCGGCCACCGCGCCGGCGAAGTTGACCACCACGTCGGGGGCCAGCGCGGCGAGCTCCTCGCCGAGCGGGCCGGGCTGGGCGGTGGCCAGGTCCAGCCGGAGGTCGTGAGCGGGCCGCCGGCCCGCGGTCAGCACGGTGGCACCGGGCAGCGACCGCAGGACGGCGGCGGCGTGGCGGCCGAGGAAGCCGTCCCCGCCGAGAAGCAGGATCCTCACGCGGCCCGTCCGTCGCTCTCGGCGCCCGTGGCGACGGGCGCCTGGGCGGGGTCCGCGGTGGTGGGCGCGGCGGGGACGGGCAGCTCGGTGACCGCAGGTGCGACGCCGCTGGTCTCGAAGGGCATCAGCACCGGACGGATGCTCGCGAACTCGGCGTTCGCGCGGTCGTAGTCGTCCGGGCGGCCGATGTCGAGCCAGTAGCCGCCGAAGTCGTAGGAGGACGGCGGGGTCTGGGCGGCCAGCAGGTCGAGCACCAGCTCGTCGAAGCCGAGCGGCAGGCCGGGGGTGTACTTGGCGAGCGCGGAGCGGGACACGCCGTACACGCCCATCGAGACGCGGTAGTCGATGCTCGGCTTCTCCTGGAAGCCGGTGATGCTGCCGGACTCGGTGGTCAGGACACCGAAGTCGATCTTCACCTGGCGGGCGTAGGTGGCGATGGTCAGCGGCGCGCCGGACGCCTCGTGGTGCTTGAGCACTCCGGCGAAGTCCAGGTCGGTGAGGATGTCGCCGTTCATCACCAGGAAGTGCTCGGGCAGCCGGTCCTGCATGGTGAGCAGCGGGCCCATGGTGCCGAGCGGGCTGTCCTCCACGGCGTAGCCGACGCGCAGGCCCCACTGGGAGCCGTTGCCGACGTACGCGCGGATGATGTGGCCGAGGTGGCCGATGGCCAGGGTGACGGTCTTGAAGCCCGCGGCGGCGAGCTGGCGCATCACGATCTCCAGGATCGCGTGCTGGTCGCCGATCGGGACGAGCGGCTTGGGGAGCGCGGTGGTGTACGGGCGGAGTCGGACGCCCTTACCACCGGCCAGGATCACTGCATGCATGGTGTTTCCCCCACGGAAGGAATGCGCAGGACACGAACCTTGATAACCAGGGCTGGCAAGATCTGTGCGGCGGTCAGACGTTGTAGATGTCGGTCTTGTAGCGGTCCAGGTTGGCCGGGTCCCGGAAGAACTCGATGGTCTGCTCCAGGCCCTGCTCCAGGCTGAAGTCGGGGGCCCAGCCGGTCGCGTCGCGCAGCTTGGTGGCGTCCGCGACCAGGCGCATGACCTCGGAGTTGGTCGGGCGGATGCGCTGCTCGTCCTCCTTGACCACGAGGTCGACGCCCATCAGCTTGCCGACCAGGGTGACCAGGTCGCCGACCGAGATCTCGCCGCCGGTGCCGGCGTTGAAGGTCCTGCCGACCACGGCGTCGGCGGGCGCGGTGCCGACGGTGCGGAAGGCGTTCGCGGTGTCCTTGACGAACATGAAGTCGCGGGTCGGGCGCAGGTCGCCGAGGGTGATCTCGGTCTGGCCGGCGGCGACCTGGGCGATCACGGTCGGGATGACGGCGCGCATCGACTGGCGCGGGCCGAAGGTGTTGAACGGGCGGAGCGTCACGACCGGGGTCTCGAAGCTGGCGTAGTAGCTGTCGGCCAGCCGGTCCCCGCCGGCCTTGGAGGCGGCGTACGGGGACTGGGTGTTGATCGGGTGCTCCTCGGTGATCGGCACGGTCTGGGCGGTGCCGTAGGTCTCACTGGTCGAGGTGTGCACAAGGCGCTGGATGCCGAGGTGACGCACCGCCTCCAGCACGTTCAGGGTGCCGGTGACGTTGGTGTCGACGTACGAGTGCGGGGCCCGGTAGGAGTACGGGATCGCGATCAGGGCGGCCAGGTGGTAGACGGTCTCGGTGTTCTTGACCAGGTCGATGACCGAGCCCGGGTCCCGGACGTCGCCGAGGACGATCTCGACCGAGTCCAGCACGTCCTTGGACAGGGTCTCCAGCCAGCCGAAGGAGGAGAAGGAGTTGTACTGGACCATCGCGCGGACGTGGTGGCCGTCGGCGACCAGGGTCTCGACGAGGTGGGAGCCGATGAAGCCCTCGGCTCCGGTGACGGCGACGCTGCTCATGCGTGATTCGCTTTCTGGTTCTCGGGGGAGCGGCCGGGCGTCGTGGCAGCCCGGCCGGTGATGATGCCGGCTGGTGCGGCGGTGCTCGTCCAGCCGTGCGCGTGGTTCGGTCGTGCGTGTGTTCCGGTGGTGTTCAGCGGTGCTGGGTGGTGCGGCCGAGCACGGGCCCGGCGATGGCGGTGAGGACGAAGGCGGCCGTCCCGCAGCCGATCAGCTGCAGGAGGGTCGGGTCCGCACCGGTCAGCAGCCCGGCGCTCTCGGCACCCGCGGCGGCCAGACAGATGAGGGCGGTGCTCCAGCTGAGCCCGAAGGCGTTCAGGAGCAGCGCCAGCCAGAGCGAGCCGCCGAGGAGCAGCAGCGCGCCGAGCTGCGGGACGCCGAGCGCGGGGGCGCCGGGCCACAGCACGGTCGCGGCGGCGTCCAGGGCGGCCACGGTGGTGAGGTAGATGAAGAGGCAGCCGAGCAGCACCCCGCCGGTGCGGCGGACGAACTCGGCGGAGGTGTGGCTGACCCGCAGCGCGGCGACGGCCATCGCCCGGTAGCGGAAGAGCAGCCACTCGGCGAGCCCGAGGCTGAGCGTCAGGGCGATCATGGCCGGGCCGGTGGGCGTGGTGTGCGTCCCGTGCGCGGCGCCGGTCCTGACCGCCTCGTGGATGGTCACGCCGAGGCCGGCGATCAGGGTGAGGGTGCCGCAGGCCAGGCCGAACAGCAGGTGCGGGATCTCCTGGCGGAGCTGGAGCTTCACCGCGACGGCGTCCTTGGCGTCCTTGTCGCCGCGGATGCAGCGGACCAGCTCCCGGGCGGCCAGGCCGACGGCGAGCACCAGCGAGGTCAGCAGGACCACCGTCCGGACGACCTGCGGGACGTCCGCCGCGAGCACCACGCCCGCGCCGATGGAGGCCGGTGCCAGTGCCAGCAGCAGGAACTTCTCCCGCCCGAGCACCAGCAGCACGGTCGCCGCGCCCAGGTACGCGGACTGCCCGGCGGCGAAGAGCAGCGAATCGAGCGGCCCGCCGACGACGTACGCCGCGGTCGAGGCGATCAGTGCGCCGATCGGTGCGCCGATGCTCAGGCAGATCGCGGACTCCCGGCGCCGCAGCCGGCTGAGCCAGCGGTACGCGCGGTGCGCGAGCGCCTGGTTGAAGGCCCAGCTGGCGACGGTGGCGACAGTGAGCGCGAGCATGCCGGAGGGCAGGCCGAAGCGCATCCGGGTGGCCGCGAACAGGTTGGCGCCGAGCAGGTAGCCGAGCCCGGGCAGGGCGAACACCAGGCCGCGCACGACGCAGCGCCAGGGGTCGGCCCGCCAGGGGTTGGCGAACTCGGAGCTCGGGCCGGGGTAGCGGCGCTCGACCTTCTCGAACAGCTCCTCGGCGACGGTGAACGCGTCGGGGCGGCCGTACAGGAGGGCGGCCTGCTCGTCGGAGAGGCCGTCGGACTCCAGGAAGGCCGCGATCTCGAAGGGGTGGACGGCGTCGGCGCAGATGTCCTGCAGCCGCTCGGCGAGTTCGTCCAGCGGGTCCGCGGAGAGGCCGAGCTCCTCCTCCGGCGCGGGCCGGGCCGGCAGGGACGGGCGGCGGCGCCCCCGCGGAAGCGTGCGCAGCTGCATCGTCCGGTCGGCGTCGGCCTCGTCCGGGACGAGACGGATGGGACCACTCATGCGCCCACCTCGCTGGGCCGGCGCCGGGCGGTGGCGAGCTGCTGGTCCCAGCCGGTCGGGACGTCGTCGGCGACGGGCACCACGCCGCCCGGCATCCAGCGGGCGGTGCCGAGGAGCTCGGTGTAGATGCCGCGGAAGCCGTCGATGTTCTGGCGCAGCGTGAACTGCTCGATGACCCGCAGCCGGGCCTGCTCGCCGAGCCGGGCGCGCCGCTCGGCGTCGCGCAGCAGCTCGATCGCGGCGGCGGCCATCGGCTCGGGCTCGCGCGGCGGGACGACCAGTCCGGTGTCGCCGACGGCCTCGCGCACGCCGCCCACGTCCGTCGAGACGGTCGCGCGGCCGCAGGACATCGCCTCGATGAGGGTGAACGGGAAGCCCTCGCTGATGCTGGAGAGCATGACCACGTTGCCCGCCGCGTACGCGTCGGTGATGTCGGCGACGCGGCCCTCGAAGACCACCGAGTCGGCGATGCCGAGCTCGGCGGCCAGGGCTATGCAGCCGTCCCGGTACGCCTCGCCGCCCTTGGGCGTGCCCCCGAAGAGCCGCAGTCGCGCCTCGGGGATCTCGCGCTGGACGATGGCGAAGGCCCGGATGAGCGTCTCCAGGTCCTTGATCGGGTCGACCCGGCCGGCCCAGCTGAGGGTCGGGGTCTGCGGCTCGGGGCCGGCGGGCGGGAAGGCCGTCGGGTCCACGCCGTTGTAGACGGTCCGGATGTTCGCCGACGGGGTGCCGCCGCGCTCCTCCCAGCGCCGGTTGTACCGGTTGCCGGGGGTGACGAGGGCGGCCTGCCGGTAGCTCTCCTCGGCGAGCATCCGGTAGAAGCCGAGCAGCAGCGCCTTGACCGGCCAGCGGTACGGGCCGGTGCGGTAGCCGAGGTAGCGCTCGCGCAGGTAGATGCCGTGCTCGGTGAGCAGGAACGGTACGCCGTACTGCTGAGCGGCGATCAGCCCGGGGAGGGTGGCCAGACCGCCGCTGGCCGCGTGGGCGACGCCGTCCGTCGGCGGCTCGGCCGAGAGCGGGCGCAGTGCGTGTTCGAGCAGGTCGGTGGCGTTCAGGGCGTCGTGGAGGGTGGGCCGGGAGACGGCCGTGGGGAGGTAGTCGCGGGTCCAGACGTGCTGGAGGGTGCGCAGGGCGCGCTCGCTGCGCAGCGCGGGGCTGAGCAGCCCGCGCCGGGCGAGGTCGGCGAAGCCGTACAGCTCGGTGCCGAAGTGGGTGGTGTAGACCGGGTCGAGGATGGAGTGCAGGAAGCGCTCGTACGCGTTGAGGAAGCGCCGCATCTCGCTGCCGCGCGGCGCCCTGGCCTCGGAGGCCGGGCCCCACAGCGGTGCGGTGGTGACGGACCGGACGTTGGCGGGCAGCTCCCAGGCGAGCGGCTCGTGACCGGTTCCGGTGACGGCGATGATGTCGAAGTCCACGTCGGGCATGCCTTGAACGAGCTGGTCGCACCAGACGCTCACGCCGCCGTGCTGGTGCGGATACGTCCCCTCGGTGAGCAGGGTGACGCGCATCTCCTGTCCCCCCTCCTGTTCTTGCGTCGGGTGTCCGGCCTGGGTGGCCGGAACGGGAGCCGTGGCAGGGCCGGGCCGGGTTCGCCGGCACCGGCCCCACCATCGGGTCTTACGTGTTACCGGGAGCCGGGCTTGCCGGCGGACTTCCTGTCGAGCTCGGCCGTCCCCCCGGAGACCATGGCGCTCTTCACGAGCCCGGCGGCGTTGCCGCCCCGCTGGACGTCCTTGCCGGGCACCGGGGTTCCGCTGCCCGGGACCAGGACCGGAGCCTTGGTGCGGGTGGTGTCGCTGGGGCCGACGGGGACCGGGGTGGCGACGCCCTGGGGGACCACCTTCTTGTCGGCCTGCGCCGGGGCCGGGACGGACTTGGCCGCGACGCTCGGTGCGACGGCGGCCGGGGCCGCCGGAGTGGCACCCGAGGACAGCTGCAGCGTGATGGAGCTCTGCAGCGCGCCCGGCGCCACCCAGCCGGAAAGCGTACCGGCGTAGGCGGAACCGAAGGCGGTCGACCCGATGGCCAGCTTCTGAGTAGTTCCCGTCGGCATGGTGGCCTGGACCTGAACGCCGGCCGGCGCGGAGACGGTGACGTTGTTGCCGATCTTGTAGGCGGTGACCTGGCCGGAGGCGACGGCCGCGTTCCAGGCCGCGCGCTTCTGGAACTCCTGCCCGATCTCGCGCTCGCCGAGGTTCACGATGGGGGCGTTGTCGGCGTAGAGCGAGCGGTAGGTGCCGAGGATCTTCTCCAGCACCGGGTAGACGATCCGGCCCTCGGAGAGGTTCGACTGGTGGATGAAGTGCGGCCGCGGGTCGTTGCTCATCACGTGGCCGAGGTCGATCCGGGCCTCGAGCGGCACGATGTACGACTGGAAGCCGGTGTTGACGTCCAGCGGCTTGGGCAGGCAGGTGGAGCTGGGGTTGTTCTCGCAGATCCCGCTGCCGCCGTTGGCCTTGCTGGTGTAGATCCAGTTGTACTCGTCGGTCTCCTCGACCGCCGAGCCGGCGTTGTAGAAGACGTTCATCGGGTAGCGGGGCACGGTCAGCGTGGAGGAGCCGACGGCCCGCTGGGCGGGCTCGCGGGAGGCGTCGCTGCCGGTGAACTTGATGCCGTTGGCGGCCAGCGCCGGCGCCAGGTACGGGTTGTCGCTGGTCTCCTGCGGGGCGGTCAGCAGTCCGGAGTGCTCGCCGGTGACGAGGACCTGCGGGTCGACCTTGAGGCCGTTCTTGGCCGCCCAGTCGAAGTTGTTCTTGATCTGGGTCGAGATGGTGTTCTGGTCGACCCAGACGGTGTTGCCGGAGGCGTCCTTGGTGCAGCGCCACGGCACCACGCTGACGTCCTGGACGCAGCCCAGGTACGGGTGGGTGTAGGTGTGGTTGACCCAGCGGTAGCTGTTCTGGTCGGCGATCATCTGGTTCGCCGTCGGGTCGACCGTGGTGTTGTTGTCGGCCTTCCAGTCCTCGCTGCCGCCACCGTTGAACACCATGTCCAGGGTGAAGTTGTTCGAGGCCATCCACTGCTTGGCGTACTGCGCGTCGGCCGGGGTCATCCGGATCGGGTTGCTGGTGCCCGGGGTGCCGGGCGGGCAGGTCACGTCACCGGGGGTGCACTTCAGGGTGGTGGACCAGCGGTCGTCCGCGAGGAAGACGTCGTCGACGTGGGCCGCGAAGTAGTTGCGGTCGTACCCGAGGTGGACGCCCTGGGTGATCCAGTCGACCATGCCGCGGGCCAGCAGGCGGTACTGCTGCTGGTACTGGTTGTAGACGAAGGTGACGACCAGTTCCTTGCGGCCGTCGTGGGTGTACTCACCGACCAGCGAGCCGCGCGAGGAGCTGCCCGGGATCGGGGCGTCGACGAGCGGCGTGAACGAGGCGCCGGACGGGAGGCCCGCCAGCGGGGTGGCCAGGTACCCGTAGCTCTCGCTGACGTTCGGGTCGTTGTCCTCGAAGGGCACGGCGCCCTTCAGGTAGCTGAACGAGCCCGAAGTGCCTGCCGTGGTGGTGGCGGCCTGGAAACCGTCCAAGGTGCCAATGTAACCGGGATTTTGGGCCCAGTTCAGGCCCACCGCCGGGCTGGCGAGCGTGTACGCGTCGATCTGGCGGACGTTGAATGCCGCCTCGTACGTCGCGATTGCCGTCATCTCGGCCGGCGAGTTGGTGAAGGGGTTTTCGTTGGGCAGGACGATGCCCTGGTACTTGCCCCGCGGCTGCCCGTTGATCGTGTCGCTCAGGAAAGCGGCGTTGATGACAGGGCGGTTGGGGTCGCTCAGGGTGATGACCTTGTACGGGGTGCCCTGGCTCTTGAGTTCGGCCGTGATGGCCGCGACGGAGGGTCCGCCGTCGTCGATGACGAGGACGGTCAGATCGATCCTCGGCGGCGTCGCGGTGTCGCCGTGGGCCAGGGTGGTCTGCAGGCCGCTGGCCAGCAGAACTGCTGCCGCGTAGGCGGCAACTCTTCGGGTCGCTCGACCCATGGTGATCCTCCCCTTGGGGCAGGCGCTTCGCTGCTCTGCGCTCGCCTGCCCTGTAGCTGTTCGCGGGCAGCAGGCTGCCCGGCGCCCATCCTGGTCGAGGGTCGGCTCCGCGAGGGACCAATTGGGCGAGAGTGCAGCAAACCTGTTACCAACGTTCATGGCGAAGCCATGAAGGCGCTGATTGTGACCGGAACAGCACCGGCCATGCAAATGATGAATTGAAAATGAAAAACCGGAACCTGAGTGCTACAGCTGGTTACCAAGCGTTGTTACCAACCGGGCGACGTGGTGGGGCGCGCCGGACACCTACACTGTGGTCGTTGCGCATGACACTCTTGCACATCTCGCCGCCCCATTGGGCAGGTTCATGCAATATCGGGCACCTCTGTGCCATGTGACAGTCCGAATATGCAATGGAGGCTCCCGCATGGCCGATCAGCGGACCGAGGCCGGGACAATCGGCGGCGTTCGGAATGCCGCGTCCAACCGGAGTGGAATGCCCCAGGTCGGGCGCAGTCTCGGACTGCGCGGTGCGGTCAACGCCCGTGACCTGGGCGGCTGTCGGACGGCTGACGGAAGGGTCCTCCGGCCCGGTACGGTCCTGCGCAGCGATGGCCTGAACCATGTCGCCGGCGACGACCTGAATTCGCTCCGGGCCCTCGGCCTGCGCCGCGTGGTCGACCTCCGCAGCCTCGACGAGGTCCGCGAGGCCGGCCCCGACCGCGTTCCCGGCCTCCCCGTCCCGGAGGTCGCCGCCGACCTCCCCCCGGGCACCGCGGTGACCGTCGAACCGGACGCCGAGGGCGGCGTGACCCTGCACCATCTCCCGGTGTTCGCACCTGACTTCGACATCTACGTGACGCTGCGCGACGCCCTGGCCGACCGCAGCCCGGAGAAGCAGCGCGCGTTGCTCGGCGACGGCCGCGCGGCCGCGATGATGACCGGGCTCTACCGCTGGTTCGTCACCGACGGGCTCGCGCGCGAGCGCTTCGCCACCGCGCTGCGCCTGCTGGCCGCCCCCGACGGCCCGCCGCTGCTGTTCCACTGCTCGGCCGGCAAGGACCGCACCGGCTGGCTCGCGGCGCTGCTGCTGACCGCACTGGGCGTGGACCACGAGACCGTCCTCGCCGACTACCTGCTCACCAACGAGCGCTCGGCGCCGGTCGTCGGCCGGGTGATGGACGACTTCGGCACCCGCGGCCTGATGCGCGAGCCGGAACTGCTGCTGCCGGTGTTCCGGGCCGACCCCGCCTACCTGGCCGCGGCCTTCGAGGAGGTCGAGGCCGGCTGGTCCGACTTCGGGGCGTTCTGGCGCGACGGCCTCGGGCTGGACGACGAGGTGCTGGCCGGGCTCCGGAACAACTTGCTGGACGGCGAGGCGGCTTGAGCCCCGCGGGGCCCGTCAGCCCTCGCTGATGAGCCCCTCCCGGAGCTGGGTGAGGGTCTTGGTGAGCAGCCGGGAGACGTGCATCTGGGAGATCCCGATCTCCTCGCCGATCTGCGACTGGGTGAGGTTGCCGAAGAAGCGCAGCATGATGATCCGGCGCTCGCGCGGCGGCAGTTTGGCCAGCAGCGGCTTGAGCGACTCCCGGTACTCGACGCCCTCCAGCGCGAGGTCCTCGTAGCCGAGCCGCTCGGCCAGCGGCCCGTCGCCGTCCTCCTCGGTGGGGCTGGAGTCGAGCGAGCTCGCGGTGTACGCGTTGCCGACCGCGAGGCCCTCGACCACGTCCTCCTCGCTGACGCCGAGGCAGGCCGCCAGCTCGGGGACGGTGGGGGAGCGGTCCAGCCGCTGGGCCAGCTCGTCGCCGGCCTTGGTGAGTGCGAGCCGCAGCTCCTGGAGCCGCCGGGGCACCCGGACCGACCAGCTGGTGTCCCGGAAGAACCGCTTGATCTCGCCGACCACCGTCGGCATCGCGAAGGTGGGGAACTCCACCCCGCGCTCGGGGTCGAACCGGTCGATCGCCTTGATCAGCCCGATCGTGCCGACCTGGACGATGTCCTCCATCGGCTCGTTGCGGCTGCGGAAGCGCGCCGAGGCGTACCGGACCAGCGGCAGGTTGAGTTCGATCAGGGTGTCGCGGACGTAGGTGTGCTCCTCGCTGCCGGGCTCCAGGGCGGCCAGCCGCAGGAAGAGCGAGCGGGAGAGCGTCCGGGTGTCCAGCCCGGTGCCGGGTGACGCCGCGACGGGCGCCTCGGGGACGGGCGGTGCGGTGGACGGCCCCCGCTGCAGCGGGACCCGGTCCTCGGCGACCGCGATGCCTGTGGCCTGACCAGCGTGGATCTCCGCAGTGCCCAGCTCTCCGGACATGCGCCCACCCCCTTGTGACTGACGGTTGAACGGGCGTCGACGCGCGGATGTTCCCGCCGAAGGCCCTCCCCCTCCATACCGGCACACGATCCCCGGCAAACCCGGTCGTCGCAAGATGTCACGCGGTGGTGACGCGGAGCGATGTCAGTCTTCCCAGGAGTTGCCGGTTCGAAGCCTCGTCAGGATCCGCGAGAGCAGCCGGGAGACGTGCATCTGGGACATTCCCAGCTCGGTGCTGATCTGCGACTGGGTCAGGTTGGCGAAGAACCGCAGCATGACGATCCGCCGTTCCCGCTCGGGCAGCTGGACCAGCAGGTGGCGGACCATGTCCCGGTGCTCGACCTCGGCGAGCGCGGAGTCCTCGTAGCCGAGGCGGTCCAGCAGGGCGAGCCCGCCCTCGTGCTCCTGCGCCGCCTCCAGGGACGCCGCGTTGTAGGCCCGCCCCGCGTCCAGGCAGGCCCGGACGTCCTCCTCGGGGATGCGCAGGCTCGCGGCGATCTCGGGCACCTTGGGGGTCCGCCCGTGCAGCACCGTCAGCTCCTCCATGGCGCCGCTGACCTGCACCCACAGTTCCTGGAGCCGTCGCGGGACGTGCATGGTGCGGACGTTGTCCCGGAAGTAGCGCTTGATCTCGCCGAGGATGGTCGGCAGCGCGTAGGTGGGGAACTGGACGCCCCGGCTGGGGTCGAACCGGTCGATCGCGTTGATCAGGCCGATGGTGCCGACCTGGACGACGTCCTCCATGGGCTCGCTGCGGCTGCGGAAGCGGGTGGCCGCGTAGCGCACCAGCGGGATGTTGACCTCGATCAGAGCGGCCCGCACCCGCTCCCGCTCGGGGGCGTCCGGGGGGAGCTCGGCCAGGCGTTCGAACAGCACCCGGGTCAGCGTCCGGACGTCCACCGCCGGACGGCCGCCGGAGCCGCGCAGGCCGTCCGGCCGAAGCTCGCCGGCCGGGCTGATGATCCCCGCCAGCACCTCGTCCACGGACACGTCACCCCTCCCAAAGTCGACTACGGCGGGCCCTGGCGGATTGGGTGTCGCGGCTGGTTCTTCACCTCGCCATGTCCGGCAAAACCGGTCATAGCATCACAAGGCGGGCACAGGTCGGGCAAGCACCCGGCGGAGGTGTGTTGATGCGGTACCGGGCCTTCGCGGGGCCCGGCGGTGAGGCGCCGCAAGGATCGTTCCGGGGCGGAGCGCGGCGTCCCGCCCGGACCTCGGGCGGGACGCCGCGGTCCGTCCGGGGGAAGCGCCCCGGGGCGGACGGTGCTCTCAGACCTCGACGTCCGCGATCACCCAGGTGGCGAACTCGCGCCACTGGCCGGCCGCCGCCTGGTGGGCCGGGTGGGTCAGGTAGGCCTGGAGCGCGTCGCGGTCCTCGACCAGGCTGTTGATCGCGTAGTCGTACGCGATGTCGCGGTCGGTGGTGTTCCAGCCGCACTCCCACTCGCGCAGCTCGGGGATCACCGAGCCGAGCTCGGCGAACGCCTTGGCGCCGGCGAGCGCGCGCTCGTCGTCCTTGCGGACGCCTTCGTTGAGCTTGAACAGGACCAGGTGCCGGATCACGATGCCGCTCCTCGCGGACGGGGGTATGAGGGTCCCGCCCACCGTAGCCCGTGCGCCGGGGCGGCCTCGAGACCGGCGGCTACTTGATCAGGCCGGTCATGAAGGTGCCGACGGCCTTGGCGGCGTTCGAGATGCCCTCGAAGCCCAGCTGGACGAGCTCGGCCGAGCGGGCCGGCGACGTGATGATCGAGTAGAGGACGAAGACGAGCAGGAGGATCATGCCGATCTTCTTCGCCTGCGCCATCGGGTGACCTTCCTCCCAGCTGTGGGCCGCCGTCATCCGGGTCCCCGAGCGGCCCTGCAGGGGCAGCTTATCCACCGGACGGGCTATCAAGTGCGTGGCGCGTTCGCCCGGCGGGACGAAGGTCCCCACGAGTTGGGGCCTTTCTCCGGGTGCCCGTGCGCGAACCGGGCGGCAGGATGGATGACGCACCGAGGATCCGGCAGGAATCCCGGTGCGTGGATCCGGAGCTCCCCGCTGTGGGACCGGGTGTCGCGGCTCCTCCCCCGACCGCGGCGCCGGTCGTGGGACTCCGCCGGGGGAGCGGTTGGTTCCCCCGAACCGCTCCCCCTCCAGGCTCCGTACCCGACAAGGGCGTTGGCGGACACCGGCCCGGGTGCGGAGTCCTCTCCGCGTTCCGAGGGTGCACGGAAGAACGCCGAGGGCCCGTCCGGATCGGACGGGCCCTCGGGCTTTCCAGCGGTAGCGGTGGGATTCGAACCCACGGTGGAGTTGCCCCCACACACGCTTTCGAGGCGTGCTCCTTTGGCCGCTCGGACACGCTACCGAGAGGAACTCTACCGGACGGGTGTCGCGGTCACGAAATCCGTATCCCGGCGGACCCTCAGCGGTGGGTGTCGAAGAAGGCGCGCAGCTGCTCGCCGCACTCGTCGGCGAGGACCCCCCAGATCACCTCGGGGCGGTGGTTGAGCCGCCGGTCGCGCATCACGTCGAAGAGCGAGCCGGCCGCGCCGGCCTTCTCGTCCAGGGCGCCGTAGACCACCCGGTCGATGCGGGACAGCACGATGGCGCCCGCGCACATCGTGCAGGGCTCCAGCGTGACGACCAGCGTGCAACCGCTGAGCCGCCACTCTCCGACCTTCTCGGCGGCCTGCCGGATCGCGACCACCTCGGCGTGTGCGGTCGGGTCGCCGACCGCCTCGCGCTCGTTGTGGCCGCGCCCGAGCACCTCGCCGTCCGGGCCCAGGACGAGCGCCCCGACCGGGACGTCGCCGGTGACCGGCGCCAGGGCGGCCTCGGCCATCGCGAGGCGCATCGGCGCCGCCCAGCGGTCACGGACCGGGTCGGGGCGGACGGGGGCGGGCAGCGGGGCGATCAGGGGGGCTGCGGGGGTGGCGGACTGCATGGCATCCAGTGTCGGGCATCCGGCGACGGACACCTCTCGGGCCGCTGCCCGCTACCGGACCGCCTCCAGGACCTCGCCGCAGCCCAGGGCCTCGGCGATCTCCTCCAGGGCGTCGCCCGGCACCGCGCCCTCGCCGCTGAGGGCGAGCAGCTCGTCGGAGGGCAGGCCGAACTCGGTCAGCAGGTGGGAGTCGCCGAGCGGGCCGACCGGGACGCCGCCGTGCGGGGCCGTGTCGTCGGCGGCCTCGTCGTCCAGGTCCTCGGCCTCCTCACTGTCCTCCAGCTCCACGACCAGGTGGTCGAGGTCGCCGAACTCGCTCTCGCCGGCCTGGTCGACCAGCTCGTCGGTGAGGACGGAGCCGTACGAGCTGCGGGCGGCGGCGGCGCCGTCCGACACGAAGATCCGCGGATCCTCCTCGCCGTCCACCCGGACGATGGCGAACCAGGCGTCCTCCTGTTCGATGAAGATCAGGACGCTGTCGTCGTCCTGCGCGGCGTCGCGGGCCAGGTCTGCCAGATCGGCCAGGGTTTCGACGTCGTCGAGCTCCGTCTCGCTCACATCCCACCCGTCCTCGGAGCGAGCAAGCACTGCAGCGAAGTACGCCACCAGGGACACTCCCAAGATCATCGGTCTCGGCTGTCGGCGCGCACGGGCGACGCGAACATCTGGCCGCCCCCGCGCCAGAGGCGGTCCGCTGTTCGGACCGTCCCATCGGAATCGTGACAGAAAGCCCGCCCTTGCGGGGGGTGTTCGGCAGCGCGTCTTTGCAGGTCGTGTCGGAAGCGTCGGTCGACGGCCGGTCCCACGCCGCCCGGACCGTCCGAGGACGGTCGAATGGTGGGTCTGGGCCGTTCGGGGGTTCTTCAGATCCGGAAGGTGCGCATCCGCATCGCTTCGCGCATCCGCCGTTCCTTGGTCCGCCTGGGCTGGACCCGCTCCCGCAGTTCGCGTGCCTCGGCGAGCTCGCGGAGGAAGACGGCGCGCCGCTTGCGGCGCGCCGCCTCGGTCTCCGGGGGGCTCGCGGACGGGCCCGCGCGGCCGCCCGAGGGGCCCTTGGGCTCCTCCGCCGAGCCGCCCCCGGTGTTCGGGTTGCTCGTCATAAGACGTGACATTCCCAGATCGGCCCGGTTGATACCACAGCGGCCGGTTCCGGCCGGACATTCGCGGTGCGTCACGGCGTGTCACGACAGAGTGAGCCCCCGCCGCGCGCCGTGGGCCCGCGGCGTGTCGTACAGGCGTCCAGGGCCGGGCTAACCTCGGTACATGCGTCTCCACGTCGTCGACCACCCCCTGGTCGCCCACAAGCTCTCCACCCTGCGCGACGAGCGCACCGACTCGCCGACCTTCCGTCGCCTGACCGACGAGCTGGTGACCCTCCTCGCCTACGAGGCCACCAGGGACGTCCGCACCGACGAGGTGGAGATCACCACGCCCGTGGCGGTCACCACCGGCACCCGCCTCAGCTACCCGCGTCCGCTGGTGGTGCCGATCCTGCGGGCCGGCCTCGGCATGCTGGACGGGATGACCCGCCTGCTGCCGACCGCCGAGGTCGGCTTCCTCGGCATGGTCCGCAACGAGGAGACCCTGGAGGCCTCCACCTACGCCACCCGGATGCCGGACGACCTCTCCGGCCGCCAGGTCTACGTGCTCGACCCGATGCTGGCCACCGGCGGCACGCTGGTCGCGGCGATCAAGATGCTGATCGAGCGCGGCGCCACCGACGTCACCGCCGTGGTCCTGCTGGCAGCGCCGGAGGGCGTCGAGGTGATGAAGCGGGAGCTGGCGGACCTGCCGGTCACCGTGGTCACCGCCGCCCTGGACGAGCGGCTGAACGAGAACGGCTACATCGTCCCCGGCCTCGGCGACGCGGGCGACCGCCTGTACGGCACCGCCGGCTGACGCGAGATCCCCGAACGACCGAGAGCCCCCCGGCACACCGCCGGGGGGCTCTCTCCGTCCTCACGGGCCGCGCGGGCTCAGCAGTTGCCGGTGGCGCTCGGGGTGGGGGAGGGCTTGGCGGCCAGGGCCAGCGCGGCGGCGGCCTGGGTCTCGTCCAGGAGCGCGTTGTAGCTGTCGCCGATGACGAAGTCCACGCTGGCGTCGGTCCGTGCGTCGGCGGTGGCGGTGGCCCCCGCGATCTGCGAGCTGACCAGGGTCGACGCGCCGGCGCCGGCCGGACCGGCGATCACCTGGGCGGTCCCGGGCACCTTCTTGTCCAGCTCGGCCGGGGCGTTGCCGACCTTGCCGATGGTGAAGCCGCGCTTCTTCAGCTCCTCGGCGGTCCGCCCGGCCAGGCCGGCCTTGGTGGTCGCGTTGTAGACGTTCACCGTGACCGTGGCCGGCTGCGGGATCGCGTGCGGGTCGCCCTGCGCGGCCGCCGGGGCGCCGGAGGCGGCGGGGGCGCCCGGCGAGGCCCCCGGCGTGGGGGCGGCCAGCGCCTTGCCGGAGGGCGTGGCACAGGCCTGCGCGCTGGTGTTCCTGTTCTTGCTGGTGAAGATGTCGTAGAGCTGCACGCTGCCGAGCCCGATGAGGGCCAGGGCGAGCAGCGCCGCGAGCCCGGCGATCACCTTGCGGCTCTTCTTCGGCGGCCGGCCGAGGCGCGGATAGGCGTTGCCGGTGATGCGGTACTGCTTCCCCTTGAGGCCTTGGGGAGTCAACATGCTCACGGTTTGTCTCCCCCTCGTGCCGGGGCGGGGTCGGGATGGCTCGGGATCTCGGGATGACGACGAGTCGGCCGACGGGGACGGTTCCCCTGGTCGCGGCCGTAGTCAGCAGATTAGTGCCGGATTCCCGCGAAGGTACTAAACGATCATCATCTGGAGTACCTCGCTACCCGAAAGGGGGTACGCGAGAGGCGCGCGGAGGCGTCCGGGCACGACGGGACCGCCCTCCCGCCGTGGCGGCGAGGGAGCGGTCCGGAAGCGTGCGGGCGAGCCCGTCACTCCATTTCGAGGACGCGGGCGTGCAGCACCTGGCGCTGCTGCAGCGCGGCCCGCACGGCCCGGTGCAGCCCGTCCTCCAGGTAGAGGTCGCCGTGCCACTTCACCACGTGGGCGAAGAGGTCCCCGTAGAAGGTCGAGTCCTCGGCCAGCAGGGTTTCGAGATCGAGTTGTCCCTTGGTGGTCACCAGCTGGTCGAGCCGCACCGGGCGTGGGGCGACGTCAGCCCACTGGCGGGTGCTGGTCCGGCCGTGATCCGGGTACGGCCGCCCGTTGCCGATGCGCTTGAAGATCACACGGAAAGCCTACCGTTCGGACGGCGGATGGCGCAGCAGCCGCGACGCCGCCACGCGCTCGGGTGTGAACCGCAGGTGGACGTTTGCGGCTGTTTGATGGGAAATGTCGCGAACATTGCCCCAGGTTTTCTGCGGGTTCTGATCCCGCTCGGCCCAGGAGTGTGCCCCGATGGTCCTCCGCCGTCACCCCGTCGGCCGTCCGGGAGGTCGCCGACAGGTACTCCTCGGGTGACGCCGCCGACCCCGGCGCGGTCGGTGAGGTGGCCGAAGAAGGTGTCGGGGCCCTCGTGCATCAGGTCGGTGGCGAAGGCGAGGACGGGCGACTCCGCGGTGCGGCTCCGGAGCAGGGGGCGGGTGTGCCTTCCACGCCGGCCGGAGGGCCGGTATCGGTCCATACCTGGCTGCGCCGAGCGGGCCACAGGCCCGAGTGGGCTACAGGCCGAGGTCGTCCAGCTGCTTGAGCAGGGCGGCGTTGCCGGACGTGGTCTCCGGCGCGGCCGCGGGTGCGGCGGGCGCGGGCTCCGGGGCGCGGCCCCGGAGCAGCCAGGCCGCGGCCAGTCCGCCGGCCAGCCCGCCCAGGTGGCCGAGCCAGCTGACGCCCTGGGCGCCCGGCAGCACGCCCAGCAGGATGTAGGAGTAGAGCGCGGCGATGACGACGCCGATGGCGGTGTCCAGCAGGTTGCGGTCGAGGATCCCGCGCAGCACCACGTAGCCGAAGTACCCGTAGACCATGCCGCTCGCGCCCACCGTCACCGCCTCCGGGCGCTCCAGCAGCCACACCGTCAGGCCGCCGGAGATGACGATCAGCAGGCTGGCCAGCAGGAACTTCCGCATGCCCCGGTAGGCCGCGACGAAGCCGAACGCGAACAGCGGCCAGGAGTTGGCCTCGATGTGGTCCCAGCCGAAGTGCAGGAACGGCATGGTGAACATCTCGGGCAGCTCGTCGATCCGCCCCGAGCGCAGGCCGTAGTCGTACGAGAGGCGGTAGTCGTCCAGCCAGTTGGCCACCTGTACCAGCCAGATGGCGGCGAGGGCGCCGAGCATCGTGAACAGTGCGCGGCGGGAGTCGGCGAGCAGGCGGGCGAGGTTGGAGGCCATGACCCGACTGTAAGGGGCCGCCGGTTCGGACGTGCACCCCATTACAGTGAACGGTGTCATTCAGCCGAGGCCGCACCAGGTCCGAGGCCGTCAGGGCCCGTTGAGAGGTGACCCAAGCATGAGCAAGCGTCCGCCGCTGCCGTACGAGTTCCTGCCCGAGGTGCCGTCCTTCCCGCTGAGCAGCGAGGACATCACCGAAGGCGGCACGCTGGCCCGGGAGTTCATCCACGCCGGCGGCAACCTCTCGCCGCAGCTGGCCTGGTCGGGCCTGCCGGAGGGCACCCGGAGCGTCGCCGTCACCTGCTACGACCCGGACGCGCCGACCGGCTCCGGCTGGTGGCACTGGCTCGCGCTCAACCTGCCGGGCGACACCACCGAACTGCCGCGCGGCGCGGGTTCCTCGGACGACGCCCTGCCGGGCGCGGCCTCCTTCCACGGGCGCAACGACTTCCCGGGCAACAAGTACGACGGCGCCGCCCCGCCGCCCGGCGCCCCGCACCGCTACGTGTTCGCGGTGCACGCGCTCGACGTCGAGAAGCTGGACGTCTCCGCCGACACCCCGCCGGCCCAGGTCGGCTTCCACCTCACCTTCCACACCCTCGGCCGGGCGCTGCTCACCGCCGAGTACGGGGTCTGAGGACGGGCCCCGGTTCAACCCGCCCGGTCGGCCGCGCGGTTGGCGCGGTCGGCCAGGGTGCGCAGGTGGGCGATCAGCTCCGGCGGCTCGTGCACCTCGAAGTCGCAGTCGAGGAGCAGCAGCCCGGACGCCAGCCACTTGAGCGAGTCCGCCCGGGAGTGCAGGCGGCAGGTGCGGTCGTCGATCGGCTCGATCCGGTAGTCCCCGGTCCAGGGCATCCAGCGGTCGACCTCGGCGGCGGGGCGGTGCACGGTGGCGACCATGGCGTACGTCGTGTTCCGGCGGCGCAGCTTGTCGGCCACGAACGTGGCGGCGTTCTCGGCGGGCAGCGGGCGCGGGGTGAAGCGCGCACCGGTGGCGAAGGGTTCGCGGAGCCGGTCGACCCGGAAGAGCCGCCAGTCGTCCCGGTCCAGGTCGAAGCCGACCAGGTACCAGCGGCGGCCGGTCGAGACCAGGCGCTCGGGTTCGACGTTGCGGCGGGTCTCGGCACCGTCGCGGGCCCGGTAGGCGAAGCGCAGGCGCTCGTGGTTGGTGACGGCGCCGGCGAGCACCGTGAGGCCGTCCGGGTCGACGGTCGGTCCGTCCCCGGTGAGCAGCGGGACGGTGGCCGCGTTGAGTGCCCCCACCCGGTGCCTGAGCCGCGCGGGCAGCACCTGGAGCAGCTTGCCCAGCGCCCGGACGGACGCCTCCTCGATGCCGACCACCGCGTGCCCGGCCGCGGCCCGCAGTCCGACCGCGATGGCGACCGCCTCCTCGTCGTCCAGCAGCAGCGGCGGCATCGCCGTCCCCGCGACCAGCCGGTACCCGCCGACCGCGCCCATCGTCGCCTGCACCGGGTAGCCGAGGTCGCGCAGCCGGTCGATGTCGCGCCGGATCGTCCGGGGGCTCACGCCGAGCCGCTCGGCGAGCTCGCTGCCGGGCCACTCGCGCGGGGTCTGCAGCAGGGAGAGCAGGTTCAGCAAGCGGGCCGGGGTGTCGGTCATGCCGTCCAGGATGCCGGAGAACTGGGACAGGATCTGGCCTACATGCCGTCTACCGTTTCGGACGTGCCGACGAGCGAGACGAACGAGGAGCGTGTGATGAGCACTGTGGACACCGATCGGCGGAGGTGGATCGCGCTGGCGATCGTGATGGTCGCCTCCTTCATGGACCTGGTGGACGTGACCATCGTCAACATCGCCGTCCCCAGCATCCAGGAGGACACCGGCGCCTCCTTCAGCGCCGTCCAGTGGGTGACCGGCGGCTACTCGCTGGCCTTCGCGATCGGCCTGATCACCGGCGGGCGGCTGGGCGACATCTACGGCCGCAAGCGGCTGTTCCTGATCGGCATCGGCGGCTTCACGCTCGCGTCCGCGCTGTGCGGCCTGGCCACCGGCCCGGACATGCTGGTCGCGATGCGGGTGCTCCAGGGCGGCACGGCGGCGCTCATGGTGCCGCAGGTGCTCTCGATCATCCACGCGACCTTCCCGGCGGAGGAGCGCGGCAAGGTGTTCGGGATGTTCGGCGCGGTGGTCGGACTGGGCGCCGTCTGCGGCCCGCTGATCGGCGCCCTGCTCACCGAGTGGGACCTCTTCGGCCTGGCCTGGCGGCCGATCTTCCTGATCAACCTGCCGGTGGGCCTCGCCGGCCTGCTGGCCGGGCGCCGTTTCATCGCCGAGTCGAAGGCCGGGAAGGCGCTCAAGCTGGACCTGGTGGGCGTGGCCCTCGCGAGCGTCGGGCTGCTGATGCTGATCTACCCGCTGACGCACGGGCGGGAGGCCGGCTGGCCGCTCTGGGGGTACCTGTCGATGGCCGGCGGCCTCGTGGTGTTCGCGCTGTTCGTGGTGTACGAGAAGGCCAAGGCGCGGCGGGACGGCTCGCCGCTGGTGGAGCTCTCGCTGTTCCGCGTGAAGTCCTTCGCGGCCGGGATCGGGGTGCAGCTCACCTTCGGCGTGGCCTGCGGGATCTTCTTCCTGGTGTGGACCCTCTACATGCAGATCGGCCTCGGCTGGAGCCCGCTGAAGGCCGGCTCGACCGGCATCCCGTTCTCGCTCGCGGTCTCGACGGCGGCCGGGCTGTCCGTGCAGAAGCTGGTGCCGCGGTTCGGGCGCCGGGTGCTCCAGACGGGCGCGCTGGTGATGGCGGCGGGCGTGCTCACCTACATCTGGGAGGCGGACCGGTACGGGACGGCGATCGCGCCGTGGCAGATGGCGCTGCCGCTGGTGGTGATGGGCCTCGGGATGGGGCTGATCGTCGCGCCGATCACCGACGCGATCCTCGCGGAGGTGCCGCGCGAGCACGCCGGTTCGGCGTCGGGCCTGATCAACACCGTGCAGCAGGTGGGGAACGCGCTCGGGCTCGGGCTGGTGTCGGTGGCCTTCTTCGGGGCGATGGACGACGTCGTCGCGCCGACGGCGGTGGGGGAAGCGTTCAGCGGGGCCTTCGTCCACGCGATGTGGTGGGTCGCGGGGGTGCTGGTGGTGGTGTTCCTGCTGATGTTCGCGCTGCCGCGGCGGAAGGCCGTCGCCGCGGGTGCGGAGCAGGATGCGGTTCTTGAGCGGCGGGAGCCGGAGCTGGTCTGACGGTCCGCCGCCGGTGTACTTCTGGCCGGCGGACGCGGACGAGCGCAGGGCCGCGGCCCGGCCGGCGGCGGCCTGAGCCGGCGGTCCGGGGTGCCCCGACGGTGGATCGGGCGACTCAGCGGGCCTTGGCGGTGGCCTTGGCGGTGTCCTTGGCCTCCTTCGCGGCGCGCTTCGCCTCCTGCTTGGACTCCCGGACCAGGACGAGGGATTCGGGCCCGGTGATGTCGGCGACCGAGCGGTGCGCGCCCTCCTCGCCGTACGCGCCGGCCGCCTCGCGCCAGCCGTCCGGCCGCACGCCGTACTGCTTGCCGAGCAGTGCCAGGAAGATCTGGGACTTCTGCTTGCCGAAGCCGGGAAGCGCGTTGAGCCGGCTCAGCAGCTCCTTGCCGGTCCTGGCGTCCTTCCACAGCGCGGCGGCATCGCCGTCGTACTGCGCCACGAGGAACTGGCAGAGCTGCTGCACCCGCTTGGCCATCGCGGCCGGGTAGCGGTGCACGGCCGGCTTCGCGGAGAGCAGCGCCACGAACTCCTCGGGGTCGTAGGTGGCGATCTCGTGGCTGTCCAGATCGTCCCGTCCGAGCCGCTGGGCGATGGTCAGCGGGCCGGTGAACGCCCACTCCATGGGCACCTGCTGGTCCAGCAGCATGCCGATGAGCGCGGCGAGCGCACTGCGTCCGAGCAGTTCGTCGGCCTCGGGCTGCTGTGCGAGCCGAACGGTGACGTTCATGGGCCCCTCCTCGGAGTGGATTGGTCGGGTCGGCGCCCAGTCTGGTCGAAGGGGCGGGAGGGGTGGTGTCAACACGCCCGTAGGAGGGGAAGTCTTGGGGATCGATGCCTTGGTGCAGCTGGTTTGTTCGTTGGCGTAGCGGTTGTTGGGGGCGTCCGGTGTCAACACCCCACTGCGGGACGGAACATTTTTTCCCCCGCGGCTGTCACACCCGCCGCGTGCGGCGGGTCGGAGGAGTGTCGGACCAACCAGCCACCGAGTGGGGAGCACTTCAATGTCCGTGGCCTACGTCATCGTCACCGTTCTCGGCGCCCTCATGGCCGGCTTCTCGGCCGGGGCGGTCTTCGCCGGCGCCAAGTTCGTCGTGGAGCCGCTCGCCGAGTACGGCGTCCCGCGCGCCTCGTGGGTGTGGCTCGGCGCCACCAAGGCCGCGGGCGCCGCCGGCCTCCTGGTCGGCCTCTTCGTCCCCGTGATCGGCCGCCTCGCCGCCATCGGCCTGATCCTCTACTTCGCCGGCGCCGTGCTCACCGTCGTCCGCGCCCGCAGCTACGCGCACGTCCCGTTCCCTCTCGTCTACCTCGCGCCGGCCGCGGCCTCGCTGGTCCTCGGCCTGGCGGCCTGAGCGGCCCTTGCGCGACGCCCCCGGCGGGACGGGCCGAACTCGGTCCGTCCCGCCGGGGGTTCGGGGGTGTGGGGGCTCGTGGGTGGTGCGCGTGTGGCAAGGATGCGGGGCTCCCGGCTCCGTACAGGCGAGCCACCGTTGAGCGGTGGCTCGGGCGGCAGTTCGACCGGAGGTTCGAGCAGGCGGGTCATCTCATATGACTGTTCTTGTTGTGCCGGTGCCGGGCCGGGGCGCGGGTCATTCTTGGTCCAGCCGACGCGTCCAGAAAGGCTCGCCCGCCGTGACCCAGCCGTTCGAACTGCCGTCCTTCTACGTGCCGCACCCGGCACGCCTCAACCCCCATCTCGACGAGGCCCGGGCCCACTCCTCCGTCTGGGCGCGGGAGATGGGCATGCTGGAGGGGTCCGGCATCTGGGAACGGGCCGACCTGGACGCCCACGACTACGGCCTGCTCTGCGCCTACACCCACCCCGACGCCTCCGCCGAGGTCCTGTCGCTGGTCACCGACTGGTACGTGTGGGTCTTCTTCTTCGACGACCACTTCCTCGACATGTACAAGCGGACCAACGACCGTGAGGGCGGCAAGGCGCACCTCGACCGGCTGCCGCTGTTCATGCCCGCCGACCCGGCCACCCCGGTGCCCGAGCCGCAGAACCCGGTCGAGGCGGGCCTGGCCGACCTCTGGCGGCGCACCGTGCCGACGATGGGCGAGGACTGGCGGATCCGGTTCGCCGGGAGCACCCGGAACCTGCTCGACGAGTCGCTGTGGGAGCTGTCCAACATCAACGCGGGCCGGGTCGCCAACCCGGTCGAGTACATCGAGATGCGCCGGAAGGTGGGCGGCGCGCCGTGGTCCGCGCAGCTGGTCGAGGTGGCCGCCGGGGCCGAGGTGCCGAAGGAGGTCTCGGGCTCGCGCGCGCTGCGGGTGCTGACGGACGCCTTCGCCGACGCCGTGCACCTGCGCAACGACGTCTTCTCCTACCAGCGGGAGGTGGAGGACGAGGGCGAGCTGAGCAACGGCATCCTGGTGCTGGAGCGCTTCCTGGAGTGCTCCACCCAGGAGGCCGCCGAGGCGGTCAACGACCTGCTCACCTCGCGGCTCCAGCAGTTCGAGAACACCGTGTTCACCGAACTGCCCGTGCTGTTCGCCGAGACCGGGCTCGACCCGCTGGGCCGGGCCAGGGTGCTGACGTACGTCAAGGGCCTGCAGGACTGGCAGTCCGGCGGCCACGAGTGGCACATGCGGTCCAGTCGCTACATGAACGGCGGGGGCGCGGCGGCGGGTTCGGGCGACCCGTCCGACCTCTCCGAAGCCGGCCGTCGTTGGGACCCGTTCGCGATCGGCGGGATCGGCACCTCGGCACTCGACATGGTGCGCGGCGGCGGGGCCGTGCCGGAGGTGCCCGCACGGGACGTGCCCGTCGGGCCGGGCGGGGTGGATCCGGCGGTGCGGCGGGCGCGTTCGCACGGCCACGTGCCGTTCCGGCGCGTCGGACCGTCCCGCCTGCCCGAGTTCAGGGTGCCGTTCGCGCTCTCGCTGAGCCCGCACCTGGAGGGCGCGCGCGACCGGGCCGTCGAATGGGCCCGGCGGACGGGCCTGTTGGACGACCTGCCGGGCATTCCCGGGTCCGCGCTCTGGACGGCCGAGTCCACCCGCGACTACGACCTCCCGCTCTGCATGGCGGGCATGCACCCGGACGCCACGGTCGACCAACTCGACATCGGCTCGGCCTGGTTGCTGTGGGGCACCTGGGCCGACGACTACTTCCCGCGGGTCTACGGGAGCACCCGCGACCTGGCCGGCGCCAAGCTCGCCGTCGAGCGGCTGCCGCTGTTCATGCCGGTCGACGACGGCGGCCCGGCGGCGGAGCCGGCCAACGCCCTGGAGCGCGGCCTGGCCGACATCTGGGAGCGGACGGCGGGGCCGATGACCGTCGACGCCCGGCGGACGTTGCGCAAGGCTGTCGAGGACATGCTGCTCAGCTGGATCTGGGAGCTCTCCAACCAGGTGCAGCACCGGATCCCGGACCCGGTCGACTACCTGGAGATGCGCCGGGCCACCTTCGGCTCCGACCTCACCATGAGCCTCAGCCGGATCGGTCACGGGCAGGTCGTCCCGCCCGAGGTGTACGAGCACGGCGCGATGCGTTCGCTGGAGAACTCGGCGGCCGACTACGCGTGCATGGTGAACGACCTGTTCTCGTACCAGAAGGAGATCGAGTACGAGGGCGAGCTGCACAACATGGCCCTGGTGGTCCAGAACTTCTTCCACTGCGACTACCCGTCGGCCGTCCGGATCGTCGACGACCTGATGCACTCGCGGCTCGCGCAGTTCCAGCACGTCGCGGAGAAGGAACTCCCCGTCATGTTCGACGACTTCGGGCTCGACGGCGCGGCGCGGGAGCTGCTCGGCGGGTACGTGGAGGAGCTGGAGAACTGGATCGCGGGCATCGTGAACTGGCACCAGGGGTGCCACCGGTACACCGAGGAGGACCTGATGCGGCACTTCGGACGTGAAGGGCACGACGCGGCACGGGTGGAGGAGTCCGTCCCCACCGGCGGCCTGGCGCTCGGGCCGACCGGGCTGGGCACGTCGGCGGCGCACCCCGGCGTCGCGGCGCACGCCGGCGAGGCGGCCGCGGCCGCGGGCGGCGCGCAGGTGCCGCGGCCGGGCGTGGTGCCCGGCGGGCCGACCGGGCTCGGGACGAGGGGCGCCCGCGCGCCGCTGCCGATCGGGTAGCCGGGAGCCGTGCGGTCCGCGGCCGGCCGGGGCGTGCCCTGGCCGGCCGCGTCGTGTGCGGGCGTTGCGGACGGGCGCGCGTGCGGACGGGGGACTGGCTAGGGTGACGGAATGGGGGCAAATAGGGCATACCGCCACACGAGAGGGCAGAGAGAGATGGCCGCGCTACCTGAGGGCACACCCTGCTGGGCCGACGCGATGTTCAACGACCTGGAGGGCGCCAAGGCTTTCTACGGCGATGTCCTGGGCTGGACCTTCGGCGAGAGCGCGTCGGAGCACGGCAACTACACGCAGGCCTACTCGGACGGCAGGGCGGTCGCCGCCATCGTGCCGCCGATGCCGGGCCCGGACGGCGGGCAGGCCCCGTCCGCCTGGTGCCTCTACCTCGCCTCGCCGGACGCCGCCGCCACCGCCGAGAAGATCCGCGGCAACGGCGGCGAGGTGCTGATGGGCCCGATGCGGGTCGGCGAGTTCGGCACGATGCTGATCGCCAGGGACCCGGGCGGCGTCGTGTTCGGCGTCTGGCAGGGCGGTACGCACGAGGGCTTCGAGAAGCAGGGGGCGCCCGGCTCGTACGCCTGGGCCGAGGTGGTGACCCGTGCCCCGGCCGAGGCGGACGGGTTCTTCCCGGCCGTCTTCCCGTACACCGTGCAGAAGATGGACAGCGAGCAGGTCGACTACAAGATCTTCCGAGTGGGCGAGCAGCCGGTGCTCGGCCGGATGGGGATGGGGCCGGACGACCTGCCGCCCGAGGTGCCCTCGTACGTGAGCGTGTACTTCGCCGTGGACGACGTCGACGCGACGATCGGACGGCTGCGGGCGGGCGGCGGTGCCGTGCACATGGAGCCGATGGACAGCCCGTTCGGCCGGTTCGCGGTCGTCGGCGACCCGCAGGGCGCCGCCTTCGGGATCATCGACCCCGGTACGACCTCCGGCGACCTGCCCACCCTGACGGACGCCTGACGGGCGAGCGCGAGGACCTCGCCGTGGACGGCGCGACGCCCGCGTGCCGGGTCAGGCCGTCGCCGCCAACTGTCCCGCCAGCGCCGCGCGCAGCCACGCGTGCGCCCGGCCGAGGGTGGGCTCGTCCGGCGTGGTGAGCTCGCCGGTGAGCTCCCAGTAGCGCGCGATCACCGGATCGTCGGTGACGTCGAGCATGCCCCGCAGCCGGCGCCGGAAGTCCGGCGTGTCCCGGACGGAGCGTGAGGCGGCGTGGGCGGCGACGAAGTTGTCGAGTGCCGGGCCGTCGTACGGGTCACGGCCGGCGCGCAGTTCCGCCGAGGCCAGGTCGTAGGCCTCGCCGAGCCCCTCGTAGAGCACGGCGGGCCGGTACCCGCCGTCGGTGCGGGCGATTTCGTTCGGGCAGCCTCCCTTGCCGGCGGGGGAGTGGCCGCCGGCGCCGGAGCAGCCCCGGGAGACGAGCGCGTTCAGCCGCGCGAACGCCAGCACCTGGGCGGGCGCCGGGTCGGCCGGTGGCTGCGGGACGGCCGCGTCGACGATCGCGGCGGTCAGCCGGGCGGGCATCCGGGGCGGCAGCGCGCGCCGCCAGAAGCGGGCCAGTGCGGTGGTGTCCGGCGGGGTGGTCAGCCCGCCGATCAGGGTGAGCCGGTCGGCGCGCTCCTCGGGCGGGCACTCGTGCAGCAACCGCAGGGCGGCCTCCCGCCAGCGCAGGGCGGTGAGTCGGGAGCCGAGCTCGCGCAACTGCCGGGCCACCGCGTCCTCCAGGGCGTCCCCCAGCGTCTCGTCCCGCTCCAGCAGCCGTCCGACCTCCGGGACGGGCAGGTCGAGCGTGCGCAGCGAGCGGATCAGCCGCAGCCGGTCGAGCGCCTCCGGCCCGTACCGCCGGTGGCCGCCGGAGCTGCGCCCGGCTTCGGGCAGCAGGCCGCGGTCGGAGTAGAAGCGGACGGTCTTGACGGTGACGCCCGCGTGCTCCGCGAGTTCACCGATGCTCCACAGGACGGCCGGTGGCAAGGCTTGAACCTCCCTCAGGGGGAGTTCCTACGGTACCCGCGTGCCCGGCCGGACGGGGCCGGACGGGCGATCACAAGCGACGAAACGACGAGGAGACGAATCATGACCGCGTTCGTGCTGGTACCGGGCCACTTCACCGGGGGCTGGATCTGGCGGGAGGTGAGCGACCGGCTCCGCGCGGCCGGCGCCGAGGTGCACGAGGCGACGCTCAGCAGCCGGGGCGACGCCGGCCTGGAGACGCACATCGAGGACGTCCTGCGCCTGATCGACGCGGCGGCCGACCCCGAACTCGTCCTGGTCGGCCACGAGTACGGCATCCACCCGGCGCTCGGTGCCGCCGACCGGAGGGCGGACCGGCTCACCCGCATCGTCTACCTGGACGCCGGCCTGCCGGTGGACGGCGACCGGGCCGTCCAGCTCGTCCCGGACCAACCGGCCCGCGAGCTGCTGTTCGACCCGGCCCGCCGGCCCCCGGGCGGCCTCCTCCCGGCGCCCGGCCGGGGCGAGTGGCACCGCTGGGGGAGCGTCGCCGGCCTCACCGCCGAGGCACTGGACCGGCTCACCGACCTGGCCACCGCGCAGCCCGTCGCCACCCTCACCGAGCCCCTGCTGCTGTCCGGCGCCCTCGCGTCGGTGCCGACCTCCGGGATCCTCTGCACCGCGGGCGGCACCGACATCGCCACCGTCGAGGCCATCGTGCGCACGGGCATGCCGCAGTTCAGGTTCCTGGCCGACCCCCGGGTGGGCTTCTTCGACCTCGACACCGGCCACTGGCCGATGCTCTCCCAGCCGGACGAGCTCGCCGACGTCCTGCTCCGGGCCGCCGCCGGCGAGGGCCACCGGATCGTCCTGCCGCCCGCCGCCGAGACACCCGCGTTCACCGGCCCGCACGTCCTGGACACCGCGGAGCACCCGCTGCCGGACTGCGCGCACGAGCGCACCGGGAACCTCGACCTGTACCTGCCGGAGGCCGAAGGCCCGCTGCCCGCCGTCCTGTTCGTCCACGGCGGCCCCCTGCCCGCCGACACCCGGCCCACCCCGCGCGACTGGCCGATCTACGTCGGGTACGGCCGGTACGCGGCGAGCCTCGGCGTCGTCGGCGCGACGGTCGAGCACGGGCTGCAGGGCCTGCACGAGTACCCGCGCGCCGCCGAGGCCATCGCCGCGGCCATCGACGTGCTGCGCGCCGACCCGCGCGTGGACGGCGACCGGATCGCGCTCTGGTTCTTCTCCGGCGGCGGGCTGCTGACCGCCGACTGGCTGGCCGCCCCGCCGTCCTGGCTGCGCTGCCTGGCCGCGAGCTACCCGGTCCTCGCGCCGCTGCCCGGCTGGGCGACCGTCGACAGGCGCTTCCGCCCGGCGGAGGCGGTGGCCGGGGCCGGCCCGCTGCCGATCGTGCTGACCCGGGCCGGGCTGGAGGCGGAGACGATCGCGGCGACGGTCGCCGGATTCGTCGCGGCGGCCGGCGAGCACAAGGCGGAGCTGGAGCTGATCGACGTCCCGAACGGCCGGCACGGCTTCGAGGTCCTCGACCACACCGACGAGGTGCGGGACGCCATCGCCCGCGCCGCCGCCTCGGTCCTGCGGCACCTGCGGGCGTAGCCTTCCGGGCGTGGCCCCCGAATACGCCGAGCGCGCGTCCCGCCTCCCCGGCGCGGTGGTGTGGACGCGCGCGGCTGTTCCGGCACTGCCGCGGTTTCCCGTCCTGCCGGACGGCTGCATGGACCTGCTGTGGACGGAGGGCCGGCTCCTCGTCGCGGGGCCGGACACCCGCGCCCACCGCCCGGGGGGCGGGTTCTCGGGCCCCTGGGCCGGCGTCCGCTTCTCCCCCGGTACGGCCCCCGCGCTGCTCGGCGTGCCCGCGCACGAGCTGCGCGACCGGCGCGTCGACCTGGCCGACCTGCGCCCCGGCGCCGAGGTGCGCCGCCTCACCGGGCGCATCGACGCGGCCCCCGACCCGGCCGCCGCGCTGGAGGACCTCGCCCTGTGCCTCGCGGCGGACGCCGGGCCCGCCGACCCGCTGCTGGGCGCCGTCGTCGCGTCCGTGGCGGCCGGCCGCTCCGTCGCGGCGACCGCCGAGCGCGTCGGCCTCGGCGAACGGCAGCTGCACCGCCGCTCGTTGACCGCCTTCGGCTACGGCTCGAAGACCCTGGCCCGCATCCTCCGCCTGCAACGGGCCCTCGCCCTCGCCCGCGCCGGCGTCCCCTTCGCGGAGACGGCGGCCCGGACGGGCTTCGCGGACCAGGCCCATCTGGCGCGCGACATACGGGAGTTGACCGGGCTGCCGCTCACCGCTCTGATCCGCCGCTAGCCGGTCGGCAGCGCCGCGAGCAGGTCGACGCCGTTCCCGTCCGGGTCGTGCAGGACGGCGTACCGCTGACCCCAGAACGCGTCGAACGGCTTCAACTCCCCGTGGTACCCGGCCCCTACGAGGTCCCCGAACACCGCGTCCACGTGCGCGGGGCTCTCGCACCGGAACGCGAGTCCCGTCCGGCCGCCTCCGGCCGGCGGCCGCCAACCCGGGTGGAACGAACGGATGGTGGACTCGGCGTCGAGTACCAGGAGCAACCCGCCCGGCAACTCGGCCTCGACGTGCGGCTCGTGCTCCGCCCCGTCCGGGAACGCGAGTCCGAGCCGTCGGTAGAAGGCGACCGAGGCGGCCATGTCGGAGACGGCGATGCCGACGAACGCGAACCGGGGTGCCGGTGTGCTGGTGTTCATGCCCGCCACGCTAGGCGGCGGCGCGGGCGCCCGTCTTGAAGGAATCGGACACACCCCCGGCCTTCGGCCGGGGGTGCCCCGGCGCCGGGCCGCACCAGGCCTCATCGGGTGGCCGGCTCGCCCGTGACGACCGGACGGACCTTGGTGAGCATGAGCTCCAGGAACTGCTCCGGCTCGCGGAACGACGCGAAGTGGCTGGCGCCCCGGATCAGGGCGAAGTCCTTGACCGGCGCGGTGACGGAGTCGAAGAGGCGGCGGGCCGGCGCGGGCGGGGTGAGGACGTCGCTGTCGCCCTGGAAGACGAAGAGCGGGAGCGCGAAGTCGGTGCCCTCGGCCCACTCGTCGACCCCCATCGCCTGCGGCCCGAGCTGCTCGGCGAAGGTCATGCCCTTCAGGTACGTCCGCAGCTCGCGCAGCGTGTGCAGGGGCGAGAACCAGAGCGAGCGGACCACGACGGTCTTCATGGTGTCGTAGGTCAGCGGGTCGGTGGTGACGACCAGCTTGTTGAACTCCGACCACTGGTGGGTGCTCCAGGCCGTGGCGTCCGGGCCCATCCCGGTGACGGTGGCCAGCTCCCTGCGCTTGCCGGCCGTCCGGAGGCGTTCGACCAGGGCGTCGTACGCGGGGTGCCGGTGGCCCCCGGCGAGGACGTTCTGGTCGGTGCCGACGTAGGCCGAGTACAGCTCGGGGTGGTTGCGGGCGAGGCGCAGGCCGAGGACGGTGCCGATGGAGTTGGCGACCAGCAGCACCTTCGGCACGCCGAGCCGGGTGCGGACGTACTCGGTGACCTCCAGCGCGTCCCGGTGCAGCCGGTCGAGGCTCATCTCGCCCTGGCCGTCCGGGCCGCCGTGGCCGAAGGTCTTGCCGCCGCCGCGCATGTCCCAGCGGACGATCGTGAAGTGCTGCTCCCAGGGGCGGGTGCGCGGGATGAACGGCAGGTTGGAGGCGCCGGGGCCGCCGTGGATCTCCAGCACCACCGGGTTGGCGAGGTTCTCGCCGCGCACCGAGACCCACTGGTCGATGCCGCCGATGCGGACGAACCCGGCCTCGTCGATCCCGGTCGGCGAGGTGATGCGCATCCGCTCGGCGTTGGCGTGGCGCTTGAGCCCGCGGTAGCCGAGCAGCCCGGCGGCCGGGGTGGCGACGGCGGTGGCGACGCAGGCGGCGAGGACGGTGGCGAGCATGGTGATTCCCCCAACTGTTTATGGCATCAGCAGTTCGATGTGTTTAAGGTATACACAGTTCTCGCCGGCGTCAACGGCCCCGGCGGACCCGATCGGAGAGGGAGGGCCTCATGCCCAAGGAGAAGGCGCGTGACCTGCGTGCAGCCGTCGCACTGCTGTGGGGCGAACAGGACCGCCCCACCCGGGGCCCCAAGCCGAGCCTCACCCCGGGGCGGATCGCCGAGGCCGCGGTCGCCCTGGCGGACGCCGAGGGACTGGAGGCCGCCTCCATGAACAAGGTCGCCGCCGGGTTCGGCGTGTCCGCGATGGCGCTCTACCGCTACGTGCCCGGCAAGGCCGAGCTCGTCGAACTGATGGTCGAATCCGTCCTCGCCGACGCCCCCGACCTCACCGCGGCCGGCCCCGGCTGGCGCCCGCGGATCGTCGCCTGGGCGCGCGCGTCCGAGCAGGTCCACCGCAGCCACCCCTGGCTGCTGGCCGCCACCGCGATGCGCCACCAACTCATGGGCCCCAACCAACTCGGCTGGCTCGACGCCGCTCTCACCGCCCTGGCCCCCACCGGCCTGACCGCCCCCCAGCAGCACCGCGTCTTCGTCCTCATCGCCGGCTTCGTCCGCACCCACGTGCAACAGCGACTCGACTTCGACGAGGCCCACAGCCGCGAATGGGCCCACCTCACCGGCGAACTCCTGGCCCGCCGCCCCGACCGCTTCCCCGCCCTCACCGCCGCCCTCGCCGCCGGCGCCTTCGCCCCCGCGGACCCCGCCGACCCGGTCGACACCCTCCGGTTCGGCCTCGACCGCATCCTCGACGGCGTCCAGTCCCTGATCGACCACCCCTGACCCCCGGTGGAGGCCCGGCCCGAGGAATCGGGCCGGGCCCCGGCCGATGGCGGGGGACGGGAGGGTTCGCGCATTGAGCGGCCCGCTCGTGAGCCCGTGGGCCGGCCTGCTGGGCGCAGCGTCCGAGGCCGCACCCGCATGTGCTGGTGGGCCGCCAGGCCGGCCACGGCACACTGTCAGGCCATGTGCGACCGCCTATGCGCGTCGAACTGGGGGGAACCCTCTCCGGTCCCGCTCACGTCATGAACCTCAGAGAGCTGGCAGACGCAGTCGGGGGAAGTGGTCGGTCGATGGATTTCAAGGCGCGCACGGGGAACCGGAGCAACCGTTCGCGGGTGGCTCTCGCTGTGGCGGTCGTCGCCGTGGCGGCGACCGCCTGGGCCGTTCCGACGGTCACCGGGTCGATCCGTGCCCCCCACCAGAACGTCGCACAGGAACAGCCCGCCACCACCGACGGCCACAACAGCGACGGCAGTGCCCAGGGCGGCGACGGCGGTACGCAGCAGCCGGGGGGAATACCCGACGGCATAGCCCACGCCTCCGAGGCCGGAGGCAACGCCGTCAACATCACCATCGACGACGGCCCTGACCCCGTCTGGACCCCGAAGGTCCTCGACGTGCTCAAGCGGTACGGCGTCAAGGCGACCTTCTGCATGATCGGACCGCAGGCCAAGGCCCACCCCGACCTGGTCAAGCAGGTCGTCGCGGCCGGCCACCGGCTCTGCGATCACACCGTGGACCACGACACCTCCATGGACAAGAAGCCCGTCGCCTACCAGGAGAAGCAGATCCTGGACGCGAAGAAGATGATCGAGGACGCCGCCGGCGGGGCCGAGGTGCTGTACTACCGGGCTCCCGGTGGCTCGTTCACTCCCGACAGCCGGCGCATCGCCGCCGCGAACGGCATGCGCCCACTGGGCTGGAACATCGACTCGAAGGACTTCGAGAAGCCCGGCACCGCCGCCATCGTCGGTACGGTCAAGAAGGAGATCGGCCTCGGCCCGACCATGCTGTTCCACGACGGCGGCGGCGACCGCCAGCAGACCGTCGAGGCCCTCACCCAGGTGCTCGGCTGGCTGAAGGACCAGGGCCGCCCGACCGGCTTCCCGGTCCGGACCACCCCATGACACGCCCTCCGAGGGCGACCGGCTGACGGCCGCTGGGAGCAGCGCGAGCCGGATGTGTCGAACTGCCGCAACGGACATGGCTCCGCCCCGGCCACGGGACAGAGCCATTCGTGGTGGCGGTCGGCGTGAACGTCCGCGCTCCGGGTCGTCGATGTCGCCGGCCCGCACCCGGTACAGCGTGATCGCCCGTTTGAACCCGCCTGAACGGCGGTGAACGAGACCAAAAATGAGACCACGCGCGGAGCCGGCGGTCGGGGTTCTGTACCCGGTTCCCGGCCAGGCCGGATCCGCGACGATGACGCAGGCAAGCCCACCACCCCCGGGGGCGTCCCCGGTGGTGTCCTCGCCGCAGCCACCAGTTTCTGGCCGGCAATCTGCCTGGCCCGCCGTGGGCTTCGCGCGTGCGCGTCTTCGGGCAGGGTGGCAGCGTGGAGGAGGAGGACCCGGATACGCGGGGACAGCCTGGATGCACACAGGGAGCATGCCCTCGAGCAAGGCCCAGGACGGACCGGGGGAAGACCGGTCCGCCTGGGGGCGGCTGCGCTTTTCGCGGCTGCGGGTGCACAGTGTCGCCGGGCAGGTGTTCCTGTGGCTGTTGATCGTCGTTGTGTTGCTGGTCGGCGCGGCCCTGACGACGCTCATCCTGCAGGCCCGCAGCTTCGCCACGAGTGATGCGGAGCACAGCACGCGCGCCGCGGCCGTCACGCTGTCGCGCTATCCCGGGATGGCGGCTGCTCTCGACAGCGCCGATCCGACCGCGGTGCTGCAGCCGCTGGCCGTGGACGTGCAGAAGAGCGGCGGCTTCGACTACATCGTGATCTTCGGCACCGACGGGACCCGCTACGCCCAGACCGCCCATCCCGAGCTGATCGGAAAGCACGTTTACGGCAACTACCAGCCGGCCCTGAAGGGGCCGTACACCGTGACCGAGAACATACCGCTGGGACCCGACGTGGACACCACTGTGTCGGTCACCAGGCCGGATGGTTCGGTCGCCGGTTTTCTCTCGGTGGGGTACTACGTCAAGAACACGGGCGGCGCGGTGAACCGGCAGCTGCCGGTCCTGTTGGGCGGTGCGGCGGCGGCGCTCGCCGTGGGCACGGGCGGGGCGGCGCTGGTGCGGCGGCGGCTGCGCCGCCAGACGCACGGCCTGGGCCCGGCCGAGATGACGCGGATGTACGAGCACCACGACGCGGTGCTGCACGCGG